>NZ_JBJGZL010000015.1:0-98642 GCF_054050495.1 Blastococcus sp. SYSU D00922
GGCGGCCATGGCGAGAGGGAAACGCCCGGCAACATTCCGAACCCGGAAGCTAAGCCTCTCAGCGCCGATGGTACTGCCCTGGAGACGGGGTGGGAGAGTAGGACGCCGCCGGACAACCATTACCGAAGGGCCCCAGCACACGCTGGGGCCCTTCGGCGTTCCCCCGACCTTCCGGGCTTTATCTCGATGAAGCATGAAGGGTCAGCGGCGCCGGGCGGCTTCCTTCGTCGTCGCGCCGACGTTGTCGTCCAGCCAGGCGTTGAGCGCCGCCAGGTCGCGCCATGCGTCCCGCACCTCGTCGAGCGCGCGGCGCGTGTGCAGCCAGTCCGTCGGCTCCCACGCCCGGCTCGCGTGCAGGGACTTGCGCTTGAGCAGGTCCATCCGCGGAGCGTCGGCGTCGAACCCGGACGGCACCCGCACCAGGCGTTCGCCGTCGATCGACCATCCGGCCGCCGACAGGCGGTCGGTCTCCGTCTCCAGGCGCGGCCCCTGGAGGGCGTCGGCCACGGCCCGCCGGTACCGGGCCACCTGGTCCGACTCGAGCCGCCAGCACCCGCCGGCCACCCGCAGTCCGTCGGCGGAGATCTGCACGTACAGGGCGCTCGCCCGCCCCTCGGGGTGGATCACGGCGCCCTGGTGCGTCTTGTACGGGGTCTTGTCGTTGCTGAAGCGCACGTCCCGGTACGGGCGGAACACCTTCGCCGTCCCGAACTCCGGGCCCAGTTCCTCCAGCAGCGCCAGCAGGGGACCGCGGACGTGCGCCTCGTAGGCGCTCTTGCTGCGGGTCCAGTACGTCTTCGTGTTGTCCGCCTCGAGACCCTCGTAGAAGACCAGGCCTTCGTCGGGGAATCCCTCGAACGTCACGGTGCACCCTCCTCGTCGAGCAGCGCGTGCCAGCGGATCTCGCGCAGCGGGTCCGAGCCGGTGTCCAGCGTCCGGGCCCAGCCGTCCGGCTCCCACCCCGCCGACTCGTAGAAGGTCGCCGACGCCCGGTCGTCCTCCAGGAGCCACACCTGCAGCCGGGCGGCTCCACCGGCCCGGGCGAGGTCGCTCACCGCCGCCAGCAACCGGCTGCCGTGGCCACGGCGGCCCCACCGCGGCTCGACGAGGAGCGTGCCGACCTCCGTCGTGGGGCCGGCCGGGTCGGGCTCCTCGCCGGCAGTGAGCTCGGCGGGGCCGTAGGCGGCGAAGCCCACGAGGGAGTTCCGCTCCAGGGCCACGAGGACGCCGTGGGCCGGCGTGGGTGGCGCGGCGACCGCGGAGCGCCAGGTGGCCTGGGCGGCGTCGGCGTCCCAGCCGTCGAGCACCGCCGGTGGGAGCACGGCCCGGTAGGCGGTCCGCCACGTGACCTCCTGGACCCGGGCGATCTCCGCCGCGTCCTCCGGGACCGCCGGCCGGACCGAGACGTCGGCCCGCCCGGTGAGGCGGGGGAACGTCGAGGTCGGGTCCACGCGGGCAGCCTAGGTGCGCCGGGGAGGCGCCGGCCGACCCCTCCCGCCGGGGTGCTGGAATCGACGCGTGACCACCGCCGCGCCCCGCTCCGCCCCCGGGGGCGCCGTCGTCGATCGGCCGGTGACGGCCGGCGTCCTCGTCGCGCTGGGCACCGTCTACCTGGTCTGGGGCTCGACCTACCTGGCCATCAAGTACGTCGTGGACGGTGGCCTCCCGCCGTTCCTCGGGATGGGCACGCGCTTCCTGCTCGCGGGGCTCGTGCTGCTGGCCGCCCTGCTGCTGGTCCGCGGCCGGGCGGCTTTCGCGATGTCCCGCGTCCAGCTCGTCACCGCCGCGGTCACCGGGCTCTTCCTGCTCGTGGGCGGCAACGGGCTGGTCGCCGTCGCCGAGCAGGACGTCGACTCCGGGCTCGCGGCCCTGCTCATCGCAGGGACGCCGCTGTGGGTGGTCCTGCTGCGCGCGCTGCTGCGCGACCGGCCCTCGGGCGCCACCGTCGCGGGCCTGCTGATCGGGCTGGTCGGCGTCGCCGTCCTCCTGCTGCCCGGGGTACGCGGCGCGGCGGAGCTCGGTCCGCTCCTGCTGGTGTGCCTGTCCTCGCTGCTGTGGTCGGTCGGGACCGTGCTGGCGACGCGGCGGCCGATGCCGGCCGACCCGTTCGCCGCGACGGTCGTCGAGATGGCCGCCGGCGGGACCGCCATGGTCGTCCTCGGCTCGCTGGGCGGGGAGTGGGGCCGGCTGGAGCTGTCGGGGACCGAACCGTCCGCGTGGGTCGCGTTCGCCTACCTCGTGCTGGTCGGCAGCGTGCTCGGCTACAGCGCCTACGTCTGGCTGCTCGCGCGGGCGCCGCTCTCCCTGGCGACGACGTACGCGTACGTGAACCCGGCCGTCGCCGTCGCGCTCGGCGCGATCTTCCTCGCCGAGCCCCTCACCTCGAACGTGCTGGTCGGCGGTGCGGTGATCATCGGCGCCGTCGCCTGGGTGATCACCGCCGAGTCGCGGGCCCGGCGACGCCCGTCGCCCGGCGGGGACGCCGGGGCGCCACCCCTCGAACCCACCTGATCGGGCGGCCCAGCGGGCGGCATGTCGGACCCGACCGGCACGATGACCAGCCGTGAGCGTTCCCGAGAAGCTGCCGGCAGGTCTGGCGCGGCGGATCGCCCTGGCCGCCCAGGGTTTCGCCGATGAGCGGCCGTCCGCGGGCATCGGGACCCGCCAGCTCCGGCGGGTCACCGAGCGGCTCGCGGTCGTCCAGATCGACTCGGTGAACGTCCTGTCGCGCTCGCACTACCTGCCCTACTTCAGCCGGCTCGGGGCCTACCCGCGCACCGCCCTCGACGACCTGACGGCCCGTCGCCATGCGATCTTCGAGTACTGGGCGCACGAGGCGTCGTTCCTGCCAGTGCGGCTGCAGCCGCACCTGCGCTGGCGGATGGCCGCGGCCGAGGAGCACGCGTGGGGCAACATGGTCCGGCTGCAGCGCGAGCGGCCCGGTTTCGTGGCCGAGGTGCTCGACCGCGTCCGTGCGGAGGGGCCGCTCAAGGCCGGTGACCTGCTGGAGGGCCCACGCGAGCGGTCCGGCGAGATGTGGGACTGGCACGCCGGCAAGGTGGCCCTCGAGTGGCTGTTCTTCACCGGGGCGGTGACCGCGACCCACCGGACCACCAGCTTCGAGAAGGTGTACGACCTCACCGAGCGGGTGCTACCTGCCGAGGTCCTGCGGACGCCCACGCCCGAGCCCGCCGACGCCGTCAGGGAGCTCGTGCGGGTCGCCTCACGTGCCCTGGGCGTCGCCACGGAGCGGGATCTGCGGGACTACTTCCGGCTCAAGCCCACGGCCGCGCGCACGGCGATCGAGGAGCTGGCCGACGCCGGCGAGCTGGTGCCCGTCGACGTCGCGGGCTGGGGGGCTCCCGCCTGGCTGGACCCGGGGGCGCGCCGGCCGAGGTGGATCCGTGCCCGGGCCCTGCTCAGCCCCTTCGACTCCCTGGTCTGGGAGCGCCCGCGCGTAGAGCGGATCTTCGACTTCCGCTACCGGCTGGAGATCTACACGCCGGCGGCCAAGCGCGTGCACGGCTACTACGTGCTGCCGTTCCTGCTGGACGACCGGTTGGTCGCGCGCGCCGACCTCAAGGCCGACCGGAAGGCCGGCGTCCTGCGGGTCCAGGCGGTCCACGGCGAGGAGGGCATCGCACGGCCCGTCGTCGCGGCCGAGCTCGCCGACGAGCTGCGGCTCATGGCCGACTGGCTGCAGCTCGACGACGTCGTCGTCACCGGGGCGGGCGACCTGGCCGCCGACCTGCTCGGTGCCTCACGCGCGGTCCGTACCGACCTCGGGGCCTGAGCCGGCCGGCAGCCCGGCCAGCCGCAGGACGACGGCCATCCCGGCCGGGCCGCCCGGCCACGCGGCGGCGAGGGCGTCGCTGCCCGCCCTCCGGACCACCGACCGCAGGGCCAGGGCGACCACGACGACGTCGTCGGCGTACCCCAGGACGGGGACGACGTCGGGCACCAGGTCGACCGGGGACAGCAGGTAGGCCAGCAGGAGCCAGAGGCGGATCCGCACGCCGCGGGGCAGGGACCGGTCGGCGGCCAGGCGGCGCACGAGCCGGACCAGGTCGGGCAGCAGGCGGAGCGCCTCGCGGACCGTGAGGTCCTCCGGCCGGGCCCGCCACAGCATCGCGAGGCCGACCGCCCAGACCAGCAGCAGGCCGCCGACGACGGCGAGCAGGGTCTGCCACCACTCCACGGCCGGGAGTCTGCCGGTAGCCGTCGGACCGGTGGTGCAGGTGGTGTCCGTGCCTCCCGGGCCGTCGGTCCCCGGACGTAGTCTCGGGCCCGTGGACGGCGCACCGATCGACACCCAGTACGAGGACCTCCTGCGACGCATCCTCGAGCAGGGGACGCCCAAGGAGGACCGGACCGGCACCGGGACGGTGAGCCTGTTCGGCGAGCGGCTGCGCTACGACCTGTCCGAGCGGTTCCCGCTGGTGACGACGAAGAAGGTGCACTTCAAGTCGATCGCGGTCGAGCTGCTGTGGTTCCTGCGCGGTGACAGCAACGTCGGATGGCTGCGCGAGAACGGCGTGACCATCTGGGACGAGTGGGCCTCCCCGGAGGGGGAGCTCGGTCCCGTGTACGGCGTCCAGTGGCGTTCCTGGCCGACCCCCGACGGCGGGCAGGTCGACCAGATCGCCCAGCTGCTGGAGACGCTGCGCTCCGACCCCGATTCCCGCCGGATGATCGTCTCCGCCTGGAACGTCGCCGCGCTGCCCGACATGGCGCTGGCGCCCTGCCACGCGTTCTTCCAGTTCTACGTGGCCGACGGCCGGCTCTCGTGCCAGCTGTACCAGCGCAGCGCCGACATGTTCCTCGGCGTCCCGTTCAACATCGCGAGCTACGCGTTGCTGACCCGCATGATCGCCGACCAGGTCGGCCTCGCCCCCGGCGACTTCGTCTGGGTGGGCGGCGACTGCCACATCTACAGCAACCACGTCGACCAGGTGCGGGAGCAGCTCTCCCGCGAGGTCCGGCCGTTCCCGACGCTCGACCTGGCGCCCGCGCCGTCCCTGTTCGACTACACCTACGAGCACTTCACGGTGCACGGGTACGACCCCCACCCGGCGATCCGGGCGGCCGTGGCGGTGTGACCATCGCACTCATCTGGGCGCAGGCCCGCGAGCGGGTCATCGGGGCCTCCGGCGGCCTGCCCTGGCACCTCCCCGAGGACCTCAAGCTCTTCCGTTCGCTCACCACCGGTTCGACGGTCGTCATGGGCCGTCGCACCTGGGAGTCGCTGCCCGAGCGCTTCCGCCCGCTGCCCGGTCGGACGAACGTCGTCCTGACTTCCGACCCGCACTGGTCGGGGGAGGGGGCGCACCGTGCCGGGTCGGTGGACGAGGTGCTGGCGCGCGACGAGCCGCTCTGGGTGATCGGGGGCGGCGCGGTCTACGCCGCCTTCCTGTCGCACGCCGACCGCCTGGTGGTCACCGACGTCGACGTCACCGTCGAGGGCGACACCTGGGCGCCGGCGCTCGGGCCGGAGTGGCGGCTGGTCTCGCGGACCCCGGACACCGGCTGGGAGTTCTCGTCGTCGTCCGGGCTGCGGTACGCGGTGTCGGAGTACGACCGGGGACCCGTCGGCGCCGCTGGGTAGATTCTCCCCATGACCAGCGACCCCGCCCGGCCCTTCGGGCGCGTGCTCACGGCGATGGTGACCCCGCTGGCCGAGGACGGCACGATCGACCTCGCCGGCGCGCAGGAACTGGCCGCGCACCTGGTCGACCGGCAGTCGCACGACGGGCTGGTGGTCTTCGGGACGACGGGGGAGTCGCCCACCATCAGCGACGGCGAGCAGCACGCCGTGCTCGAGGCGGTGATGGACGCCGTCGGTGACCGGGCGACCGTGATCGCCGGCGTCGGCACCAACGACACCGCGCACTCCATCGAGAAGGCGCAGTCGGCCGCGGCGCTCGGCGTGCACGGGCTCCTGGTCGTGACGCCGTACTACAACCGGCCGCCGCAGGAGGGCCTGCTGCGGCACTTCACCGCGGTCGCCGACTCCACCGACCTGCCGGTGATGCTCTACGACATCCCGCCGCGGTCGGCCATCCCCATCGAGGTCGAGACGCTGGTCCGCGCCGCGGAGCACCCCAACATCGTCGCGGTGAAGGACGCCAAGGGCGATCTCGGCGCCGTCGCCTGGACGCTCGCCCGCACCGACCTCGCCTACTACTCGGGCGAGGACATGCTCAACCTCCCGCTGCTCGCGCTGGGCGCCGTCGGCGTCGTCAGCGTGGTGGGGCACGTCGTCGGCCCGCGGCTGGCCGAGCTGATCGCCGCCGTCGAGTCCGGTGACCTGGTCAAGGCGCGGGCGGTCAACGAGAGCCTGCTGCCGGTCTACACCGGCATCTTCCGCACCCAGGGCGTCATCCTCGCGAAGGCGGCCCTGCGCCAGCTCGGCCTGCCGTCGGGGCCGGTCCGGCCGCCGCTCGTCGACGCCACCCCCGAGCAGGTGGCGCAGCTGCGGAAGGACCTGGTGGCGGGCGGGGTCGCGCTGTGAGTGGTCAGGTCACCCAGCCGCACCTGGACCTGAAGGCGCCGCCCCCGCTGCCCCCCGGCGGCCTGCGCGTCATGGCGCTGGGCGGGCTCGGGGAGATCGGCCGCAACATGGCCGTCCTCGAGTTCGACGGCAAGCTGCTCGTCATCGACTGCGGCGTGCTGTTCCCCGAGGCCGAGCAGCCGGGCATCGACCTGATCCTCCCCGACTTCGGGGTCATCGAGCACCGGCTCGACGACATCACCGCCGTCGTCCTCACCCACGGGCACGAGGACCACATCGGCGCGATCCCGTACCTGCTGCGGCTGCGCGAGGACATCCCGCTCGTCGGCTCCCGGTTCACCCTCGCGCTGGTCGCCGCGAAGCTCCGCGAGCACCGGCTCGACCCGACGCTGGTCGAGGTGGCGGCCGGCGAGGACCACGTCGCCGGGCCGTTCCACTGCGAGTTCATCTCGGTGAACCACTCGATCCCCGACGCGCTCGCCGTCGCGGTGCACACGCCCGCCGGCGTCCTGGTGCACACCGGCGACTTCAAGATGGACCAGCTGCCCCTGGACGGCGTCCTCACCGACCTCGGCGCCTTCGCCCGGCTCGGCGTCACCGGCATCGACCTCCTCCTGGCCGACTCGACGAACGCCGAGATCCCCGGCTTCGTGACCCCGGAGCGGTCGATCGGCCCGGTGCTCGAGGACGTCTTCCGCCGGGCCACCCAGCGGCTGATCGTGTCCAGCTTCGCCAGCCACGTGCACCGGATCCAGCAGGTGCTCGACGCGGCGGAGATGCACGGCCGCAAGGTGGCGTTCGTCGGCCGCTCGATGGTGCGGAACATGGGGGTGGCGCGCGACCTCGGCCTGCTCCGCGTCGCGCCCGGCCTGATGGTGTCGCTGGACGACGCCGCGGCGATGCCACCCGAGCAGGTGGTGCTGGTCAGCACCGGTTCGCAGGGCGAGCCGCTCTCCGCGCTCGGCCGCATGGCGCGCGGCGACCACCACCAGGTCACCATCGAGGCCGGCGACACCGTGGTCCTCGCGTCGTCGCTGGTGCCCGGCAACGAGACCGCCGTCTACAAGGTGATCAACGGCCTCGCCCGGCTCGGCGCGACGGTCGTGCACAAGGAGACGGCACGGGTGCACGTCTCCGGTCACGCGCCGGCCGGCGAGCTGCGGACGCTGCTCAACGTCGCCAAGCCGCGCTACCTCATGCCGGTGCACGGCGAGTGGCGTCACCTGCGCGCACACGCGGCGCTGGCGGAGGAGACCGGCATGGCCCGCGACCGCGTGATCCTCGCCGAGGACGGCGTCGTCGTGGACCTCGTCGACGGCAAGGCCTCGATCGTGGGCAGCGTCCCGATCGGCAACGTCTACGTCGACGGGCTCAACGTCGGCGACGTCGGCGAGGAGTCGCTCCAGGCCCGCCGGATCCTCGGCGACGAGGGGTTCGTGGCGCTGACCGTCGTGATCGAACCCTCGACGCGGACGATCGTGCGGCCGGTCCACCTGTCGACCAAGGGCTTCTCCGACGACCCGGCCGCCTTCGACGAGGTGCTGGCGCTGGTCGAGGACAACCTCAAGCGGGCCCTCCAGGACGACGAGATCGATTCCCACCGGCTGTCGCAGGTCATCCGGCGGACCGTCGGCAAGTGGGTGTCCGACACCCACCGCCGCCGCCCGATGATCATCCCGACGGTTCTGGAGGTCTGACCTCCCGCCGCATCGCGGCCCGGGGCCAGCGGTCGAGGCCGCGATCGGCCTCTGCCCGTCTGATCCGCCGCACGCCCGGCGTGAGCTCGGATTCGTCGAGGAAGCGGTAACCGAGCCGCTCGTAGTACGGGCCGTTCCAGGGCACGTCCACGTACGTGGTCAGGGTGATCGCCGGCAGGTGCTGCTCGAGCGCCCAAGCCAGGAGCCGGTCGACCAGTTCGCGCCCCAGTCCGCGACGAGCGTGATCCGGGTGCACGCTCACCTGCTCCAGGTGCGCGCAGCCGTCGACCACGTCGGCCAGCAGGTAGGCCACCGGACGGTCCTCGTCGTCCGTGCGCACCCAAGCCCGGCCGGCATCCGCGTACCCCTGGAGCGTGTCCAGGGACGGCGGCTCGTCGTCGGCGACCAGGTGCATCCCCAGGTCGGCGAACGCGCGGCCCGCTGCCCACTCGATGTCGCGCAGTCGCGGCAGGTCGTCCTCGCGGGCCGGGCGCACGTTCATCGACCGGCCGACACCTCGATCGGCGTGATGCCCTCCTCGACCGGCAGGTCGAAGCCCCACACCTGCGCGTAGAAGGACAGCTCGCCGTCCAGGGCGGCGCGGATGTTCTCCGCCCTGCGGAAACCGTGCTGCTCGCCGGCGAAGAGCAGGTAGGCGTGCGGCACGCCCTTCTCCCGCAGCGCCGCCACGATGGCCTCGGCCTGGTCCGGCGGCACGACCGCGTCCTCGTCGCCCTGGAACACCGCCAGGGGAGTGTCGAACGCGTCGACGTGGTTGATGGGCGACCGCTCGTCGTAGACCGCCCGGCCCGAGGGCCACGGCGCCACGAGCCCGTCGAGGTAGCGGGACTCGAACTTGTGCGTCTCGGCGGCCAGCGCGCCCAGGTCGGCGACGCCGTAGTGGCTGGCGCCCGCGGTGAAGACCCCCGGCCGCATGCTCAGCGCGGCCAGCGTCGTGTACCCGCCGGCCGAGCCGCCGCGGATGGCCATCCGGGCGGGGTCGACGCGTCCGCTGCCGGCGAGGAAGCGGGCGCAGGCGACGACGTCGTCCAGGTCGATCACGCCCCACCGGCCCTGCAGCGCGTCGCGGTACCGGCGTCCGTAGCCGACCGAGCCGCGGTAGTCGACGTCGGCCACGCAGAAGCCGCGGGAGGTCCAGTACTGCACGTCGAGGTTCAGCACCGGCACCGCGGCGGCCGTCGGACCGCCGTGCACCACCACGAGCAGCGGCGGCAGGTCGCCGTCCGGCGCCGTGGCCTCCGGGTTGGTGGGCGGGTAGACCAGCGCGTGCGCCTCGCCGATCCCCGTCCCGGCGTCCTCGGTCGGGAAGGTGACGTGCTCCGGCACGGAGAACCAGGCGGCGTCGAGCTTCAGGTCGCGCGCCGGGCGCAGCACCTCCTGCTCACCGCTGTCGACGTCCACCCGCAGCACCACCGGCTCGCTCGACGGGCTCGCGGCCAGGCACACGACCGACGTCCCCTGTGCCTGGACGTAGCGGAAGGTGCCCCACGGCACGTCGAGCTCGCGGACGCCGCCGTCCTCGAGGACGGCCAGCCGGTCGGCGCCGGCGCGCCCGTAGGCGAAGGCCACCCGGCCGTCGGGCAGCAGCGCGTACCGGCTCGACCCGAACCGCCACTGCGGGCCGCCGATGTCGCTGCCCACGTCGGCCACCAGCTCGATCTCGCCGTGCGGACGACGTCGGTACAGCGACCAGAAGTTCGTGCGATCGCTCAGGAACCACAGCGTGCCGTCATCGCCCCAGACCGGCTGCACGACCGACTCGCCGTCCCCGCCGGCCATCGGGTGCTCGCGACCGTCGCCGCCGCGCACGACCAGCCGCGCCGCGTCCCAGGGCATGTGCGGGTGGTCCCACTGCAGCCAGGCCAGCGCGTCCCCCTCCGGTGACGGGCGGGGGTCGGAGACGAAGTCGGGGCCGGTCACCAGGACGTCGCTGCCGTCGGGACCGATGCGCACCAGCTCGTTCACGACCTCCACGGCGCCTCCGGAGGCCGGGTGCGTCTCGCGCACGGCGAGCAGGCTGCCGTCCGGCTGCACGCGCAGGTCCGCGTGGCGCACCCCGGCCCGGACGGCGGGCTCGGGGGTGACGGCGACCGGGGTGCCGCTGCCTGGATCGAGCCGGTACAGCCGCTGGTCGGAGAACTCGGTGAACCACAGGGTGCCGCCGAACACCGTCCAGGCGCCGCCGCCGTACTCGTGCACCCGGGTGCGGGCGTTCCACGGCGAGGGCAGGACGTCGGTGACCGTCCCGTCGGCCGCCCGGCGGACGATCACCGACCGGCCGCCCTCGGCCGGCCGGGACTCCGACCACCACACGTCGCCCCCGTCGACGACGACCTCGCCGAGCACGGCGGCCGCTCGGACGACCAGCTCGGAGGTGATGCGGGTCGGCCAGGAACCGTGGGGGAGGGCAGCGGAAACCATGCCTGTGACGTTAGGGCCCCGGGGGGACACGTGCTCCGGCCTGCCCGGATCGGGCCCTGGAGGCGATTACCGTCCGACACATGCCTGCCCGCACCACGTCGACGCGTCGACCGGCGGCCAGCCGCAGCCGGTCGGGATCGACGGCCAGCAAGAAGCGGCCGGCCGCCAAGCGCTCCACCGCCAACCGCCGTCCCGCTGCCAAGAAGAAGCAGTCCTCCGGCCTCTGGGGCGTCGTCTCCGGCAGCTGGAACCTGCTCGCCCGCGGCGCCGGTGGTCTCGCCCGCTCGGTCGCCCGCCCGGAGGAAGCCGAGCCGCTCGCGCCCGAGCACCGCCGGGACGGCGTCGGCCTCGCCGTCCTGGGCCTGGCGGTCGTGCTCGGCGCGGCGGCCTGGAGCAACGGCATCGGCCCCGTGGGCGCCGGCCTGACGCAGGGCGTGCGCTGGGTCATCGGGTCGCTGGTGATGGTCCTGCCCGTCGTCCTCTTCTTCGCCGCGCTGCGGCTGCTGCGCCGGGGGCCCCGCCCCGAGGCGCGCGGCCGGCTGGCCATCGGGTGGCTGTGCGCCGTCGCGTCGGTGCTCGGCATCGCCCAGCTCGTCGGCACGCCCTCCGACCCGAAGGCGGGCATCACCGGCTCCGGCGGCCTGATCGGCTGGGGGGTAGGCGCACCGCTCGAGGCGGGCGTCGGCATGGCCGTCGCCGTCGTCCTGCTCGCGCTCGTCGCCTTCTTCGGCGTCCTCGTCATCACCGCCACCCCGGTGCACCAGATCCCGCAGCGCCTCGGCGACCTCGGTGACTGGCTGCTGGGCCGGGGCGAGGACTACGACGACGAGTACGACGAGTACGACGACGAGGACGAGGAGGAGCCGACGAGCCGGCGCGGCCGCCGCAAGGCCGTCAACGAGGACCTCCTCACGACCGGCCCCATCGACCACGCCGCCTTCGAGGCCGCCCCGGAGGCGACCCTCACGACGGAGCCCGAGCACACCGAGCTGCGGGCGCCGGCGGCCCGCCCGCCGGTGGTGGACCGGACGGCGCCCCCGGAGGACCTGCCGCCGATCACGGAGCCGGAGCAGCTGTCCATCCAGCCGGTCGCCGGCAACTACGTGCTGCCCTCGCTGTCGATCCTGCGGCCGGGCACGCCGCCGCGGGCCCGCTCGAAGTCGAACGACGTCGCGATCGAGGCGATCACCGGCGTCCTGGAGCAGTTCAACGTCGACGCCGCCGTCACCGGCTTCACCCGCGGCCCGACGGTCACCCGGTACGAGGTCGAGCTGGGCAGCGGCGTCAAGGTCGAGAAGATCACCGCGCTGACCAAGAACCTCGCCTACGCGGTGGCCAACGACAACATCCGGATCCTGGCGCCCATCCCGGGCAAGTCGGCCGTCGGCGTCGAGGTGCCCAACACCGACCGCGAGACGGTGTCGCTGGGCGACGTCATGCGCTCGCAGGCGGCCAAGCAGGACCCGCACCCGATGCTGGTCGGCCTGGGCAAGGACATCGAGGGCGGCTTCGTCTGCGCCAACCTGGCGAAGATGCCGCACCTGCTCGTCGCCGGTGCCACCGGTGCCGGTAAGTCCAGCTGCATCAACTCGCTGCTGACCTCGCTGCTGCTCCGGGCCTCGCCCGAGCAGCTGCGGATGATCCTGGTCGACCCGAAGATGGTCGAGCTCACGCCCTACGACGGCATCCCGCACCTGATCACGCCGATCATCACCGACCCGAAGAAGGCGGCCACCGCGCTGGCCTGGCTGGTCGAGGAGATGGAGCAGCGCTACCAGGACATGCGGGCCACCGGTGTCCGGCACATCGACGACTTCAACCGCAAGGTCGAGAAGGGCGAGATCACCGCGCCGCCCGGCAGCGAGCGGGTGTACCAGCCCTACCCGTACATCCTCACGATCGTCGACGAGCTCGCCGACCTGATGATGGTCGCCCCGCGGGACGTCGAGGAGTCGATCGTCCGGATCACGCAGAAGGCGCGTGCGGCCGGCATCCACCTGGTGCTCGCGACGCAGCGGCCGTCGGTCGACGTCGTCACCGGTCTGATCAAGGCCAACGTGCCCTCGCGGCTGGCGTTCTCGACGTCGTCGCTCACCGACAGCCGGGTCATCCTCGACCAGCCGGGCGCGGAGAAGCTCATCGGCATGGGTGACGCGCTGTTCCTGCCGATCGGCGCGGGCAAGCCCATGCGCGTGCAGGGCGCGTACGTGTCCGACACCGAGATCGAGGCGGTCGTCGAGTTCACCAAGCGGCAGGCCGAGCCCGAGTACCGGGAAGAGGTCTTCACCGCGGCGGCCGGCGAGAAGAAGGAGATCGACGAGGACATCGGCGGCGACCTCGACCTGCTCGTGCAGGCCGTGGAGCTCATCGTCACCAGCCAGTTCGGCTCGACGTCGATGCTGCAGCGCAAGCTGCGCGTCGGCTTCGCCAAGGCCGGCCGGCTCATGGACCTGATGGAGAGCCGCGGCATCGTCGGGCCGTCCGAGGGCTCGAAGGCGCGCGACGTGCTCATCAAGCCCGACGAGCTGGAGTCGGTGCTGTTCACCCTGCGGGGTGGCGGCGGCGGGGACGTCTGAGACGGGGGACACCGTTTCCGCGCCGTCCCGGCCCTGAACGCCGACTACGATGGCCGGGTGACAGCCGCGCCCCACCCTGCCCGGAAGGTCGCGGTGGTGACCCTCGGCTGCGCCCGCAACGAGGTCGACTCGGAGGAGCTCGCCGGCCGGCTGGCCGCCGAGGGCTACGAGCTGGTCGACGACGCGGACGGCGCCGACGCGGTCCTGGTCAACACCTGCGGCTTCATCGAGACGGCCAAGAAGGACTCCGTCGACGCCATCCTCGCGGCGACCGACTCCGGCGCCTCCGTCGTGGCGGTCGGCTGCATGGCCGAGCGGTACGGCTCCGAGCTGGCCGGCGCGCTGCCGGAGGCCACCGTCCTCGGCTTCGACGACTACGGGACGATCGGCGACCGCCTGGACGACGTGCTCGCCGGCCGACCGCTGGTGCCGCACACCCCGCGCGACCGCCGCACGCTCCTGCCGATCAGCCCGGTGCAGCGCACCGCTGCCACGGCGGCCGCGGACGCGCCGGTCATCCCGGGCCACGACTGGCTGCGCCGCAAGCGGCTGGCCGCCGGCCCGTCCGCGGCGCTGAAGCTGGCGTCGGGCTGCGACCGCCGCTGCGCGTTCTGCGCGATCCCCACCTTCCGCGGCGCGTTCGTCTCCCGTCCTCCGGCCGAGGTGCTCTCCGAGGCGCAGTGGCTGGCCTCCCAGGGCGTGACCGAGCTGGTGCTGGTCAGCGAGAACTCGACGTCGTACGGCAAGGACCTCGGCGATCTGCGGTCCCTGGAGAAGCTGCTCCCGGAGCTGGCCGCCGTCGACGGCATCGTCCGCGTGCGGGTGGCCTACCTGCAGCCGGCCGAGCTGCGGCCGGGCCTGCTGGAGGTCATCGCCGGCACGGAGCGCGTCGCGCCGTACTTCGACCTGTCCTTCCAGCACTCGTCGCCCACGCTGCTGCGCCGGATGCGCCGCTTCGGCGGTACCGACGACTTCCTGGCCCTCATCGAGCGCGCCCGCTCGCTCGCTCCCACGGCCGGCTTCCGCACCAACGTCATCCTCGGCTTCCCCGGCGAGACGGAGGACGACGTCGCCGAGCTCGAGCGCTTCCTCGTCGAGGGCCGGCTCGACGCCGTGGGCGTCTTCGGCTACTCCGACGAGGAGGGCACCGAGGCCATCGGCCTCGACGGCAAGCTCGACCAGGCGGAGATCGACGCCCGTGTCCGGCGGATCACCGACCTCGTCGAGGAGCTCACCGCCCAGCGCGCCGAGGACCGCATCGGCGAGCGGGTGGAGGTGCTCCTCACCGAGGACCTGTCCGCGGAGGAGGGCCCGGGCGTGTGGCTCGGCCACGCCGCACACCAGGACCCCGATGCCGATGGGACGACGACCGTCGCCGGCGTGCCCGCCGACGCGGTGGCCGGGCAGCTGGTGACCGCCGAGGTGGTCGGGACCGAGGGCATCGACCTCCTGGCCCGGGCGCTGGTGGGCGCCGGCCTGGCACCGGCCGGGCGGTGATCGCCGTGACCGACGTCGCCCCGGACCCCGCCGCCACACCGCCGTCGTCGGCCAAGCTCGTCAACCTGCCCAACGCCCTGACCGTGCTCCGCCTGGCCGTGGTGCCGGTGTTCGCCGTCCTGCTGATGTCCGACGGCGGCCTGGACGACGACCGGCGGTACTGGGCGACGCTGGTGTTCGCGGCGGCGATCATCACCGACCGCTACGACGGGATGATCGCCCGCCGGACCGGTCAGGTCACCGAGTTCGGCAAGCTGGCCGACCCGATCGCCGACAAGGCGCTCACCGGCACCGCGCTGATCGGGCTCTCGGTGCTGGAGCTGCTGCCGTGGTGGGTCACCGTGGTGATCCTGGTGCGCGAGGTCGGCGTGACCCTGCTGCGCTTCTGGGTCATCCGGCACGGCGTCATCGCGGCCAGCCGCGGCGGCAAGGCGAAGACCGTCGTCCAGTCGCTGGCGATCGGGCTCTACATCCTGCCGCTCACCGGGCTGCTGGCCACCGGCCGGTGGTGGGTCATGGCCCTGGCCGTGCTCCTGACCGTGCTCACCGGGCTCGACTACGTCTACCGCGCGGTCACCCTGCGCCAGACCAGCGCCCGCGCGATGCGCGCGGCGGCGGCCCGGCGGGCGGCCGGGCCCAGCGGCGCCAGCGGCACCCGCACCGACACGGCGGCCTAGCGCCGCGCGCGGGGGAGCGGCACGCCCCGGCGCCGCGAGGCGGTGGCCACCGCGGTCAGCTCCGGGCTGGGTTCGACCCCGATCTCCCGCCGCAGGATGCGCCGGAAGGCGTCGAACTGCTGCCGCGCGATGGCCCAGTTCCCGGCCGCCTGGTGCGCCTCGATCAGCGCGAGCTGACCGCTCTCGCGCAGCGGCTCGGCCTGGACGGCCAGGTGCACCGCCTCCAGCGCCGCCGAGGGCCGGCCCGACCGGCGCAGCAGCAGGCTCAGCTGCTCGAGCGCGTGCACCCGGCGCAGGTGGACCCGGTCGCGCACAGCGAGGACCCAGTCGTCGTACCAGCCGGGCAGCAGTTCGAGCTCCGCGATCGGCCCGGGGTCCACGGCGAGGTCGTCCGGTCCGGCGGTCCCGGAGAGGATCCGCCCGGCCCACGCCTCGAACCGCGCCACGTCGACCTCCACGCCGTCGCGGAGGGCCAGGGTGCTCTGCTCGGCGTGGACCAGCGGGCAGCCGACCTGCTGCAGCCGCCACAGCGCCGAGCGGAGGTTGCCGGCGGCCCGGCTCTCGTCGACGGTCGGCCACAGGACGCCCGCGGTGCTGCGGCGGTCCACCCCGGCGGGGTGCAGCGCGAGGTAGGCGAGCAGGCGGTGGCTCCCCGGCGGAAGCGCCATGCGCCGGCCGCCGTAGTGCAGGGACAGGCCGCCGATGAGCCGCACCTGCGGCGTGGAGGGATCGGTGTCGTCGTACATGCCGGCGCCTTCCGGGTGGGCGCTCGGGCCCCCGGTGGGACGCCCGATGCGCACTCTAGGGAGGCTGGGGAGCTCGAGGAAGGTACAGCTGCGCGCGGCCGGGTGAAGATGGGGCGTGACCGATCCCGCAGAGCCCGTCGCCGTCCGTGTGCACACCGCCCTGCTGACGCGGTCGGAGACGGTGGCCGCCGCCGAGTCGCTCACCGCGGGGCTGTTCTGCGCGACCCTCGCGACGGTCCCCGGGGCCAGCGCGACCCTGCGCGGCGGCGTCGTCGTCTACGCGACCGACCTCAAGACCGAGCTGGCCGGCGTCCCCGCCGAGCTGCTCGGCCGGCACGGGCCGGTGAGCCCCGAGACCGCCGCTGCGCTCGCCGAGGGGGTGCGTGCCCGGTGCGGCGCCACCTGGGGCGTCGGGCTGACCGGGGTGGCCGGGCCCGAACCGGTCGACGGCCACGGGCCGGGCCGGGTGTACCTGGGGCTCGCCGACGGCCGGCGCACGGACGTGCACGAGCTCGACCTGACCGGCGACCGGGCCACCGTCCGCGCGGCCGCCGTCGCCACCGCGATGGAGGCGCTGCTGGCCCGGTTGTCCTGAGCCCGGGAACGCCCGGTCGGGGGACGGCGTTACGCCATCAGCGGACGCGCCACGGTCGGTCCGGCTTCCCGGGCCGGCGCCGCGTACCGTGAGCGCACGGCGCCCGGAAGGGCGCCGCCGCTTCCCCGCTCGCAGGACAGGAGACGGCCATGACGCTGCTGCGCACCCAGCTCGGGAACACCCTGCGTGGCCACCGGCTGCGTCAGCGCCGCACGCTGCGCGACGTCTCCGGCGCCGCCCGGGTCAGCCTCGGCTACCTCTCGGAGGTGGAGCGCGGGCAGAAGGAGGCGTCCTCGGAGCTGCTCGCCTCGATCTGCGACGCCCTGGACGTGGAGCTCGCCGACCTGCTCGCCGAGGTCAGCCTGGAGCTGCGCGTCGCCGGCGGTGGAGCGGTCCGGCCGCTCGCGCCGGCCGCCGACGTCCCGGCCGCCGAGGTCCAGCCCGCCGCCGAGCAGCCGGCGGCCGCGCAGCCGGTCGCCGAGCCGGCCCTCGCCCTGGTCGGCGCGCCGGCACGGTCCGCGCTGCGTCGCGGAGAGGCCGTCTCGCTCGCCGCCTGACGCCCGCCCCGCCATGTCGCTCGGTCCCACCACCTGTCAGGGGCCGGTCCACCGACCCGGTGCGCACACGCGCAGCGGGAACGCGATGGGCCGCACGCGTCTCGGGCTCCTGGCCGGCGCCGCCCGCGCCTTCGCCGAGCACGGGGTGCGGCGCAGCACCATGCAGTCGGTCGCGGCCGCGGCGGGCGTGGCCAAGGCGACGCTGTACAACCACTTCCGGACCAAGGACGAGGTCGTCGCGGCGCTCCTGGCCGTGGAGCTCGACCGCCTCACGGCGCTGGCCGAGGGCCTGCCCCTCGAGCCGGCGCTGGCGGCGCTCTCCGACGAGCTGGGTGCCCACCCGGTCCTCCGGCGGCTCGCGTCGATCGAGCCGGAGCTCCTCGCCGGGCTGCTGACCGTGGACGCCGAGCGGTGGTCGGCACTCGTCACCCGGCTCGGCGGAGCGCTCGGCCTGGACGTCGACGGTGCGGAGCTCGTGGCGCGGTGGCTGCTGGGCGTGGTGCTGCAGCCCGGCCGGTCGACCACGCGCCACCGGCACGCGGCCCGCCTGGCGGAGCTGCTCAGCCCAGGGAGCGGGTGAGCAGCAGCCGGTCGGCGCCCGGACCCGCGTGGTCCGGCGAGAGCGCCTCGTGCGCCCCGAAGCGGCGGCCCAGCCCCCGGACGACGGCGTCGCCCGGCGGAGCCACCGCCTGCACCGCCCGCGCGCCCACCGACGCGGCCAGCTCCGCGAACCGCTCCACCAGCCGGACGGCGACCCCGTGCCCCCGCCACTCGTCGTGGACGGCGACGGCGTGGACGACGCCCAGCCGGTCGGCGCTCACCACGCCCAGCAGGTAGCCGGCGTCCGCGCCGTCCGGGGTCATCGCGACGGCGCCGAACCCGCCGAGCTGGTGGAAGAAGACCGGGTCGTGCAGCGCGCGCACCTCGTCGTCGGGCAGGGCCGAGCCGGCCCAGAACCGTACGCGGTCGGCCAGCAGCCGCTCGCGCAGAGCGCCCGCCGAGAGCTCCTCGAAGCCGACCAGCCGGAGGTCGCTCACCGGCCCGGGCGCGCGGCCTCGAGCTCCGCGCGCGTGGGCGGGTCCGCGCCGACCCGGGTGCAGTTGAGGGCGGCGACCAGCGCGGCGTCGTCCACGAGGGCGAGCAGCTGCTCGTCGGGCAGCTGCTCCAGCGCCGCCCGCGTGGTGACGCCCGCCTCGAGCAGGCCGGTGAGCAACGCGGCGGCCAGCGAGTCGCCGGCACCCACGGTGTCGACGACGGTCACGCGGGGCGTCTCCCGGTGCAGGAGGGGGCGGCCGGGGCGGGCGATCCGCAGGGGCGCGCCACCGTCGGTGAGCAGGACGACTGCCGGTCCCCGTGCCGCCCAGCTCGTCGCCGCCTCGTCGAGGTCGGCTGGGCCGTCGAGCCAGGCGAGGTCCTCGGCGCTGACCTTGACGACGTCGGCCTGGGCGACCAGCCGGTCGAGGCGGGCGTGGACGACGGGCCGGCTGTTGCCGAGGGTCTCCCCGACTGGGCCCTCGGCGAGCATCGGGCGGATGTTCGGGTCGACGCTGATCAGGGTGCCGCCGTCCGCGTGCAGCCGTGCCACCAGCCGGGCGATGGCGTCGGCGCCCGGAGCGGTCCAGCTGGAGATCGAGCCGACGTGCACGATGCCGGTGCGGGCCGGCAGCACCCGCTCGAGCTCCTCGTCGGTCCACTGCCAGTCGGCCGCGCCGAGGACGTGGAACCCGTAGTCGGCCGAGCCGTCGGGGCCGAGGCCCACCACGGCGAGGCTGACCGGTTCGGCAGCATCGACGAAGCCGGCCGGGTCGACGCCCGAGAGCTCCGCGTGCCGGCGCAGGTTCGCGGCCAGGGGGCCGGTGCCGAGGCGGGCCATCAGGCGGACCGGGGCGCCCAGCCGGCCGGCGGCGACGGCCACGTTGAGGGCGTTGCCCCCGGGCCGGGCCACGTACTGCGGTGCAGTCCCCTCCGGACCGGCATCCGCATCCGCGACGGGCAGCAGGTCGACCACCAGTTCGCCCAGGACGGCGAGGACGGGGGAGTCGGGCACGGGCAAACCCTAGCCGCGCGAGGGAACCGGTCGCCCGCGTTCGCTTCCACGGTGCATCACCTGGGACGATGAGGTGACGAGCATCGCCGGGCCGGCAGCTGCGCCGGAGCAGGAGGACCCATGCCCAACCCGTTCGTGAAGCTGTGGAAGTACCTCACGGCGTCGGCCAACGCGCAGATCGACCAGCGGGCCGACCCGAAGATCCAGATCGCGCAGGCCATCGAGGCCGAGCAGCAGCGCCACCAGGCCCTGGCCAACCAGGCCGCCGCGGTCCTGGGCAACCAGCGGCAGCTGGAGATGCGGCTCAACCGCCAGCTCGGCGAGGTGGAGAAGCTCCAGGCGTCGGCCCGGCAGGCGCTCGTCCTCGCGGACAAGACCCGGGCCTCCGGGGACGCGAACAAGGCGGCGGAGTACGAGAACGCCGCGCAGGCGTTCGCGACGCAGCTGGTCGCCGCCGAGCAGTCGATGGAGGACCTCAAGCGCAGCCACGACGAGGCGCTGCAGGCCGCCGAGCAGGCGCGCGGTGCCGTGGAGCAGAGCCGCATGCGGCTGCAGACGACCCTCGCCGAGCGCACGAAGCTGATGAGCCAGCTCGAGCAGGCGAAGATGCAGGAGCACGTGGCGTCGTCGCTCAAGCAGGTCAACGAGCTGTCGGCGCCGGGCAACACCCCGAGCCTGTCCGAGGTCCGGGACAAGATCGAGGCCCGGTACGCCAACGCGCTCGGCCAGGCCGAGCTTGCGCAGAGCTCGGTCGAGGGCCGCATGCTCGAGGTGCAGAAGGCGACGCTCGACGTCGCGGGCGCTTCGCGGCTGGACCAGATCCGCGCCTCCATGGGCGGGGGCACCCCGGCCGTCGAGGGCGGCCAGCCGGCCGCGGCCATCGAGCAGGGCGCCCCGTCGGTGCCGCAGTCCGCGGCCGAGCAGCGCGAGGCGCAGCCGGCCGAGCGGCCCGAGTCCCAGGCCTGACGGCGGGCCCGGGCCGGGGGAGCGACGATGTCCGGCCCGGGCTACCCGCCTGACCGTTACACCGGCCCGTCCGGCGAGGTGACCGCCTCGCTGCGACGGGCCGACGCGTCCCCGGAGCTCGCCCTGGGTGGTGGCGGGGCCGCTCACTACCTGGCGACGGGCGCCAGCACCGCTGGGGCGTTCGGGCTCTACCGCTGGGAGATGGGGCCGGCGCCGACCGGTCCCGGGCCGCACTTCCACCGCGGCATCACCGAGTCGTTCTACGTGCTCGAGGGCACCGTCCGGCTCTACGACGGCGAGCAGTGGCTGGACGGGGGCCCCGGCGACTTCCTGCACGTGCCGGAGGGCGGCGTCCACGGCTTCCGCAACGAGTCCGGGGAGCCGGCGTCGATGCTGCTGCTCTTCACGCCAGGGGCACCGCGCGAGGACTACTTCGAGACGATCGCCGACGCCGCGCGTCGGAAGGAGATGACCCCGGAGGACTGGACGGAGTTCTTCCTCCGCCACGACACCTTCTGGGTGTGAGTCAGCGGTAGAGGGTGACCGGCTGCGGGTGGTCGGGCTCGCCGGTGCGCGCCTGCGGGTCGATCGGTGACCGGGCCGCCTGGCACTTCGGGCACCACCACGTGACCCGCTCCTGCGTCGTCGGGCCCTGCTCGCCGAGCAGGATGGGGGTGCCGCAGCGCCGGCAGGGGCGGCCCTTGCGACCGGCCACCCAGTGGTCCTGCCCGCGCCGGGTGTCCCCGGTGGTGCTCTGCTCCGGGTGGTGGCGGTTGGCGAGCATGAGGGTGCGGGCGCGCTCGACCAGCGCCTGCAGGTTGTCGACGTCGCCGACCCGCGCCCACGGGTGCACGCCGCAGAGGAAGAGCGACTCGACCTTGTAGAGGTTGCCGATGCCGGCGAGGTTGCGCTGGTCGAGGATGGCGACGCCGACCTGCTCGTCCGGGTGCTGCCGCAGCCGGCGCAGCGCCTCGTCGAGGTCCCAGTCCGGGCCCAGCACGTCGGGCCCCAGGTGGCCGACCAGCCGGTCCTCGTCGGACGTCGGCACGATGTCGACGTCGTGCAGCCGGTAGCCGACGCACTCCCACTCGTCGGTGGCCAGGACGACGCGGACGTCGTAGGCGGGGCCGCCCCGCCACTTGGCGCCGGGCCGGTAGATGTGCCAGCTGCCGTCCATCCGGAAGTGCGTGCGCAGGGTGCGCTCGTCGGCCAGCCGGATCAGCAGGTGCTTGCCGCGGGGGACGACCTCGCGGACCGTCGTCCCGGCCAGGTCGAGCGCCGCGAGCTGGGGCAGCCGGAACTCGCCGCGGCGCAGGGTGGCGCCGGCCAGCGCGGTGTTCATCCGCTGCGCGGCCAGCCACACGGTGTCTCCCTCGGGCACGTCCCCAGTGTCCCTGGCGCACGTCGGGCCTGCTCAGATGGTGTGAGACCTCCGACAGCCGGGATGACGGCGGCGCCGGCGAGCGCTGATCGGTGCCGTGAGCGTCCCCCTCCGCCTGCGCAGCCGCTTCGGGAACGAGGCCGCAGCGCCGACCTCCGAGCCGGTGACCGTGACGGTCGCCCGCGTCGTGCGCCCCGACCGTCGCGAGGCCTTCGAACGCTGGGCCGAGAACGTCCTGGGTCTGGCGTCCCGCTTCCCGGGCAACCTGGGGGCCAGCCTGCTGCGCCCGGGACCGGGCAGCTCGGAGTACCACCTGGTCTACCGCTTCGTGGACGACGAGTCGCTGGCCGCCTGGGAGCGGTCGTCGGAGCGGCGGTCGGCGCTGGCGCACGTCGAGGAGATGGTCGACGACGCCCGGTACGCCCGCGTGGAGGGGCTGGAGAGCTTCTTCACCCGCCCGGCCCGGCCCGGTCCGCGCTGGCGGATGACGGTGCTGACGATCGCAGCGGTCTTCGCGATCACCTCGCTGTTCCAGCTGCTGGTGACGCCGCACCTGGGCTCCTGGCCGGTCGAGGCGCGCCTGCTGCTGTCGGCGTCGATCGTCGTCGTGCTGCTCGGGCACGTGGTCATGCCCGCGCTGACGCGGCTCTTCGCCCGCTGGTTGCGTCCCTCCGGCGACTGAGCCGCCCTGCTCCTGGAGCTCTTCTCGTGCTCCGGGACCCCTGCAGGACCCCCGGAGCACGAACAACGCTCCAGGAGCGGGCTCGCCCGGTCAGCCGCGCAGTCGGAGTCCGCGCGGGGTCGCGGCGAAGCCGGCCGCCTGCAGCGCCGCGGACAACGGCGTCGACTCGTGCACCGAGGCGCCGTCGGCCTTCTGCACCACCATCCGCCCCAGCGCGCCGGCCGACACCGCTCCGGACAGCGCCGTCGCCGCCTCCTTGAGCACCTGCTCGTCCTCGGTCCAGGAGAGCAACGTCTTGCCGCCGCGCTCGACGTAGAGGACGAGCTCGCCGTCGACCAGGACGACCAACGCCCCGGCCTTGCGGCCCGCCCGGTGCCCGGTGGCCCCCTTGCGGCCCCCTGTGCCCTCGCCGATGTCGACGGCGTCGCCGTCACCGGTTCCCGGCCGGTCGGGCCACGGCAGAGCGGCGCCGTAGACGTTGGCCGGGTCGGTCGCGGCGAGGACGACGGCGCCACCGGGGACGCGGTCGGGCGAGGCGAAGCTCCGCAGCCGGTCGACCGAGCCCGGCGTGCCGAACTGGGCGGCCCCGAGGGTCTCGACGAAGTAGCCGCGGCGCGAGCGCCCGTTCTCCTCGAATGCGCGCAGCACCGGGTAGACGGCCGAGAAGCCACCCGGCACCTGCTCGGCCATGACCGCGCCGCGGGTGAGGACGCCGTGCCGTTCGAGCAGCGCCTCCGCCCGCGCGGTGGTGCGCCGGGTGCCGTTCGCCTCGCGGTCGGGCAGCCGGGACCAGCGGCCGGCCACCGTCGGCGGCCCGGTGCGGGTCGGCATGGCCGGGCGGCCCACGCGAGGTCGCCCGTACCGGCTCCGCGTCACCCGCGGAGCCGTCGGGGTGCGCTTGTGCGTGCCGCCGCCGTGGAGCCGCGTGCGCAAGGGGGCGAGGGTGTCGTTGGTGAGCGCGCCGGCCCACACGAGGTCCCAGACCAGATCGGCCATCGCGGCGTCGTCGGTGGCTCCGACGAGGTCGGACAAGCCGCGGAAGAACAGCGCCTGGCCGCCCGCGAGCTGTTCCAGGATCGGGGCGCCAGCCTCGGGTACGTCGAGAGGCTCGGGCAGCAGCAGCGGTGCCAGGTCGGCAGGGACGAGGCTGATCCAGCCGTCGCCACCCGGCAGACCGCCCGCACCCGCCCAGAGCACCTCGCCGGCGCTGGTGAGCTCGTCGAGCATGGCGGGGGAGTAGTCGCGCACCCGGGTGGGCAGCACGAGCGTCTCCAGGGCGCTGGCCGGGACCAGCGCGCCCGCGAGCTGCTCGACGACCGCGAGCACGCCGTCCGCCCCGCGCAGGCGCCCGCCGACGCCCTGCCACGAGGGCGTGAAGCGGGCCAGCGTGCCGGTCGGGACCGGTTCCACCTCCTGGCGCAGCTTCGCGAGGCTCCGGCGGCGGATCGACCGCAGCACCTCGGCGTCGCACCACTCCTGCCCGGTGCCGCCGGGGCGGAACTCGCCCGCCACGAGGCGGCCGCTGGCGGTCAGCCGGTGGAGCGTCGCGGTGACCACCGCGACCCCCAGGCCGAGTCGGGTCGCCACCTCGGTCGGCTGGAAGGGGCCGTGGGTGCGGGCGTACCGGCCGACGAGGTCGCCCAGCGGGTCGGCGACCGGCTCGGTGAACACCTCCGGCACGCCGACGGGCAGCGCGGTGCCCAGCGCGTCGCGCAGGCGTCCGGCGTCCTCGATCGCGACGTAGCGCTCCTCGCCGGCGATGCGCACCTGCAGCGCCCGGCGGGCGTCGACCAGCTCGTCGAGCCACGCCTGCGGCACCCCGCGCACCGCTGCCTCGGCGGCGGCCAGGTCGCCGATGCCGCGCAGCAGGTCCGAGGCGCCGTCGACGTCCCGCGGGTGCCGCTGCTCGGGCAGCCGCTGCAGCTCGGCCTCGATCTCCGCCATGGCCTCGCCGTCGAGAAGCTCCCGCAGCTCCGTGCGGCCCAGCAGCTCGGCCAGCAGACCCGTGTCGAGGGCGAGCGCCTGGGCGCGGCGCTCCGCGAGCGGTGCATCGCCCTCGTAGAGGAACTGGCCGACGTAGCCGAACAGCAGCGACTGGGCGAACGGCGAGGCGGAGTCGGTCTGCACGTCGACGACGCGCACCTTGCGCGAGCGCACGTCGCTCATCAGCTCGACGAGGCCGGGCACGTCGTAGACGTCCTGCAGCACCTCGCGGGCGGCCTCCAGGGTGATCGGGAAGGAGGAGAACTCGCTCGCGACGGAGAGCAGCTGGGCGGCACGCTGCCGCTGCTGCCACAGCGGGGTGCGGCGGCGCGGGTCGCGGCGGGGCAGCAGCAGGGCCCGGGCGGCGCACTCCCGGAACCGGCTGGCGAACAACGCCGACGAGCCGACCTCGGCGGTCACCTCCCGCTCGACGTCGTCCGGGTCGAGGACGGCGAGGTCGGCCTCCGGCGGCTCACCCGTGGTGTCGGGCAGCCGCAGCACGATGCCGTCGTCGGAGTGCATGGAGGCGACGTCCACGCCGTAGCGCTCCCGCAGCCTCGCGGCGAGCACCAGGGCCCAGGGCGCGTTGACCTGGGCCCCGAAGGGGGAGTGCACGACCAGGCGCCAGTCGCCGAGCTCGTCGCGGAACCGCTCGACCAGCAGCGTCCGGTCGTCCGGCAGGTGGCCGGTGGCCGCCTTCTGCTCGGCGAGGTAGGCCTGCAGGTTCGCGGCGCCCCACTCGTCGAGCCCTGCGGCGCGCGCCCGCTCCAGCCCCGCCTCCGGCGTCGCCGACCCGACCTCGCGCAGGAAGGCGCCGAGGGCCCGGCCGAGCTCAAGCGGCCGGCCGGGCGCGTCGCCGTGCCAGAACGGCATCTTCCCCGGCTGACCGGGAGCGGGGGTCACCAGCACGCGGTCGTGGGTGATGTCCTCGATCCGCCAGGACGAGGAGCCGAGCAGGAACACGTCGCCGACGCGTGACTCGTAGACCATCTCCTCGTCGAGCTCGCCCACGCGCCGGCCCCCGGTGCCCTCGGCGCCGACGAGGAAGACGCCGAACAGGCCGCGGTCGGGGATGGTTCCGCCGCTGGTCACGGCCAGCCGCTGCGCGCCGGCCCGGGCGGTCAGCGTGTCGGTGACCCGGTCCCAGGTGAGCCGCGGCCGCAGCTCGGCGAAGGCGTCGGAGGGGTACCGGCCGGCGAGCATGTCCAGGACCCCGTGCAGGGCGGAGTCCGGCAGGGACGAGAACGCCGCCGACCGCCGCACGACGGCGGCCACCTCGTCGACGGTCCGCGGTCGCTCGGAGACCATCGCCACGATCTGCTGGGCCAGGACGTCGAGCGGGTTGCGCAGGTAGCGGATCGACTCGATCGCGCCCGCCTTCATGCGCTCGGAGACCAGGGCGCACTGCACCAGGTCGCCGCGGTACTTGGGGAAGAGGACGCCCCGGCTGACCGCTCCGACCTGGTGCCCCGCCCGTCCCACGCGCTGCAGGCCGCTGGCGACGGTGGGCGGGGCCTCCACCTGGACGACGAGGTCGACCGCACCCATGTCGATGCCGAGCTCGAGGCTGGACGTCGCGACGACGGCGGGCAGCCGACCGGACTTGAGCGCCTCCTCGACGATCGCCCGTTGCTCGCGGGAGACGGAGCCGTGGTGCGCGGCCGCGACCGGCTGCACGCCCTCGGGGATCCCCCCGCCCGATCCGGCCTGCGCCATCAGCGCAGCCGCGTTCGTGCCCGGAGGGACCGGCTCACCGGTCGCGCGCTCGTAGGCGAGCTCGTTGAGCCGGCTGGTCAGGCGCTCGGCCAGGCGGCGGGAGTTGGCGAAGACGATGGTGCTGCGGTGGGCCTGGACGAGGTCGAGCACCCGCTCCTCGACCGCCGGCCAGATCGACGTCCGGGGCTGGTTCCCCGCGGCCGATCCCTCCAGCTCGCCGGTGGGCTGGCCCAGCTCGCTCATGTCCTCGACCGGGACGACGACCGAGAGGTCCCACTCCTTGGCCGACGGTGGGGACACGATCTGCACCGGTCGGCCACCGGCCAGGTACGTGGCCACCTCCTCGATGGGCCGTACCGTGGCCGAGAGCCCGATCCGCTGGGCCGGCCGCTCGAGCAGCTCGTCCAGCCGGTCGAGGGAGACCGCCAGGTGCGCGCCGCGCTTGGTGTCGGCGACCGCGTGCACCTCGTCGACGATGACCGTCTCGATGCCGCGCAGCGCCTCGCGCGCGGAGCTGGTCAGCAGCAGGAACAGCGACTCCGGCGTGGTGATGAGGATGTCGGTCGGGCGGCGCGTGAACGCGCGTCGTTCCTCGGCCGGGGTGTCGCCCGAGCGGATGCCCACGCGGATCTCCGGCCGCTCCAGCCCGAGCCGGGCCGAGGCCTGGCCGATGCCGGTCAGGGGAGCGCGGAGGTTGCGCTCGACGTCGACCGCCAGCGCCTTGAGCGGGGAGACGTAGAGGACCCGGCAGCGCAGCTGCTCGTCGGCCGGTGGCGGGGTCGCGGCCAGGCGGTCGAGCGACCAGAGGAACGCGGCCAGCGTCTTGCCCGAGCCGGTGGGTGCCACGACGAGGGCGTGCTCGCCGCTGCTGATCGCGTCCCACGCGCCCTCCTGGGCGGCAGTGGGGCGGACGAAGGCGCCGGTGAACCAGGCCCGGGTGGCCTCGGAGAACCGGTCGAGTGCGGACACGGGACCAGTGTCCCCGGGAGGTACGACAGTTCGCCGGTCCGCGCAGCTGTACGGCGGCGGGACCACCCGTCCGGGGACGGCGATCGGGCAGACTGCGCGCGTGCAGCCTCCGCCGGCGCCGCTCCCCGGCGCGCTCGAACCGGCCGCGGACTCCGTCCAGCGGCGCACCGTCGCGGTCCTCAGCGGCGCGGTGACGTTCGCCGGCCTGGGGGTCACCGTCGGCATCACCGTCGGCGGGCTGCTGGCCCGCGACGTCGCCGGCAGCGACACCGCCGCCGGCCTCGGCCAGACCGCCGGCGTGCTGGGTGCCGCGGTGATCGCCCTGCCGCTGGCGCGGATCAGCGACCGGGCGGGCCGCCGGACGGGCCTCGCGGCGGGCTACGCGGTGGCGGTGCTCGGTGCCGTCGTCGCCGTCGTCGCCGCCGCGGTCTCGTCGCTGCCGCTGCTGCTGCTCGGGCTGTTCGCGTTCGGGGCGGCGACGGCATGCGGCCTGCAGGCACGCTTCGCCGCGGCCGATCTCGCGACGCCGGAGCGCCGCGGCCGCGACCTCTCGCTCGTCGTCTGGGCGACCACGGTCGGCTCGGTGCTCGGCCCCAACCTCGCCGGGCCGGGGGCCGACCTCGGCCGGGCGCTCGGCCTGCCCGCCCTCGGCGGGGCCTTCGCGGTGTCGGCGGTCGTGTTCGCCGTCGTCGCGGCGGGGCTGCTGCTCCTGCTGCGGCCCGATCCGCTGCTCCTCGCGCGTCGGCTCGGGGGCGGGGGAGCGGGGCCGCGCGCCCGGACGCGGACCGGGACCGCGCTCCGGGCGGTCTGGGCCGCGCCCGGAGGACGCCTCGGCCTCACCGCCGTGGTGGTGGCGCACTCGGTGATGGTCGGCGTCATGGTCATGACGCCCGTGCACATGGGGCACGCCGGCCACTCCGACGGTGCGACCCTGCGGGTCATCGGCCTGGTGATCAGCGTGCACGTGGCCGGCATGTACCTCTTCTCCCCGCTGGTGGGCGTGCTCGCCGACCGGGCCGGGCGGAGGGCGACGGTCGCGCTCGGCGCGGTCCTCCTGCTGGCGGCGGCCGCCCTCGCCGGCACCGCGGCGCCGGACGCCTCCCTGCAGCTCGGCGCGGGTCTGCTGCTGCTCGGCCTGGGCTGGTCGTGCGGGCTGATCGCCGGCTCGACGCTGGTCACCGAGGCCGTCGCTGTGGAGCTGCGGCCGACGGCGCAGGGCGGCACGGACCTGCTGATGGGCCTGGGCGCCGCGGTCGCCGGCGCGGTGGGCGGACCGCTGCTCGCGGTCGGCGACTTCGGGCTGGTGGCGGCGGTGTCGGCCGCCCTGGTGCTGCCGCTGGCGGTCGTGTGGCTGGCCGGCGCCCGGCAGCCGGTCAGCGGTCCCGGTAGTTCCTGATCAGCAGCACGATCGAGACCAGGAGCGCCAGGGCGACGGCGATCTGCAGGACGAGGTCCCAACCCGACGAACCGGTGCCGGGGACCACGCCCCCAGGGTAGGGCGCCCGGGTTAGCGTCGGGGCGTGCGCCTGCAGGAGTTCTGGTCCCGTCTCGACAGTCAGTTCGGCCCGATGCGGGCCCAGAGCGTGGCCCGCGACCACGTGTTCTCGGCGCTCGGCGGGCGCACCGCGCTCGACGCGATCGAGGCCGGGCTGCCGGTGCGCAAGGTCTGGCTGGCCATCTGCGAGGAGTACGAGGTGCCGGTCAAGGAGCGGTGAGCCCGGCGCCCGCGGGAGGCGGCGTGTCGTCCTGGCGATCGAACAGGTGTTCGTCCTACAGTGGCGTCCACAGGCAGACCCGCTCTCCACAGATCCGCCGGGGCCCCGGAATTGTCGGACCCCCGTCCTAGCGTCGATCCCGACAACTTCCCCAGAACGTGAAGGTGGCCATCATGGCAACGCTCGACCGCGACAAGGCCCTCGACATGGCCCTCGCCCAGATCGACAAGCAGTTCGGCAAGGGTTCCGTCATGCGCCTGGGCGAGAGCCCCGAGGTGGCCATGAAGGTCATCCCGACCGGCTCGATCTCCCTCGACATCGCGCTCGGCGTCGGTGGTCTGCCCCGCGGTCGCGTCATCGAGGTCTACGGCCCGGAGTCCTCCGGTAAGACGACGGTGGCCCTGCACGCGGTGGCCAACGCCCAGGCCGCCGGCGGCATCGCGGCGTTCGTCGACGCAGAGCACGCGCTGGACCCGGAGTACGCCCGCGCCATCGGTGTCGACACCGACGCCCTGCTGGTCAGCCAGCCCGACACCGGTGAGCAGGCGCTCGAGATCGCCGACATGCTGATCCGCTCGGGTGCGCTCGACATCATCGTCATCGACTCCGTCGCCGCCCTGGTGCCGCGCGCCGAGATCGAGGGCGAGATGGGTGACAGCCACGTGGGTCTGCAGGCCCGCCTGATGAGCCAGGCGCTCC
Organism: Blastococcus sp. SYSU D00922; assembly: GCF_054050495.1. NCBI lineage: Bacteria > Bacillati > Actinomycetota > Actinomycetes > Geodermatophilales > Geodermatophilaceae > Blastococcus > Blastococcus sp. SYSU D00922. The sequence continues at coordinate 29,457 of NZ_JBJGZL010000015.1, forward strand.
GGAAGATCACCGGTGCCCTGAGCAACTCCGGGACGACGGCGATCTTCATCAACCAGCTGCGCGAGAAGGTCGGCGTGGTGTACGGCTCGCCCGAGGTCACCACCGGTGGACGTGCGCTGAAGTTCTACTCCTCGGTCCGGCTCGACGTCCGCCGCATCGAGACCCTGAAGCAGGGCACCGACGCAGTCGGCAGCCGCACCCGCGTCAAGGTCGTCAAGAACAAGGTGGCGGCGCCCTTCAAGCAGGCCGAGCTCGACATCCTCTGGGGTCAGGGCTTCAGCCGTGAGGGCGGGCTCATCGACGTGGGCGTCGAGCAGGGCTTCGTCAAGAAGTCAGGTGCTTGGTACACCTACGACGGCGACCAGCTCGGGCAGGGCAAGGAGAACGCCCGCAACTTCCTGAAGGACAACCCCGACCTCGCCGACGAGATCGAGAAGAAGATCAAGGAGAAGCTGGGCATCGGGCCGCGCCTCGACGCCCCGGTCGACGCGCCCGCCGATTTCTGAGCCGGCCGGTGTCCGGCTTCCCGTCGACCCGCCGCCGCGGCCCGGGCTCCCACCCGGGCGCGCGGCGGCGGAGCACCGGGGGCGACGACGCTACTGGCCCTGAGGTCCCCGGCTCTCCCGAGGACGAGATGGGTGACCCGGAGTCGGTCGCCCGCGGCATCTGCCTGCGGGCGCTGACGGGGGCGCCGAAGACGCGTCAGCAGCTGGCCGAGCTGCTGGCGCAGCGCGGGGTCCCCGACGACGCGGCGGAGACCGTGCTCGACAGGTTCACCGAGGTCGGCCTGATCGACGACGCCGCCTTCGCCCGCGCGTGGGTGAACTCGCGCCAGGCCGGTCGAGGCCTCGCGCGGCGGGCGCTCAGCGCAGAGCTGCGGGCCAAGGGCGTGGACCCGGAGGTGGCCGCCGAGGCGGTCAGCGAGGTCGACGACGAGGACGAGCGGACGGCGGCCCGCCGGCTCGTCGAACGCCGGGCGGCGGGCATGCGGCGGCTCGACCGGGCGACGGCCACCCGTCGGCTGATGGGCATGCTGGCGCGAAAGGGCTACAACGGCGGACTGGCTGCCGCCGTCGTGCGCGAGGTGCTGGACCGCTCGGATGCCGCCGACGACGTGGACGACTCGTTCGACGACCTCGACGTGGACAGCCTGCTGCCCTGACCGCTACCCGGGAGAACCCAATCAGGTGGGGTCGGGGTCGTTCGGGCCCTGGCGGGGACCCGCGCTCGCGCCGATCTCGCTGACGCCGCCGTACGGCTCGTGCCGCTTGCCGGCGTGCGCTTCGTCCTGCAGCCGGTCCAGCAGGTGGGGGTAGTGCATCTCGAAGGCAGGGCGTTCCGAACGGATCTTCGGGATCTCGACGAAGTTGTGCCGCGGCGGAGGGGAGGACGTGGCCCACTCCAGCGAGTTGCCGTGGCCCCACGGGTCGTCGCGGAGCGCGAGCTCGCCGTACTTCCACGAGTGCACCACGTTGTAGAGGAAGGGCAGCACCGAGGCGCCGAGGATGAACGCTCCGATCGACGACACCATGTTCAGAGCGGTGAACTCGTCCGTCGGCAGGTAGTCCACGTACCGGCGCGGCATCCCCTCGCCGCCGAGCCAGTGCTGCACGAGAAACGTCGTGTGGAAGCCGATGAAGGTCAGCCAGAACTGCAGCTTGCCCAGCCGCTCGTCCATCATCCGGCCGCACATCTTCGGGAACCAGAAGTAGATGCCGGCGTAGGCGGCGAACACGACGGTGCCGAAGACGACGTAGTGGAAGTGGGCGACGACGAAGTACGAGTCGTTGAGGTGCCAGTCCAGTGGCGGGCTGGCCAGCAGGACGCCCGTCAGTCCCCCGAGCAGGAACGTGACCATGAAGCCGACCGAGAACAGCATCGGCGTCTCGAAGGTCAGCTGGCCGCGCCACATCGTGCCGATCCAGTTGAAGAACTTCAGGCCGGTCGGGACCGCGATCAGGTAGGTCAGGAAGGCGAAGAACGGCAGGAGCACCGCGCCGGTGGCGTACATGTGGTGCGCCCACACCGCCAGCGACAGGAAACCGATGGCCATCGTTGCCCCGACCATCCCCTTGTAGCCGAACAGCGGCTTGCGGCTGAACACCGGGATGATCTCGGTGATGATGCCGAAGAACGGCAGCGCGATGATGTAGACCTCGGGGTGGCCGAAGAACCAGAACAGGTGCTGCCACAGCATCGGGCCGCCGTTCTCGTCCGAGTAGACGAGAGCGCCGAGGTTGCGGTCGGCCAGCATGCCGAAGATCGCCGCGGTCAGGATCGGGAAGGCAGCGAGGACGAGCACGCTGGTGATCAGCGTGTTCCAGGTGAAGATCGGCATCCGGAACAGCGTCATGCCGGGGGCCCGCAGGCAGACGATCGTGGTGATGAAGTTGACGGCGCCCAGGATCGTGCCCAGACCGCTGACCGCCAGGCCGGCGAACCACAGGTTGCCGCCGATGCCCGGTGAGTTCACGCCGTTGGACAGCGGCGCGTAGGCGTACCAGCCGAAGTCGGCGGGACCACCGGGGGTGAAGAACCCCGAGACCGCGATGGTGCTGCCGAAGAGGAACAGCCAGAATGAGAACGCGTTCAGCCGCGGGAACGCGACGTCGGGCGAGCCGATCTGCAGCGGCATGATCAGGTTGCCGAACGCGAAGAACAGCGGCGTCGCGAACATCAGCAGCATGACCGTGCCGTGCATGGTCAGCAGCTGGTTGTACTGCTCCGGCGACAGGAACTGCAGCTCCGGCCTGGCCAGCTCGCCACGCATCAGCAGGGCCATCAACCCGCCCGCGATGAAGAACGCGAACGAGGCGGTCGTGTACATCAGGCCGATCGTCTTGTGATCGGTGGTCCGCAGCAGGTTCGAGAGCCGCGAACCCTTGACGGGCTGGTGCGCCGGGCTGGGCCGGCTGATGATCGGCTGGGGTGCGATGGCGGTCATGCCGCGCCTCGCGCCGTCGTCGTCCGGCCTCCGACGGTCAACCGTCGGACGGGTGTCGAGCTGCGGGACATGAGCGGCTCCCCGGTCCTCCGCACGCGCACTGCGGTTTCCGCGCCGCCCGCCCCGTCGGTGAGCGGCGCCACCATCGTGGCCCATCCGCAGGCCGAGGGAAACCCGAGCGCCGACGGCTGAGCGGGACCGACCGGGGGTGGCGGGGCTCAGGCCGCGGCGGCCCAGGCGCTCAGGTCGACCGCGAGGCCGTCGGGCGCATCCGGATCGGCCACCAGCCACGCGTCGTCCCGACGCTGGCCGGCGAGCAGCCAGCGGCGGATCTGCCGGTCGAAGCCGTGCCGGGACGGGCGCCCGGGAGAACCTGCCGGGCCGAGGAACGTGACGTCGACCTGCGACTCGTCGGCATGGCGCAGGACCACCCGGCACCGGGCGCGGCGGTGCCGGGCAGGCGGGACGGCCTCGCGGACCACCGCCGACACCGCACCGGCGGCCTCCGCGAAGTCCGCCGCGGCCGCGCGCAGCCGGGCCACGAACTGCTGGGCCAGGTCCAGCTCGGCAGCATCGGCCGAGGCGGCGTCCGCCGTGACCGCGTGCTGCTCGCCGGTGGTCAGGTCCACGACGAAGCGCTCGGTCGGGACCTCCGGGTCGACCGGAGGGCCCGCCGCCGCAGGGGCGTGCTCTGCGCTCGAGCGCGGGACGGGCGGCAGGGATCGCCGGCCGGCGGCGTGCACGGTCTCCATGGCGGAACCCAGTCTCACCGTCCCGGCTGCGGCGCGTCGCACGCGGCGCGCCGCGGCCGGGACGGGTGGGTCAGGCGGTGGTGGAGAGTCCCGAGCCGCCCATGGCGACGTCGGTGGGCAGGTCGGCGTCGCGGGTGGCCGCCGCCTTCGTGTTCCGGCGGGTGCGCTTCTCGACGTACTTGGCCAGCTGGGACAGCAGCACGTTGACGACGATGTAGATCAGGCCGGCTGCGACGTACAGCTGGAACGTGTACTCGCTGCCGAAGCGCGGGGTGAAGAACTCGACCAGGCTCCGCGCCCCCCGGAGCAGCTCGAAGTACCCGATGATGAAGCCCAGTGAGCTGTCCTTGAGCAGCACGACCAGCTGGGCGATGAGCACGGGCAGCATCCGCCGGACCGCCTGCGGCAGCAGGATCAGCGTCATCACCTGCGACTTGCGCATCCCGAGGCCGAACGCCGCCTCGCGCTGGCCCTTGTCGACCGACAGGATGCCGGCCCGGAAGATCTCGGCGAGCACCGCCGAGTTGTAGAGGATTAGCCCTCCGGCCAGGGCCTGGAAGGCCGAGGGTCGGACGCCGAACTTCGGCAGCACGAAGTACAGGGCGAAGATGACGACCAGCAGCGGGATGGCGCGGAAGAACTCGATGTAGACCCCGGCCAGCGCCCGCACGAACCGGTGGTCGGACAGCCGGCCGACCGCGAGCAGCAGCCCCACCATCGTGGCCACCACCATGCCGACTGCCGCTACCTGCAGGGTGTTGACGAGCGTGCGCCAGAGCGTCTGCGGGACGCCGGTGCGGCTGTCGAAGAGCACAGCCCACCGCTGGCTCTCGAGCTGGCCGTTGCTGCCCAGCCGGACCAGGACGAGGGCCAGCAGCCCGGCGATCAGCAGGGAGCCGATCACCGTCCCGATCCGGATGCGGGCGCGGGCCTTGGGGCCCGGGATGTCGAAGAGCACCGGTGCGGTCATCGGAGGATCGCCACCCGGCGCTCGATGCGGTTGACGGCGAAGGCCAGCGGGAGGGTGATGACCATGTAGGCGACGACCACTCCGAGGAGGACGGCGGTCAGCTGGCCGGCGTCGGCGTTGACCAGCCGGGGGAGCAGAGAGCTCAGCTCGCTGGTGGCGAAGCCCGCCGCGATGGAGCTGTTCTTCACCATCGCGATGAAGACGTTGCCCAGCGGTGGGATGACCGTCCGGAACGCCTGGGGGAGCACCACCTCACGCAGCGACTGGCCGAAGGTCAGCCCGATGGCCCGCGACGCCTCCGCCTGCCCAGCGGAGACGGCGTTGATCCCTGAACGGATGGCCTCGCAGACGAACGCCGCCGTGTAGAGCCCCAGCGACAGCACGGCGCCGGTGAAGAAGCCGAGGATGAAGTCGATCTGCGGCAGGCCGAAGATCATGAAGAAGAACACCACGGTGAGCGGCGTGTTCCGGAAGACCTCGACGTAGAACGTCGCCAGCCCGCGCAGCGGCGGGATCGGGCTCACCCGGGCGGCGGCGAGCAGCGTGCCGAGCACGAGCGCCAGCAGGCCGGCCAGGAACGACAGCCAGAGGGTCGTGAGGAAGGCGTCCCACAGCAGGTCGAAGTTGTCGGCGAGGAACTGCACACCGCCTCCTCTCGAGATCGGTCAGGACGGCACGCGGGGCGGGGTGCCCCGCCCCGCGTGCCGGCGGGACGTCAGTAGCGGTCGACCTGCGGCGGCTCGGGAGCCTCCTGGCCGCTGATGTCTCCGGCGGTGCGGTCCCAGGCCTCGGCCCACGAGCCGTCCTCGAAGGCCTCCTCGAGCACGTCGTTGATGAAGTTGCGGAACTCCGTGTCACCCAGGGTCACGCCGATGCCGTAGGGCTCGGTGGTGAACGGGTTGCCGACCAGCTCGAAGGCGCCGTCGCTGCCGGCGACCAGGCCGGTGAGGATGACGTTGTCCGTCGTCACGGCGTCGACCTGGCCGTTGGCCAGGGCGTCGGCGCACTTGGAGTAGACGTCGAAGAGGGTCAGCGTGGCCTCGGGGTAGTTGTCCCGGATGTTCTGCGCGGGGGTCGAACCCTCGACGGAGCAGACGTTCTTGCCCGCCAGGTCCTCCGGGCCCTCGATGTTCTCGGGGTTGCCCTCGGCGACCATGATGTCCTGCCCGGCCTCGTAGTACGGCCCGGCGAAGTCGATGAGCTGCTTGCGCGCGTCGTTGATCGTGTAGGTGGCGACGACCATGTCGACCTGGCCGTTCTGCAGGAACGGCTCGCGATTGGCCGAGACGGTCTCGACCCACTCGATGTCCTCGGACGCGATGCCGAGCTTGGCGGCGACGATCTTGGCGATCTCGACGTCGAAGCCCTCGGGCTCCTCGGTGTTCGGGTTGAGCAGGCCGAACCCGGGCTGGTCGAACTTGGTGCCGATGGTGATGGTCCCGGCCTCGTTGAGCTCGGCCATCGTCGAGCCGGCCGGGAAGTCGACCTCGGTCTCGACCGCGGCGGTGTTCTCGGCCGACTCCTCGGCCTGGTTGCCGGCGTCGCTGCCGCCGCAGGCGGTGAGCAGCAGGCCGGCGGCCGCCAGCGAGGCGGCGTATCGGGTGATGCGCATGAGCGGTCCCTCCAGTGGACTGGTCAGTGGTTGAGGATCTTGGACAGGAAGTTCTTGGCCCGGTCCGACTGCGGGTCGGTGAAGAACGTCTCGGGGTCGGCCGTCTCGACGATCCGGCCGCCGTCCATGAAGACGACGCGGTTGGCGGCCCTGCGGGCGAAGCCCATCTCGTGGGTGACGACGACCATGGTCATGCCGTCGCGCGCGAGACCGGTCATGACGTCGAGGACCTCGTTGATCATCTCGGGGTCGAGCGCCGAGGTCGGCTCGTCGAACAGCATGACCTTGGGCTCCATGGCCAGCGCCCGGGCGATCGCCACCCGCTGCTGCTGACCACCCGAGAGCTGGGCGGGGTACTTGTCGGCCTGGGCGCTGACCCCGACCCGGTCGAGCAGCTCGCGGGCGCGCTGCTCGGCCTCGGCCTTCGACTTCCCGCGGACCTTGATGGGGCCCAGCGTGACGTTCTGCAGGATCGTCTTGTGCGCGAAGAGGTTAAAGCTCTGGAACACCATGCCGACGTCGCTGCGCAGGCGGGCCAGCTCCTTGCCCTCCTCGGGCAGGCGCTGGCCGTCGATGCTGATCTCACCCTTGTCGATGGCCTCGAGGCGGTTGATCGTCCGGCACAGCGTCGACTTGCCCGACCCCGAGGGGCCGATCACGACGACGACCTCGCCCCGGGCGATCTCCAGGTCGATGTCCTGCAGCACGTGCAGTTCGCCGAACCACTTGTTGACGCCGGACAGGCGGACGAGAGGCTCTCCGTTGGGACGGCTGGTCACCCTTAGGGACCCTAAAGGCCACGGGACACGGTGAGTGATCGGGGCGATCACGAAGGGGTAACGAAGCGGGCGCCGTACCCTCGCTCTGTCATGAGCAGCGCAGCCGAGGTCCCCGCGCCGCGCACCTACCGGGTGCGCACGTACGGGTGCCAGATGAACGTCCACGACTCCGAGCGCCTGTCCGGCCTCCTCGAGCAGGCCGGGTACACCGCCGCCCCCGAGGGCAGCGACGCCGACGTCGTCGTCCTCAACACCTGCGCGGTGCGCGAGAACGCGGACAACCGGCTGTACGGCAACCTCGGCCACCTGCGCCCGGCCAAGGACGCCAACCCCGGCATGCAGATCGCCGTCGGCGGGTGCCTGGCGCAGAAGGACCGCGGGGAGATCGTCCGGCGCGCCCCGTGGGTCGACGTCGTCTTCGGGACGCACAACGTCGGCTCGCTGCCGGCGCTGCTCGAGCGCGCCCGGCACAACGCCGAGGCGCAGGTCGAGATCGCCGAGGCCCTCGAGGTCTTCCCCTCGACGCTGCCGGCCAAGCGGGACTCGGCCTACTCCGGCTGGGTGTCGATCAGCGTCGGCTGCAACAACACCTGCACGTTCTGCATCGTCCCGGCCCTGCGCGGCAAGGAGAAGGACCGCCGTCCCGGCGAGATCCTCGCCGAGGTGCAGGCCCTGGTCGACCAGGGCGTGCTCGAGGTGACGCTGCTCGGCCAGAACGTCAACGCCTACGGCGTCGAGTTCCGCGACCGGGGCGCCTTCGCCGACCTGCTGCGCGCCGCCGGCCGGATCGACGGCCTCGAGCGGATCCGCTTCACCAGCCCGCACCCCCGCGAGTTCACCGACGACGTGATCGAGGCCATGGCCGGGACGCCGTCGGTCTGCCACCAGCTGCACATGCCGCTGCAGAGCGGGTCGGACGACGTGCTGCGCCGCATGCGCCGCGGCTACCGGCAGGAGCGCTACCTGGGGATCATCGACCGCGTCCGCGCGGCCATGCCCGACGCGGCGATCACCACGGACATCATCGTGGGCTTCCCCGGTGAGACCGAGGCCGACTTCGAGCAGACCCTGGAGGTCGTGCGCCAGGCCCGGTTCGCCAGCGCCTTCACCTTCCAGTACTCGAAGCGGCCGGGGACGCCGGCGGCCGACATGGCCGACCAGCTGCCCAAGGAGGTCGTCCAGGAGCGCTACCTGCGCCTGACCGCCCTGCAGGACGAGATCAGCTGGGCGGAGAACCGTGCGCAGGTCGGCCGGGCTGTCGAGCTGCTGGTCGCGGCGGGCGAGGGGAGCAAGGACGCCGCGCGCGGCCGGCTCTCCGGTCGGGCGCGCGACGGCCGGCTCGTGCACTTCACGGCAGCCGACGGCGTGCGCCCCGGCGACGTCGTCGAGACCGTGGTGACCGACGCCGCCCCGCACCACCTGATCGCCGACGGCGTGCTGCTCTCGCACCGGCGGACCCGCGCCGGGGACGCCTCCGAGGCGGGCACCAGGCCGACCACGCCGGGGGTCTCCCTCGGCATGCCGTCGATCGGTGTCCCCGCACCGCTCCCGGCGTTCACCGGCTGCTGAGCGCCGCTACCAGCTCTCGCCCGGCGCGTACGTGCCGAAGCTCCACTCGCCGCCCTCGGGGTCGAGCACGCGGGCGCGGCGGGTCCCCCACTCGGTGTCCTCCGGCGCGATGACGGCCCGCCCACCCGCGGCGGTGGCCCGGGCGAAGCGGTCGTCGACGGCCGCCGCGTCGTCGAGCACCAGGTACAGGCCGCCCCCTGTCGACGAGCCGACCAGGGGCGGTCGGCGGTACTGGGCGTCGTAGCTCGCCACCATGAGGACGACGTCGTCGCAGCGCACCTCGGCGTGGGCCACCGTGCCGTCCGGGGCGTCGGCCCGGCGCACGACCTCGAAGCCGAGCGTCTGCAGCCACGCCAGGGCGGCCGGCGCGTCGCGGTAGCTCAGGTAGGCCGCCAGCCGGGCTCCCATGCGCGGAGGCTAGCGGCTCGGACGAGCCCGGGGGACCGCCTCAGCGACGAGCGGACTTCTCCGCCTCCGCCAACCACTCGCGGCGGGTGGCGAGGTTCGCCTTCGCCTCGTCGATCCGCTTCGCGTCACCGGCTGCCTCGGCCTTGGCCAGCTGCTCCTCGGCCTTGGTGACGGCGGCCCGCATCGAGGCGACCATCGGGTTCTCCGGGGCCGTGCGGATGCGGGTGGAGTCGGCCGCGCCGCGCACCTTCTGCTCCACCGCCTGCATGCGGTCCTCGAGCTGGCGCATCACGCTGCGCGGGACGTGCCCGATCGCGTCGTAGCGCTCCTGGATCTTGCGCAGCGCGTTCTGCGCGCCCTTGAGGTCGGTGGAGGGGTCGAGCTTCTCCGCCTGGGCGAGGAGCTCCTCCTTCTGCTGCTGGTTGGCCAGCTCCTCGCTGCTGCGCTTCTTGTCCGACTCCGCCCGGGCAGCGAAGAAGACGTCCTGCGCCGCGCGGAACTCCTTCCAGAGGTCGTCGTCGCCGTCCCGGCCGGTGCGGGGCACGGCCTTCCAGCGGTCCATCAGCGAGCGCATCGCCGCGCTGGTGGGGCCCCACTCGGTGGAGGTGGCGAGCTTCTGCGCCTCCTTGATGAGCTCCTGCTTGGCGGCGCGGGCCTCACCGCGCTGGGCGTCCAGCGACGCGAAGTGCGCACCGCGGCGCCGCCCGAACGCGTCCCGGGCGGCCGCGAACCGGCTCCACAGCGCGTCGTCGGTCTTGCGGTCGATCCCGCGGATCGTCTTCCACTCCTCGACGATGGCCTTCAGCCGGTCGCCGGCCGCCTTCCACGACGTCGACTCGGCGGCGATCTGCTCGGCCTCCGCGGCGAGGGCCTCCTTGCGGGCCACCTGTCCGGCGCGGGCGGCGGCCTTCTCCGCGCGGAACTCGGCGGCGGCGGAGTCGGCGGTCTCGACCATGGCGCGCGCCCGGGCGGCGAGGCCGTCCAGGTCACCGACGGCCGCGGCGGTGGGGATCGTCTCGGCCAGCCCTTGGGCCTTGGCGCGGATCTCGGCCGGGTTGCCGGTGTGCGCCTTCAGCCGCGCCTCGAGCAGGGCCACCTCGGTGGCGAGGTCGTCGTACCGGCGGCCGTAGTGCGCCAGGCCGGCGGCGGGCTCGCCGGCCTGCCACGAGCCGACGGAGCGCTCGCCGTCGGCGGTGCGCACGTAGACGGTGCCCTCCTCGTCGACGCGACCCCACTGAGTCGGGTCGCTGGCGGGCACGGCGGGCACCTCGACGGCCGGTTCGGCCGCGGCGGCCGGAGCGGGGGAGGACGGCGGCATCGGGCGGGGCACCGGACGGGGCGCCATGGGCCGCGGCTTCGGCGGCGCGGGGACGGGCGCGTCGGCGGTCGGATCGGCGACCGCGGCGTCGACGGGGCTCGGCGCCTCGGGCGTCCCGGCCTCCGGGGTCACCGCCTGCGACGTCGCCTCGGGGGTCGCGCCCTCGGCGGGACCCCCGCTCGCCGCCGGGGCGGGAGCCGTCTCCGCGTTCTCCGCAATCGGCGGAGAGTCCTGCTGCGCCCCGTTCCCGGGGTTGTCCGTGCTCGACACGTCCGGCAGTGTCCCACGTCGCATCCGGGAGACTGACCCGTGTGAGTGCTGTTCCCGAAGGGCCACCCCTCCCCGGTGCCCGCGCGTCGGCCGCCGTGGCCTTCTGCCCGGCCCCTCCGCTGCTCCACCCCGCCGTCGAGGTGCGGGCGGACGAGACCACGGCCGCCCTCCGCGAGGCCTGCGCCGTCGCGGTGGCCGACCTGCTGGCGGTGGCACCCGACGTCGTCGTCGTGGTCGGTCCGGGTGCGGAGCCGGGCACGCGCCTGGGCAGGGGGGACGCCGGCAGCTTCCGGGGGTTCGGCGTGGACCTCGAGGTGCCGTTCGACGGGCGGGCCCGCCCGGGCGGACGGCGGGTGCCCGTGGCGCACACGCTCGGAGCCTGGCTGCTGGACCAGGCGGGCTTCCCGGGTGCCCGTGTCGGCGTCGCGCCGGAAGATCTGGCCCAGCTCGTCCGGGACCTGCCCGCGCCGGTCGGGATCCTGGCGATGGGCGACGGGTCGGCCCGGCGCAGCGTGAAGGCGCCCGGCTACCTGGACGAGACCGCGGAGCCGTTCGACGCGGCGGTCGCCCGTGCGCTGCGCGCCGGCGACGCCGGGGCTCTCCGCGACCTCGACCCCGCCGAGGGGGAGCGCCTCGCCGCCGCCGGGGTGCCCGTCTGGCGGGCGGTCGGCACCGCCCTGGCCGGCCGCCCGGTCGCTGCCCGGCTGCACTCCGACTGCGCGCCGTTCGGCGTCGGCTACCTCGTCGCGTCCTGGGTGGCCGCGTGACCCTGCCGCCGGTGGTCGCCGTCGTCGGGCCCACGGCGACCGGCAAGACCGCTCTCGCCGTGGCGTTGGCCCACCGCCTCGGGGGCGAGGTGGTGAACGCCGACTCGATGCAGCTCTACCGCGGCATGGACATCGGCACCGCCAAGCCGGACGAGGCGGAACGGGAGGGCGTGCCGCACCACCTGCTCGACCTGTGGCACGTCCGCGACGCGGCCTCGGTGGCCGAGTACCGGGACCTGGCGCGTGCGGAGATCGACCGGCTGCGGGCGGCCGGCACCGTGCCGTTGCTGGTCGGCGGCTCGGGGCTCTACATCCGGGCGGTGCTCGACGAACTGGAGTTCCCGGGCACCGACGCGGCCGTACGCGCCCGGCTGGAGGAGGAGCTGGCCTCGGTGGGCGCCCCGGCTCTCCACGAACGGCTCGCCGGACTCGACCCGGCTGCCGCGGCGGCGGTGCTGCCGAGCAACGGACGGCGGATCGTCCGCGCGCTCGAGGTGATCGAGCTGACCGGCGGCCCGTTCCGCGCCCAGCTGCCGGAGCCGCGGCCGCACTACCCGTCCGTCGTCGTCGGGCTGGACCGGGAGCCCGCCGAGCTGGACGAGCGCGTCGCCGCCCGGGTGGACCGGATGTGGGCGGCGGGCTTCGTGGACGAGGTGGCGGCGCTGGCGGCCGACGGGCTCCGGGAGGGGCCGACCGCGTCCCGGGCCCTGGGGTACGCGCAGGTGCTGGCCCAGTTCGACGGCGAGCTCACCCCGGAGGAGGCGAAGGAGCGGACGGTCTCGACCACGCGGCGGTTCGTCCGCCGCCAGCGCTCGTGGTTCCGTCGTGACGCAACGGTCACCTGGTTCGAGGCCGCCCGCCCCGACCTGGTCGACGCCGTCTCGGCCGTGATCACCGCCCGTACGATCGACCCGTGACTGCGCTGACCGCTCCCCGGGTGCTCGTCGGCCACGGGACGGAGAACGACTTCGTCGTCCTGCCCGACCCCGACGGCAGCGTCTGGCCCGAGGACCGGCTGGACGGCGCGCTGGTCCGCCGGCTCTGCGACCGGCGGGCCGGGCTCGGTGGTGACGGCGTGCTGCGCGTCGTCCGAAGCGTCCACGTGCCCGACGCCCCCGAGGTGCTGGGTGACCAGCTGGCTGCCTGCGAGTGGTTCATGGACCACCGCAACGCCGACGGGTCGACCGCCGAGATGTGCGGCAACGGCATCCGGCTGTTCCTGCACGTCCTGGTGAGCGAGGGGCTGCTCGACCGGGCGACGTGCGAGGCCGGCGTCCTGGTGGGCACGCGCGGGGGCCCGCGGCGGGTCGGCGCGACGCCGGACGGCGGCTACTGGGTCGACATGGGCCCGGCCCGCGAGTTCGGCGCGGGGGAGGCCGAGGTGTCGGGGCGGACGTTCCCCGGGCTCGCCGTGTCGATGGGCAACCCGCACCTGGCCTGCCTCACGGACGCCGACATCGACGCGCTCGACCTGACCGGGACGCCCCGCTTCGACGCGGAGCTCTTCCCGGAAGGCGTCAACGTCGAGCTGGTGAACGTCCTCGAGCCGGCCGCCCACGTGCGGCTGCGCGTCGTGGAGCGCGGCGTGGGGGAGACCCGCTCGTGCGGAACCGGTGCCTGCGCGGCGGGCTACGCGGCGCTCGTGGCCGAGGGGCGGACGGAGGGGACGGTGCTCGTCGACGTCCCCGGGGGCCGCCTGTCGGTGCAGGTGACCCCCGGGACGACGGTGCTCACCGGGCCCGCGGTGCTGGTGGCTGCCGGCGAGCTCTGCCCGGAGTGGCTCGGCGCCTGAGCGCTCAGGCGCGGTCGTCGTCGCCGTCGGGCGACTCCGGCATCATCGACTCACCCTCGGTACCGGGGCTGCCTGTCGGCTCGCCGCGACCGCTGTCCTGGTCCGGCCCGCTCCCGAGCGGGTTGCGGGGCGGGCCGCCGAGGCCCTTCGGGTCGCGGCCCGGGTCGTCGAGCTCGCTGTTCGCGCCCAGGCTGCTGGATCCGGACTCGCTCATCGCAGACCTCCTCGTCGGTGTCGTCTCGGGAGGGCTCCTACCCCTGGCGACGTGGGATGTAGTCGGCGCTCCGCGGTGTTGTACGAGGCGATGCGAACAGAGATGCAGACAACTCAGGTGCTCCGGACGACGGGGCATGCCACGCTGGAGACGATGACGACCGCTCCCGACGTCCCCTTCGACGACCAGACCCGCCCCGAGCCGCGCCCTGTCGCAGCCGCCGCGGAGCAGTGGGACGAGCCCGACGACACCACCGGCTCCTACGCCCTCGAGGCCCGCGGCGCGCTGCGCCGGGTGGCCGGGCTGTCCACCGAGCTCGCCGACGTCACCGAGGTCGAGTACCGCCGGCTGCGCCTCGAGCGGGTCGTGCTGGTCGGGGTGTGGACCGAAGGCACCCAGGCCGACGCCGACCGGTCGCTGGCCGAGCTCGCCGCCCTGGCCGAGACCGCCGGGTCGCAGGTCCTGGAGGCAGTGAGCCAGCGGCGCGACAAGCCCGATGCAGCCACCTACGTGGGGTCGGGCAAGGCTGGCGAGATCCGCGACATCGTCGCCGCCACCGGCGCCGACACCGTCATCTGCGACGGTGAGCTCACCCCGGGCCAGCTCAACCAGCTGGAGAAGATCCTCAAGGTCAAGGTCGTCGACCGGACGGCGCTGATCCTCGACATCTTCGCCCAGCACGCGAGCAGCCGGGAGGGCAAGGCCCAGGTCGAGCTCGCCCAGATGCAGTACATGCTGCCGCGGCTGCGTGGCTGGGGTGAGTCGCTGTCCCGGCAGGCGGGTGGCCGCGTCGCCGGTGGTGGCGGCATCGGTACCCGTGGTCCCGGTGAGACCAAGATCGAGACCGACCGGCGGCGCATCCGTTCCCGGGTGAGCAAGCTGCGTCGCGAGATCGCCGGGATGGCGACGGCGCGCGCGACCCAGCGCTCCAACCGCGACCGGAACGCCACACCCAGCGTCGCCATCGCCGGGTACACCAACGCCGGCAAGTCCAGCCTGCTCAACGCCCTCACCGGCGCGGGTGTGCTGGTGGAGAACGCCCTGTTCGCCACCCTCGACCCGACCGTCCGGCGCGCCGAGACGCCCGAGGGACGCGAGTACACGCTGACCGACACCGTCGGTTTCGTGCGGCACCTGCCGCACCAGCTCGTCGACGCCTTCCGGTCGACGCTGGAGGAGGTCGCCGCCGCCGATCTGCTGCTGCACGTCGTCGACGGCTCCGACCCGGACCCGCTCGGCCAGATCAACGCGGTGCACGTCGTGCTCCAGGACATCGACGCCTCGTCGGTGCCCGAGGTGATCGTCGTGAACAAGGTCGACGCGATGGACGAGGAAGCCATCCTGACGCTGCGTCGTGCCCTGCCGGGTGCGGTGTGGGTCTCGGCCCGCACGGGCACCGGGATCGAGCAGCTCCGGGAGCTCGTCGCCGCCCGGCTGCCGCATCCCGACATCGACGTCGAGGTGCTGGTGCCCTACGACCGGGGTGACCTGGTCGCGCGGGTGCACCGCGACGGCGAGGTGCTCACCGAGCGGCACGAGGACGGCGGCACCCGGCTGACCGCACGGGTTGACGGTGGCCTGGCCGCCCTGCTCGAGCAGTTCGCCGCCCCCGTCGCCTGACTTCCCGGGGCGTCCACCTCGGTTGGATCACGGTCCGGTCACGGGCCGGTACGGTGACGGGGTGACCAGCGGCGCGGTGCGGGACGCCGGCGCGCCCGAGCGCACCCGCGCCGTCTCGATCGGGCGGCCGCCGTGGTGGCTGATGATCGGCGCGCTCCTGGTGGGCGCGCTGATCACGGCGGACCTGCTCACCGGCGGCGCGCTCGAGCGGGCAGACCTGCGCGTCTCCCACGTGGTCCGCGGGTGGGGGCTGCGCGACTCGGCCGGCTACCCCTTCGTCTGGGCGGTGACGCAGCTCGGCGGGCGGGCCACCATCCTCGGGGTGCTGGCGGTCCTCGTCGGCTACCTCGGCTGGCGGTACCGCACGTGGCTGCCGCTGCTCCGGGTGCTGCTGGCCCTCGGGACGCTGACCCTCGGCGTCTACGCGGTCAAGCACGGCACCGGGCGCACCGCTCCCGGGCACCCGGACGAGGTCTTCTTCCACCTCGACGGCGCCTCGTTCCCGTCCGGGCACGTGGCCAACGCGGTCATCATGTGGGGCGTCGCGCGCTGGCTGGCGGTGGAGTACGACCTGCCCGCGCGCGTGCAGCGGGCCTTCTGGTGGCTGAGCATCGCCGGGCCCGTGGCGACCGGCCTGGCGATGGTGTCGCTGGACTTCCACTGGATCACCGACGCCGTCGTCGGCGGAGCCGTGGGGATCGTGCTGTTGGGCGTGGTTCACCGACTGGATGCAATCGTTCTGTCACGCTGGGTACGTGCCCGAGGCCGGCAGACCGCGTAGCGGCGTGCGGGGACGGCTGCTGGCCGCCGGGGGCCTCCTCGGCGCCGGCCTCGTCCTCGGCTCCGCCCTGCCCGCTCACGGCGAGGACGCCGTCGCGCCCGCCGCCCTCTGCCAGATCACCGACCCGCGGCTGGCCGAGCTGTCAGGGGTGGTGGCCGTCACCGACGGCGTCCTCGCGATGAACGACGGCGGCGAGGAGCTGGCGGTCCACCTCCTCGACGCCGGCTGCCAGGTGGTCGACTCCCACTCGGCGCCGGTGGACCCCTACGACCCCGAGGACATGGCGGTCGGCGCGGACGGGACCGTCTGGCTGGCCGACACGGGGGACAACAACGCCACCCGCTCGACGGTGGCGCTGCTCGCCCTCCGGCCCGACGGCACGACCGGCGTCTTCCGGCTCACCTATCCCGACGGGCCGCACGACGCCGAGGCGCTCCTGCTCGCCCCGGACGGCACGCCGTACGTGGTGACCAAGGAGGTGCTGGGCGCCAGCGGCGTCTACAGCCCGGCGTCCCCGCTGGTGGACGGCGGGACGGTGGCGCTGGCGAAGGTGGCGGGCGTCAACATGACGCTGACCGGGACTCCCGGTGGTCCGGTGGGGCGTGCGGGACAGCTGCTCGTCACGGGCGGGGCGGTCTCCGCCGACGGGCGCTACCTCGCGCTGCGCACGTACACCGACGCGTACGTCTGGGCCCTGACCGGCAGCGACGTCGTGGGCGCGCTCGCCGCGGCCCCGGTGACCGTGCCGCTGCCGGACTCGCCGCAGGGTGAGGCGATCAGCTTCTCGTTGGACGGCACGAGCCTGCTGGTCGCCAGCGAGGGCTCGCCGAGCGACCTCACGCAGGTCCCGCTGCCGGCGGCGAACCTGCCTGCCGCGGCGCCGCCGGCTCCCGAAGGTCCCGTCCCGAGCTTCACCGACCTGACCAGCTCAGGCCTGTCGCCGTGGACGTCGGCGCTGCTCGCAGCCGGCGTCGCGACCATGGTCGTCTGGATCGGCGGAAAGCTGCGCCGCCGGCCCTGACGCCGTCGCGAGGCCCCGACGAAGGCGAACGGCGGGCCCCACCCGGACTCGGTGGGACCCGCCGTTCGTGCCGCCTGCCTCAGACCCGGCGCAGCACGCTGACCACTCGGCCGAGCACGGTCGCGTCGTCACCCGGGATCGGCTCGTAGGCCGGGTTGTGGGGGAGCAGCCAGACGTGCCCGTCGCGCCGCTTGTAGGTCTTGACGGTGGCCTCGCCGTCGATCATCGCCGCGACGATCTCGCCGTTCTCGGCGGTGGGCTGCTGCCGGACGACGACCCAGTCGCCGTCGCAGATCGCTGCCTCGACCATCGAGTCACCGACCACCTTGAGCATGAACAGGGTGCCCTCGCCGACCAGCTCGCGGGGGAGCGGGAAGACGTCCTCGACGGCCTGCTCGGCGAGCACCGGACCACCGGCCGCGATGCGGCCGACCAGTGGCACGTACATGGGCGCCGGCACCTGCGTGTCCTCGCCCAGCCCGACCTCGGCGGGCGCGGGGACCGTGTGCGGCGAGTCGCCGGGCAGGCGCACGTCGAGCGCCCGGGGACGGTTCGGGTCGCGCCGCAGCCAGCCCTTCTTCTGCAGCACCGACAGCTGGTGCGCGACCGACGAGGCGGACGAGAGGCCCACGGCCTCCCCGATCTCCCGGACCGACGGGGGGTAGCCGCGGCGCTCGATCGAGTCGCGGATGACCTCGAGGACCCGGCGCTGGCGCTGCGTCAGCCCGTCCCCGTCGGCACCCCGGTCGGGGAACGACCGGACCGCGGCCGTCTGCGCGCCCGCATCCCCGGACGCCTTGCGGCCGCCTGAGCTCCCGCTCTTCTCCGCCACGTCGCCTCCTCGTCCGCCGCTCGCGCAGCGCCTGTGTCCGTGGCACGGACGGTAGCGCGTCGGACGTCCTGGATCAAACACATGTTCGAAGCAGATGCCGCGTCGTGTGGCTTTCGTCGGACCCGTCCGGTAGACATCGAACAGTCGTTCGAATCGAACAGGCGTTCGACGAGCAGGTGCCGGTCACGCAGCGAAGGAGGACGGGTCATGGGGAGCGTTCAGCAGGCCGTGCTGGAGTTCGACGAGGAGGTCCAGGCGCCGTGGCGCCCGAGGCTCGTCGTCGTGGGTGCCGACGGGGCGACGGCGCGGCCGCCGCTGGCTCACCCGTCGCGCCGCAGCCCCTCGCGGGTCGGTGTCTGCCGTCCGCCCGTCCAGCCCGCCGCCACTCCGGCGGTTCCCTCGCGCCGTCCGGCCACGCCGCGTCCTGCCGACCGGGCCGTGCCCGCCGGCGCTGCTCCCCGGCGGGTGGCCGGCCCTCGTGCCGATCTCGCGAGGGTGCAGCGCCCCCGGCTCCGCCTGACCCGTCGGGCCCGACGCCTGGCCGTGGTCATGGCGCTGGCGTGCGGTGTCGCCCTGGGGTCGTGGCTCGATCCGCTCGTCGCGGGGAACGACGGCGGTCTGCGGCTGGCAGGGGAGAGCAGCGTCGTCGTGCGGCCCGGCGACACGCTGTGGTCCATCGCCTCGGCGGTGGAGGGCGGTGGTGACGTCCGTGCGCTGGTCGACGAGATCCAGGTGCTCAACCGGCTGCAGGGCTCGGAGCTCGTGCCGGGGCAGACGCTGGTCCTGCCGTGACCACCGGCGCGGCGGGTCCTCGGCGCGTCGGGCCCGCCCGGGGCTCTGATCTGCGCCCGGACGGCCACGAGGCGGCGAGCGTGCCCGTAGCGGCTGAGGGCGCGCTCGCCACGGCAATAGGTCCACAACGTCGGAGCGCGACTTCGTCAACCCTCAGTGCGGGCGTCTTCACACTCTGTGGTCGTTCCACCGCTTACGGTCGTCGCGTGTCAGGCGCCATGGAGAACCGAGCAGCTGTGTTCACCAGTCAACCGCAGGCCGTCGAGGTCTACCAGGCAGGGACCTGGTGGGCCGGCGAGCTGCTCGGCTGGCGGCACGACGCCAACGGTTCGTGCCAGGTGTGGGTCCGGGTCGTCCTCGGCGGTGTCGAGGAGACGGCGTGGACGGACCTGGCCTCCCTCCGCCTCCCGGAGCGCCACCTGTCGGTGGCCGCCGAGCCGGCCGGTCGCAGCGCGTACGGACCCGGCACGCAGGAGATGTCCGTCGCCCGCCACCCCTCGGGGCGTCGCGCGCGGTCGGGCGACGCCGACGGTCCGGCCACCACCGGGCTTCCCACGGTCCGCGACCTCTCCGTGGTGCCGGACCCGCCGGCGTCCGGCGGCCGCCGGACCGCCGACGAGACGGCGCAGTTCGCCTCGGTGGGGCGCCGTCGCGCTCCCGAGACCGCCGAGACCCCCGTGGTGGGGGGCCGGCGGACCGCGGCGGAGACCGCGCAGTTCGCCTCGGTCGGCCGCCGCCGTGCGCCCGAGGACGCTCCGGCCCGACCCGTTCCGCCCGCATCGCCCGGACGTCACCGCGCGCCCGGGGAGCTCGGCCGGCACCGGACTGCGGACACCGGCCTGCTCCCCGCCGTGTCGGAGCCCGGCCCCTCCACGGCACGGGTGTCCAACGGCCCCGTCGCCGGTGCGCCGGCGGTTCCGCGCCCGGCCGTGCGACCGGAGGAGCCCTCCCGCGCCGGCGCGTCCTGGACCGCGCCCGAGGGGCTCGAGCCGGAACTGCTCACGCGTCCGATGCGGCTGAGCGACCACGTGCCGCACGCGCGTCGCCCGCGCGTCGACGGTTCCGTCCGCAGCGTCTGACCTGTCGCACCCCGGGTCGCCGGAGGTAGCCGGGGCCTGCTGTGCGATGCCCGGCGGAATCCTCGTGTCCCGCTCATGCCGTCGCCCGGCGGCGGCCTCGGCCGTGCGCGTCGCGGTCCGGGCACGTGCTCGGCCGACGCCGGGTCGCGGCCGCTGCGGGGCGCTCGGCCGGACTTCCCGGGGGTCCTGCGGTCACCGTCCGGCGCGTCGTCGCGGCGTGTCGTGTGACTCGTGGGGAGCGATGTCCTCCCTGGTGACGGCAGTGTCGGGGCGGAACACGCCGAGGAAACGATCGCTTGCACATCTTGTGTGGACCGGCCTAGGGTTCCCCTACATCTAGTAGTTACAGAGTTGTAAGCCTGTCCACAGGCCGGTCCTCAGGTTCTCCCCGAGGCATCCACGGGATGTCCCCAGGAAGGTCCACAGGAGCGGTCCGGACGGGCCGGGACTCGGGAGGAGGCGAACCGCGATGCGCTGCCCGTTCTGCCACAACGCCGACAGCCGGGTCATCGACTCGCGGGAGGCCGACGAGGGGGCGACCACGCGTCGTCGCCGGTCCTGCCCCAAGTGCGGTCGCCGGTTCACCACGGTCGAGGAGGCCGTGCTCGCCGTCGTCAAGCGCAGCGGCGTCAGCGAGCCGTTCAACCGCTCGAAGGTCGTCGCCGGCGTCCGCCGTGCCTGCCAGGGCCGGCCGGTGGACGAGGACCAGCTCCAGCTGCTGGCCCAGCAGGTCGAGGACGCCATCCGCGCCACCGGTGCCGCGGAGGTCCCCAGCAACGAGGTGGGGCTGGCCATCCTCCGGCCCCTCCGGGAGCTCGACGAGGTCGCCTACCTGCGCTTCGCGAGCGTCTACCGCTCCTTCACCTCGGTCGCCGACTTCGAGAAGGAGATCGCCGAGCTCAAGGCCCGGCAGTCGCCGTCGGCCGAGCAGTCCGGATCCCCGTCCCCGGGTGCCCTCACCGGCGCCTGAGAACTGTCAGCACCACCCGATAGACAGCACTTCGAGCACCTCGATCGCGGCTCTTCCCCAGCCCTCCGATCCGCCCCAGCAAGCCACGCTCAGCACGCCACCACCAGGGAGAGCTCCACACCATGACCGAGACCGACGACCGCTTGGCCGGCACCCGCGCACGGCGCAGC
Organism: Blastococcus sp. SYSU D00922; assembly: GCF_054050495.1. Lineage (NCBI taxonomy): Bacteria > Bacillati > Actinomycetota > Actinomycetes > Geodermatophilales > Geodermatophilaceae > Blastococcus > Blastococcus sp. SYSU D00922. The sequence continues at coordinate 50,117 of NZ_JBJGZL010000015.1, forward strand.
GCCAAGGCGCCCAGCCGCAAGGGCCTGAAGATCAAGCGCGTCTTCACCACTGCCGGTGTGCACCCGTACGACGAGGTGACCTGGGAGCGCCGCGACGTCGTCATGACGAACTGGCGTGACGGTTCGATCAACTTCGAGCAGCGCGGCGTGGAGTTCCCCGCCGAGTGGAGCATCAACGCCACCAACATCGTCACGACGAAGTACTTCCGTGGCGCGGTCGGCAGCCCGCAGCGCGAGAGCAGCCTCCGCCAGCTCATCGACCGGGTGGTGCTCACCTACGGTGCGGCCGGCCGCGAGCACGGCTACTTCGCCTCCGAGGGCGACGCCGAGATCTTCGAGCACGAGCTGACCTGGATGCTCATGCACCAGTACTTCAGCTTCAACTCCCCGGTGTGGTTCAACGTCGGCACGAGCGCTCCGCAGCAGGTCAGCGCCTGCTTCATCCTCGCCGTCGACGACGAGATGGACTCGATCCTGAACTGGTACCGCGAGGAGGGCCTGATCTTCAAGGGCGGCTCCGGTGCCGGCCTCAACCTCTCCCGCATCCGCTCCTCCAAGGAGCTGCTCTCCTCCGGTGGCACCGCCTCCGGCCCCGTCTCCTTCATGCGCGGTGCCGACGCCTCCGCCGGGACCATCAAGTCCGGTGGCGCCACCCGTCGCGCCGCGAAGATGGTCGTCCTCGACATCGACCACCCCGACATCGAGGAGTTCATCGAGACCAAGGCGCGCGAGGAGGACAAGATCCGCGCGCTGCGCGACGCCGGCTACGACATGGACCTGGGCGGCAAGGACATCACCAGCGTCCAGTACCAGAACGCCAACAACTCCGTCCGCGTCTCGGACGAGTTCATGCGTGCGGTGGAGGAAGGCGACGAGTTCGGTCTGCGCGCCCGCCTCGACGGCTCGGTCATCGAGACCGTCGACGCCAAGACCCTCTTCCGCAAGGTCACCCAGGCCGCCTGGGAGTGCGCCGACCCGGGCATCCAGTACGACGACACGATCAACGACTGGCACACCAACCCCGAGACCGGGCGCATCAACGCGTCCAACCCCTGCTCGGAGTACATGAGCCTGGACAACAGCTCGTGCAACCTGGCGTCGCTGAACCTCATGAAGTTCCTCAAGGCCGACGGCACGTTCGACTCGAAGAACTTCGTGAAGGCCGTCGAGCTGGTCATCACGGCGATGGACATCTCCATCTGCTTCGCCGACTTCCCGACGGCGCCCATCGGCGAGACCACGCGTGCCTACCGCCAGCTCGGCATCGGCTACGCCAACCTCGGCGCCCTGCTCATGGCCACCGGCCACGCGTACGACTCGCGGGGTGGCCAGACCCTGGCCGCGGCCATCACCTCGCTGATGACCGGCACCGCCTACCGCCGCTCGGCCGAGCTGGCCGGCATCGTCGGCGCCTACGACGGGTTCGCCCGCAACGCCGACGCCCACGCCCGCGTCATGCGCAAGCACGCCGCCGCCAACGACGCCATCCGCCCGGTCGGTGCCGACGACGCCGACGTGCTCAAGGCCGCCACGCAGCAGTGGCAGGAGTGCCTCGAGATCGGTGCCGACAACGGCTGGCGCAACGCGCAGGCCTCGGTCCTGGCCCCCACCGGGACCATCGGCTTCATGATGGACTGCGACACGACCGGCATCGAGCCGGACTTCTCGCTGGTGAAGTTCAAGAAGCTGGTCGGCGGCGGCTCGATGCAGATCGTCAACCAGACGGTGCCGCGCGCGCTCAAGAGCCTGGGCTACCAGGAGGAGCAGATCGAGGCGATCGTCGAGTACATCGCCGAGCACGGTCACGTCGTCAACGCTCCGAGCCTGCGCCCGGAGCACTACGAGGTCTTCGACTGCGCGATGGGCGAGCGGGCCATCTCCCCGATGGGCCACGTCCGGATGATGGCCGCGGTGCAGCCCTTCATCTCCGGCGCCATCTCCAAGACGGTCAACATGCCGGAGACGGCGACCGTCGAGGACGTCGAGAACATCTACTTCCAGGGTTGGAAGCTGGGCCTCAAGGCGCTGGCCATCTACCGCGACAACTGCAAGGTCGGCCAGCCGCTGTCCGACGCCAAGGCCAAGAAGGCCGAGGCGAAGGTCGAGGAGACCGCCCCGTCCGCGCTCTCGCACCCGGTGCGCAAGCGCCTGCCCAAGAAGCGGACGAGCGTCACCACGTCCTTCAGCGTCGCCGGTGCCGAGGGGTACATGACCGCCGGCATGTACGAGGACGGCAGCCTCGGTGAGGTCTTCCTCAAGCTCGGCAAGCAGGGCTCGACCCTCGCCGGTGTGATGGACGCCTTCTCCATCTCGCTGTCGATCGCGCTGCAGCACGGTGTGCCGCTGGAGACCTACATCCAGAAGTTCACCAACATGCGGTTCGAGCCGGCCGGCATGACCGATGACCCGGACATCCGGATCGCCCAGTCGGTGATGGACTACATCTTCCGTCGCCTGGCGCTCGACCACCTGCCGGTGGAGACCCGCGCGACCCTCGGCATCTTCAGCGCCGAGGAGCGGGCCGCCCAGGTCTCGGGCTACGGCACCTCCGCCTCGACCGCCACGGTGACCGAGGAGGAGGAGGTCGACCTGGAGCAGCTGCGCAGCTCCGCGCCGATCGAGACCGCCCCGGCTCAGGAGAAGGTCACGCCGGAGGGCCCGAAGACGGTCAAGGAGGCGCACTCCTCGGCCGAGCTGCTCGAGCTGGTCACCGGGACCGCCACCGACGCGCCGCTGTGCATGACCTGCGGCACGAAGATGCGCCCGGCCGGCAGCTGCTACGTCTGCGAGGGCTGCGGCTCCACCAGCGGCTGCAGCTGATCACCGCCTAGCACCGCCCGACGCCCCGGTCCCGCGCATCTCGCGGGGCTGGGGCGTCGGTCCGTCCAAGCGACGAAAGGCCCCGCCTCCTGCCTCAGCAGGCGGCGGGGCCTTCGTTGTACGAGGCACCCAGGGTGCCGGTCTATCGCCCGGTTACTGGGCGGTCTGCGCCTCGCGGCGGGGGAGGACCCAGTCCGGCCGCACGTAGTGGCAGGTGTAGCCGTAGGGGTACTTCACCAGGTAGTCCTGGTGCTCCTCCTCGGCCTCCCAGAACGGGCCGGCCGCCGTCACCTCGGTGACGACCTTGCCCGGCCACAGACCGGACGCGTCGACGTCGGCGATCGTGTCGAGGGCGACCGCCTTCTGCTCGTCGCTGGTGTAGAAGATCGCCGAGCGGTAGCTGCGGCCCACGTCGTTGCCCTGACGGTCCTTCGTCGAGGGGTCGTGGATCTGGAAGAAGAACTCCAGCAGCTCCCGGAACGAGATCACGCTCGGGTCGAAGACGATCTCGACCGCCTCCGCGTGATCGCCGTGGTTCCGGTAGGTGGCGTTGGGGGTGTCGCCGCCCGAGTAGCCGACCCGGGTCGAGAGCACGCCGGGACGCTTGCGCAGCAGGTCCTGGGCGCCCCAGAAACAGCCGCCCGCGAGGATCGCCGTCTCAGTGGTCATGGTGTGCCTCCTTCTGTTCGAGCACGCCGGGACAACGCCGCGACGCCCTCCCGTGTTTCCGCCCGTCAGCGGCGGTCCCCCCGCGACCCGGCGGGGTCACTGTCGCAGGGACTCACCGCGGCCGGGACGGCCGGGTGGTGCGGGACACGACGGAGCCCACCAGGCTGAGCACGCACAGCCCGATGACCAGGTCCACCAACGCCGTCGACAGGCGGCCGGCGAGCGTCCCGTCCACCGTGAAGGGCAGGACGACGCCCACCACGGTGGCCAACCCGACGATCCACGAGAAGAAGGCCCGGGGCCGCGGGGTGCTCACGACCAGAAGGTGGGCCAGGGCGGTCGCCACCAGCGCGAGGACGGCCGCCGTGACGGCGTAGCGCACGGCGAACGACTCCCCGATCGGGATCAGCGGCGGCCGGACCATCGCGACGTCGAGCATCCCCTCGCAGACGAGGACGCCGACAAGCGCGACGAGTGCGGCCACGAGCGCCGTCGCCGCACCCCCGGCCCACAGGCGTCCCGCGTCGACCGTGGGACGGTTGGCGGCGTACGTCACGGGTCCACCTCCGGTGCGCGCGGGCGAGCCGACGAGCAGACCCTCCCCACGACGCCGGGGGCCGTGCCTCATCCGGGTCGGGTGAACCCATCCGCGGACGACCGCGGCCCGGTGCCGCTCCTCATCGACCCAGCGCGACGACCTCGTCCAGCCCGGCCTGGAGATCGGTGACGAGCCCGGCCGGGTCGGTCACCGCCGCGGCGTCGAGGTTCATGCCGATGCAGCACGTGTCCTCGTGCGAGATCAGCGTGACCATGGCCGCGCACCCGGGCAGCGGTCCGAACGGGAACATCCGCACGATGCGGGAACCGGCGATGTACACCGGGTGCGACACCCCCGGCATGTTCGACACCTGCACGTCGTTCGCGCTGGTCAGCGACCCGGACAGCGCCCCGATCACCGGCGCAGGCAGCCACCCCAGGATCGGCCCGACCAGGTCGTCGAGCACCCCGGACCCGCTCTCGTTCCGCGCCGACAGCACGAACTCGCGGATCGCCTTGATCCGGGTCGCCGGGTCCGGCTCGGCCAGCGACGCCGGGAAGCGCGCACCGGTGAACCGGTTCCCGCCCTGCGGGTCGTCCTGCGCCCGCAGGCTGATCGGGATGCCCAGGGTCAGCGTCCCCGCCGGCGCCCCCAGCCGCTCGTGGTACCGCCGGAACCCACCCACGACGGCCGCGAGGAAGCCGTCGTTGAGCGAACCGCCGGCCGCCTTCGACCCGGCCTTCAGCTCGGCCAGCGGCACCTCCGCCACCTCGAAGTGCCAGCCACCCCCGCGCGGCGTCAGCAACGACGAGCCGCTCCTCGGCGGCGAGAGCGTCGAGGTCGCCGACCGCGCGGCGTCGACGGCGGAGGTGGCGGCCTCCCACGGCCGCCGCAGGTTGCTCAACGCCCCGACGCCGCGCCGCAGCGCAGCCAGCGGTGCCGACTTCGCCGTGCCCACGATCTGGTCCCGCAGGACCCCCACCGGCGAGGCGTCGCCCGGGACGGGCACCGGCGGCTCCGGGCGGGACGGGTCGTGCTCGGCGGTCCGGCTGTGCAGCAGGCTCATCAGCTGCACCGCACCGAGGCCGTCGGTGGTGCTGTGGTGGGTCTTCACGACGTAGCCGGCCCGCCCGTCCTCCAGCCCCTCGACCAGCAGCACCTCCCACAGCGGGCGGTCGCGGTCCAGCGGCGCGGCGGCGAACTCGCCGACGACGTCGAGCAGCTGCCGCATCGTGCCCGGGGCCTCCAGCTGCACCCGCCGGACGTGGGCGTCGAGGTCCAGCTCGGCGACCGTCACCCACCGGGGCGCGCCCACGCCGAGAGCCGGCTCGACCACCCGCTGGCGCATGCGCGGCACCATGCGCGAGGCCCACTCGTGCGCCGCCCGCAGCCGCTCCCACTCCGGCGCCGGCTCCAGCAGCTCGAGCAGCGTCACGTTGCTGCGCAGCCGCGGGTCGGCCACCTCCGCGCGCCACATCGCCGTCTCCAGCGGGTTCATCTCCGGCGAGATGCCCCAGTCCAGCGGCGTCGCCGGGGGAGCGGCGGCCCCGTCGTCCGCCCCCGCCTCGGTGACCTCCACCGGGCGCTCGCTGCGGCCGGACCAGTTGGCCAGGGTGGCGAGGTACTGCTCGCGCACCTCGGCCACCCGGTCGTCGAGCTCCTCGACGGTCCAGTCGTCGGTGGGGATCGGCGGCAGCACGCGCACCTGCACGGTGCCCGAGTGGATCGTGGTGGCGCCGCGCCACATCAGCTCGCCGGCGTTGCGGATGACGATCGGCACGACCGGCACCCCGGCCTGCATGGCGACGTGGAAGGCGCCCTTCTTGAACGGCCCGAGCGACGGTGTCGCCGACCGCGTCCCCTCGGGCGCGATGACCAGCGAGATGCCCTCGCGCAGGCGTTGCACCGCCGGTTCCAGCGCCTGGCGGGCCTTCGCCGGGTCGCCGCGGTCGACGAACGCGACGTCGGCCAGCCGGAAGGCCAGCCCGAAGCCGGGCGTGTTGGCCAGCTCCTTCTTGGCGACCGCGGTGAACCCGCCGCGCAGCAGCTTGGCCAGCACGAGCACGTCGAGCTGGCTCTGGTGGTTGAACAGGTAGACCGCCGGCCGGGTGGCCAGGTGCTCCGCCCCCTGGACGTCGAGCCGCACGCCGGCGAGCGCGCTGCCCAGCTCCCCGCCGAGCGTGATGCCCAGGTCGACGGCCTCCCGGCGCGAGCCGCTGAGCGCGCCGATGGCCACCCCGGTCGCGAAGCCGCCGAGCATGCCGCCGATGCCCGCTGCGGTGCGCGCCAGCTCGGCCGGGCCGCCCCGACCACGGGAGCGGAACCGCGCGATCGGCCACGAGTAGTGCCGGGCGGCGGCCTCCAGCCCGCTGCCGGGGTTGAGCGCCCGGGCGCGACCGGCCGTGCGGAGGAACGGCACGTCCTCGTCGCCGTTGGAGTACGCGAAGCTCCGCGCCAGGTCGATGCCGTGCTCCTCGGCGAAAGACCGGACAGCGGTCGCCTTGCCGGAGCGCCACAGCAGCGGACCGCCGGGGCGGCCCGTGCAGATGCCGTCCACGATCTCGACCGGCGAGACCAGGATGTGCTCCACGCCCATGGCGCGGGCGGCCGGCTCCACCTGGAACCGGGTGGCCGACGACGCCAGGACGACCGTGTGCCCCGCCTGCAGGTGGGCGGTGACCAGGCGCCAGGCCTCCGGGTACAGCGAGCCGGCGATGCCCTGCACGAACAGCCGCTCACCGAGCTCGACCAGCTCGTCCTCGCTGCGGCCGGCCCACGCCTTCATGCCGGCGACGGTGAACCGCTCGAAGTCCTCCTCGGTGGTCACCCCGCGCAGACCGGTGAGCAGCAGCTGCCCCAGGTCGGCGGGCGTCACGTGCAGCGACCGCAGGTGGTGCCGGGCGAACGCGGCCAGCGAGTACCCGTCGATCACGGTGCCGTCGAAGTCGAAGAACGCACCGATCCGCGGCCCGCGCGGTGCGGCGTCGACGTCGGCGAGCAGCTGCTCCTCGCTCCACTCGCCCGCCCGCGCCGTGGTGGCCGGTTCCTGCTGGCTGCTCACGGTTCCACTCCCACGCTCTCCCGCCGGGTGGCGGCGTCCAGCTCGTCGATGACCACCACGCGGCGGACGACGTCGCGCACCTGCGCCGCCCACTCCTGCCGGCCGCGGGCCAGCTCCTCGCGGCCGGGGTCCACCAGGTCGAGGTTGCGAGCCAGCTGGAGCGCGGTGGCGAACAGCTCGCGGGAGAGCGACTCGGGCCCGTGCAGCCGGCCCTGGAGCAGCATCTGCTGGCCCATCCCGCTGCACTCGGCGAGGAACTCCGACTCGACCACCGGCGTCCGCGGATCGCGCGCCGCCAGGCGTTCGGCCACCACGAGCTGCGCGTCGACGAACGAGCGCAGCACCCGGTGCGCCACGAGCAGCGGGGCGTCGCAGAGCACCTCGCGCCCGTCCGCGGTCTCCCAGTCGGGGGAGAGGCGCTCGAGCTCCGCGCCGATGCGCTCGCGGTAGGCGTCGCGCTCGGGGAAGAAGAACTCGAACTTCAGGTGGTCGCGCAGCCGCATCGCCTCGTCCCAGCGGTCGACCGGGTCGGCCAGCATGACCAGCTCGGCGATCGCCCGGTCGACGAAGTGGTGGATGGCGCTGTTGCGGTAGAACGCCGCCACCAGGTGCTGGCCCCGCTCGATCGCGTAGACCGGCTCCTCACCGCCCTCGTAGACGGTGACGACGCCCTGCGCCCCGAGGGTGCCCAGCACCGTCCGGACGCCGCGGAAGGTGCGCAGGGTCGCGCCGGAGTGCGGCAGGTCGCGCTCGTCGAGGTAGCTGAGCAGCGGCTCCACCACCCGCCGGACCTGGCCGAGGGTCAGCGCGCGGTCCCGCACCCCGAGCAGCGCGAGGGTGACCAGCGCGGTCGCCGTCGCCGGCGTCACGGAGTTGATGCCCACCGCCACCTGGAAGGCGACCTTCTGCAGCGTCAGCCGTCGCGCGTCCGGGTCGGCCGGATCGGCCCCGGCCCGCAGCGCCGTCGCCAGCGACAGCGGCTCGGCGAACGCGACGTGGGCGGTGCCCAGCGGCGTGCTCAGCTGCTCGCGCGCGTACGAGGCCAGCCACGACAGCCCCTCGCCGCGCTTGGCGGCGCCACCCTGCTCGGCCGCCATCAGCGAGACCTCGCGCAGCTGGTCGTAGGTGATCGACACCGGCACCAGCAGGACGTCGTCGACCCGGCCCCGCTCGACCGCGTCGGCGACGTAGCGCAGCAGCCCGTGCCGCGGCGGGCGCAGCTTCCCGGTCCGCGAGCGGCCGCCCTCCATGTACCACTCGAGGTTGAACCGCTTGGCCAGCAGGAACGCGAAGTACTCGCGGACGGCGAGCTTGTAGACCTGGTCGTCGCCGAAGCTGCGGCGGATGAAGACGATCCCCGCCCGCTTCGCCAGCGGCCCCACCGGCCAGAAGCTGAGGTTGTCGCCGCCCAGCACGTGGTTGCGGGGGAAGTCGTGCGCGGCCAGCACGTCGGCCAGCACCAGCGGGTCGACGTAGGAGCGGTGGCTGGGCAGGAACACCAGCGGGTGCCGGCGGTTGAGCTCGCGCAGCCGCGCCAGGCCCGCGGTGTCGGCCTGGACGTCCCAGGCGCGGGAGTGCAGCGGCCGGAACATCCCGGTGAAGACCTCGACCGCCGCCGGGTCGACGGCGGCGACGAGCCCGTCGAGGGCCGCCGTCGCGCGGGCGCGCAGTTCCTCCTCCGGGCACTCCATCCGCTCGGCGAGCGCGGCCAGCTCGCGGCGGAAGTCGGGGCTGGCCTCGATCGCCTCGACGACGTGCCGGGGCACCTTGACCCGCTCGCCGACGACACCGCGCTCGGCGCGGTCGAGGGCGAGCGACGCCTGCTGCGCCACGAACTCGGGCAGCGAGCCGTTCCCGGACCACCGCCCGGAGAGCTCGGCGACCGTGGCCGGGGCCGCGAGCACCACCTGCGCGCGGTCCGGGTCGCGGTCCAGCGCCAGCTTCTGCAGCGGACCGGGGGGACGGCGGCGCAGCGACGGCATGGCGGCCGCCCAGCGGCTCCGGCGCCGTTCGCCGTCCTCGTGGCCGACCGGGTGGCGTGGCGTCCAGGCGACCCGGACGGCGGTGACCACCGTGTCGGGGGCGGCGCCGGACAGCGGCTGCTCGAGAGCGGCCCCGCGCAGGGGCAGCACCGTCGCGGCGCGGCCCGAGACCTCCTCCGCGAGCGCCACCTCGACCAGTCGGCGCTCGACGTCGCTCGACGTGTCCACCAGGACGATCAGGGAGGCGTCATCGCCCACCTGCAGTCGGGTCACTCCGGTCCACCTCTCCTTCGGGGACGAGACCTTAGGGGAGAACCTGTCCCATCCGCGCCGTGACCGCGACCGCACCGGTCCGCGCGCACGGGAGCGGGACGCCGGACCCCCGGGCTCCGGCGTCCCGCTCCTCGGGTGGGAGGACGGTCAGCGCCTCCCGCAGGCGGTGAGGTCCACCCGCAGCTGCTGGCCGCGGTCGACCACCACCGGCACCCGCTGGCGCACCTGACCGTCGCGCTCACAGGTGAGCGTCCAGTTCTCGACCAGGCCCGGCACCACCGACGTCTCCGCCTCGAACAGCGACGCGGTCAGCGTCCAGCTCGGGGTCAGCGACGCGAAGTTGACCACCCGCAGCACGTAGGTGCCCTGCGCCGGGTCCTGGAGCAGCACCCGCTCCTTCTCGGCGACCGAGTTGCCGGAGCTGCCGGCCTGGGTGAGCGAGCCGTCGGCGTTCTTCCGGTAGACCTCGAGATCCAGGTCGTCCGGCGTCGGCCAGTCGAGGGTGATCTCGAGCAGGTCGACGTCCCGGTCGACGGTGAACTCCTGGTCGGTGCTCTGCAGCGGCGCCGTCGTCCCGGTCCAGGACTGCTCCGCGACCGGCTCCCCGGACACGGTCTCGACCTGGCGGTCCATCACCACCGGGCGCGTCGACGGGTTCACGTGCCAGGTGTACCGACCGTCCCGGCCGACCGTCATCGTCGTGTCGAGGGTGTCCTCCACGACGCCGTCCCAGGTCGGGGTGGCGAAGGTCTTCTGCAGCCGCAGGGTGGCCCCGGCCGGCGCGCGGCCGGTCAGCACCGAGTGGGTCTCCGGGTCGACCGCGTTGGCCAGCGCGAGGAGGAAGGCCTCGCGGTTGCCCTTGCCGGCGTACTGCCCGGCGCCGAGGTACTCGTCGACCACCTCGGGGAACGGCGGGTGGAACTCGTCGGGCCCGATCTCGAAGGTGTAGCCGAAGCCGCCGGTCGCGTTGTACGACCAGTCCTCGACCGAGCCGGTGGTGTCGTAGAGCTCCCAGGCGTGCTGGCTCGTGTAGCCGTTCTGCGCCGCCATCGCGTCGCCGAGCTCCTTGAGCGCCGCCTCGTCGTACGGGTCGCCCAGCGGCACGCCCTCGCTGGGCGGCACCAGGTCGGGGGCCGCGCCGTTGGGGCGCAGCACCAGGTTCGAGAACGTGTGGTTGGTGATCAGCGTGGTCACCTGGCGCCCGCTGATCAGCTCGCGGATGTTCTGCGTCTCCGGCTCGGAGAACGCCGACGCCCCGCGGTACGTCGGGTCGGCGAACACGTCGGAGGCGCCCGGCCCGCCCCAGTAGCCGCCGTAGTTGCGGTTCAGGTCGACGCCGATGCCGTAGCCGCCGTTGCTCGTGGGCGCCAGGGCGCAGGTGCCGTCCGGGGTGTCCTGCCCGTCGACGACGCGGCAGTTCTTCCGCATGTACGCGTTGCCGGGCGTGCCCAGGATCGTCGCGGTGCCGCCCTGGTCCACCTCGCGCAGGTCGACCAGGCCGCCGTCGGTGCGCGACTTGTGGAAGCCGTCGACGTTCAGCACCGGGACGACGACGACCCGCGAGCGGTCCACCAGGTCGGTGATCCGGGGGTCGGTGCCGTAGTTCTCCACCAGGTCGACGGCGAACTCCATCGCGTGCTCACCCGAGGGCCACTCCCGTGCGTGGTGCACCCCGAGCATGAGGAACACCGGCAGGCCGCGCTCGGGGCCGGTCACGTCCCTGCCGATCTCGATGCCGTTGATCGGCCGGCCGTCGAGCGAGGGGCGCGGGAGCGTGAACGACTTCACCAGGTCGGGGTGCGCCTCGGCCAGCGCCGCCATGTCGGCGTTGAACTCGTCGAGGGTGCGATAGGCGTCGCGGCCCGAGGGGAGCGGGGAGGTGGTCGTGGCCGCCGCGTACGCGGCGTTGACCTCGTTGTTCTGCGCCTCGCGGAGGAGCAGGTCGGGGATGCGGACGTCGAAGTCGAGCCCCGCCGTGGTCAGCGCCGCGACGTCGGCCAGGCTGTGCAGCACCACCTCGACGTAGTCCTGCCCCGCGTGCTCGGTGAGGTCCAGGCCGAGGGACTCCAGCCGGTCCCGGTCGGCGGCGGTCGGGGTGTCGACGGTGACCAGCTGCGGGCGGAACAGCTCGGGGTCGGCCCCAGCCGGCGCGGTGGGGCCGGCCGTGGTGAGCACCACCAGGGTGGCCGTGGCCAGGGCGCACAGGCCCGTCCGTCTCGGCAGCGATCGAGGCATCATGTGCGTCTCCGGTCCAGCTCGGCGGCGTGTTGCAGACCCAACGAGCACGGCGCCGGGAGGTCACGAGGCGCGGAGGAGCCCTCCGTCGAGCCGGCGGTGGGTGACCCCGCCCAGCCGCAGCGACACGACGCGGCCGGACGCGTCCCGCTCCACCGGGACCAGCTCACCGGCGGGGCCGAAGCCCGGCTGGGCGGCGACCCGCAGGGTGTCCGCGTCCACCACCTCGAGCTCCTCCGCACCCGGGAGCGGGTCGTCGGAGGTCGGCCGGACCAGCACGAGGCGGCCGCCCAGCTCCGCGACGTCGACGACGCCCCACAGGCTGGCGAACCGGCCGGTGAACGACGCGAGCGGCACCCCCGGGGGCGGTGCGGGCACCTCGGCGCGCGGGCTCAGCGCGACGTCGATCAGCTTGACCAGCCCGACCGCGAGGCCCTCCGCCGGCCCGTCGACCGCGTTGGTCAGCACGCTCACGACCAGCTGCCCGACCGGGTCGACCAGCGTGAGCGTGATGTGCCCGGGGTAGCCGCCGCTGTGCCCGACGAGCTCCCGCTCGCCCACCTTCTGCAGGGCCATGCCGACGCCGTACCGGCCGACCTCGCTCCCGTACGCCGTCACGACCGACTCCAGCCGCTGCATCAGCCGCTTCGAGTCGTCGGTCAGCAGCCGCTCGTCGCCCAGGAAGTGGGCCGATCCGTAGGTGCAGAGGTCCTCCGCGGTGGACCAGAAGCCGGTGGCCGGAGCCATCGCCCCGGTGGGGACCGGCGCGAGCGCCTCCCGCGCGGTCGCGCCCAGCAGCAGCCCGGTGTGCCCCGAGGCGTACTCCCCGGCGCGCGCCGGGTCGTGGTCCGCGCCGGTGCGCGTCAGGCCGAGCGGCTCGACCACCGCCCTGCGCACGTGGTCGGCGTACGGGGTCCCGGTCACCGCCTCGACGGCCAGGCCGAGGAGCGCGTAGCCGAGGTTGGAGTACTTGAAGTGCTCGTTGCGGCGGTGCACGGCCCCCGCGTGCAGGACCTCGCGCAGCACGCCGTCCCGGTCGAGGAAGGGCTCCTCCAGCTGCCAGAAGTCGGCGCGCGCCCCGTCGCGGACCACGCCGCCCTGGTGGCCGAGCAGCTCGCGGACCGTCACGGCAGCGACGTCCGAGCCCTCCAGCTCGCTGACGTGCCGGCCGATCGGGTCGTCGAGCCGGAGCCGGCCGGCCTCGGCCAGCTGGAGCACCGCGGTCGCCGTGAACGTCTTCGAGTGCGACGCGACGGGGAAGAGGTGCCCGGTCGTCAGCGGCGTGCCGGCGACCTCGTCGGCCACGCCCACGGCCGCCGACAGCACCAGCTCGTCGCCGGAGCGGACGGCCACCTGCACTCCCGGCACCCGGCGGTGCGCGGCCTGCGCCTCGACCCACGACCGCAGGTAGGGGGCGGCCGAGCGGATCGTCGCGGTCGTCACGGGCGCCCAGCGTAGGCAATTCGGGCGGGTTCCCTGGACCGGCCGACGGCCAGCCTGTACACCGGCGGGGTGACGACCTCCCTGGCCGACCTGGACATGCCCGTGGTGCTGCCCCGCTGGGTCCCCTCCGGCGCCATCGAGGTCGTGGCGACCGGCAAGGGGAGGACCGGCTCGGGCCCCGAGTACTGGGACGACATCAGCGTCGGGCCGGCCGGGCACCGGAGCGGCCCCCGGCCCTGGACCGTGCGCACGCTGGCCCGCCGCGGTTGCCGGCCCGCCCGCAACGGTGGGTGGACCCAGGACCCCCCGCTTGACCGCGCGGCGGCCACCGCCGTCGTGGAGCTCCTCCTGCAGCGGATCCCGGACGGGCTACCGGGCGAGTCGGTCCGGGAGCTGGTGGACCGGGCCGGCGACACCGGCGACCGGGTGGCCCGGCGGCTGATGGACGAGCGCAGCTGGGACCGGGAGATCGCCGACGTCGACGGGCACGAGTTCGTCCTGTGGTTCCACGGCCGGCGGGAGGGCTTCGCGGCCGTCGCCGACCTCGGGCTGGTCACCCTGATCGCGCACGGCTCGGTGCCGCCCGACGTCTGGGTGTTCTCGCTGGTCTGGCCCGACCAGGCGCGCGCGGTCCTCGACCGGGCCCGGCGTCCTGGACAACGGAGCGGCCGTGCCTGACGCTTCCGGCATGGCGGAGCAGCGGTACTCCATCCCGCTCGACGAGCTGGTGTCGAGCGCGCGCGTCCCGGTCGCCGAGCAGGTCGAGCTGCAGGACGAGCCACGGCAGCTCCCGGCCGACTGGTCGGCGGGCGGTGCGCACCCCTACGGGGACGGGGCGTCCGGCGACGCCGACGGCGACTGAGCCGTCGGGCTAGGGGCGGGGGTTCACCCGGGTCCAGCGCTTCTCGTCGCGCCGGGCCCCGGTCGCGGCCAGGCAGCGTCGGCACACCTCCTGCACGCCCTCCGCGTGCCGGCCCGACTCCGGTTGCACGTCCGCCCAGCTGACGTGCGAGAAGCGGGCCAGGCGCGACCTGCTCAGCGACAGGCCGCAGAACGTCTCGTTCCGCCCCCGCTCCCAGGCGTGCACCTCACCCGCCGGGTACCGGATCCCGTCGTCGGGGTCGGTCCAGCGGTCGGTGGCCGCGACGGCCGCGCTGCGCAGTGCCATGGGGGCTCACTACCCGGGCGCCCGCCTCGGTCACCGGCCGGGCGGCAGGACCCGGTCGTTGCGCTTGCTCCAGCCGAGCGCGGCCGTGGCGGCGAAGAAGAGCACGCCGACGACGGCGAGCCAGAACAGGCCCTTCACCACCGCGCCGATCACGGTGACGGCCAGCCAGATCACCAGCAGCAGTCCGAGCAGGCGCAGCATCGGGTCTCCCCAGGTCGGAGCGGAGGGCTCCACCAGCGTAGAGCCGTCAGCAGCCCACGTCGGCGATGTCGTCGTCGGCCGCCCGGCCGGTCGCCGTCGCGAGGTCGTAGCCGGAGCAGAAGTAGAAGCTCAGCCGCTCCGACCGGTCCAGGGTCACCGGCCGCCAGGTGCCGGTCGCATCGGGCTCGAGGTACTCGAAGCTCTCCGCCAGCAGCGCCTCGTCGGCCGCCGGGTCGTGCTGGAGGTACTTCGCCAGCCACGCCTGCGTGTAGACGCTCGACAGCGCCTGGCCCCAGCGCGAGGCCGGCAGCACGTAGGCGATGTCGGTGTACTCCAGGTGGGTCGAGGCGCGGGGGACGACGACCATCGAGTCGACGCCGGCCGCCGTCCACCCGTCGAAGCCGGTGGCCAGCTCCCGGCGCGGGTCGGGCGCCTCGGTCGGCGAGCTCGCCCCGGAGGTGTCGAACAGACCGGAGTTCGCGAAGTACGGCGCCACGGTGAACCCGTACTCCGACTGGATGCCGAGGGCCGGCACGACCGGCTCCAGCGGCCCGAGGGCGTCGAACTCCTCGCCGTCGCGGACCGCCGCGGTCGTGGAGAGCTTGTCCAGGGCGACGACCGTCTGGATGCGCTCGTCCACCCCCTGCAGGTAGGAGACGGCGATGGCGCCGAGCGAGTGGCCGACCACGGCGAGCCGGGTGGTGCGGCCCGGTGTCGCGGTGTCCGGGTCGGGGGAGCGGTCGAAGGACTCCCACAGCGGGTTGTGGGCGTCGACGTCGGCGCTGCCCGCCGAGGGGTTGCCGTAGGGCGCCGACGGCGTGGAGAGGAAGAAGTCGATCGCGTCCTGGGTGCCGTGGACGAAGTTCGACGTCTGCTGGAACGGCACCCCGGGGCAGCCGGTCTGCTCGCCGGCGAGCGGAGCCGCGGCGAACGAGCAGTACGGCAGGTCGGCCGGGTCGGCCTGGTGGGGGAAGGTCTCGCTGCGGCCCTGCCCCTGGACGTCGTAGGTGAGGACGACGTAGCCGCGCTCGGCGAGGTCCTGGGCCAGCCACCAGTACATGCGCTCGCTGCCCTGCACCGAGCCCGTGGTCAGGACGACGCCCGGGAAGGGGCCCTCCAGCGGTTCGCCCGTGTAGGGGTCGGTCGCGCCCGGCAGCGGCGAGAAGACGTCGCCCTGGATCAGCGCCCCGTACCGGTTCGTGAAGGACACCGGCGTGATCTGCCCGCGCGTGCCGTCCCACCCGGCGCGGTAGGGGTTGCCGCTGTTCCACCCGGGCACCGCCTGCCCCGGCGTGAGCGCCGGCCGGTTCGGGCGCGCGGCCTGCGCGAGCAGGTCGGCGGCGAACAGGGGGTTGATGTGGACCAGGGACGCCAGCCCGTAGGCGGGGGAGAGCTGCCCGTCCGGCGCGGTCTGGCGGCCGTAGGCGTCGGCGATGTTCTGCGCGTCCCGGGCCAGGTACTCCGGCGTCCCGGGTGCGGGGTCGTCCGGCGCCGCGGCGGCGCCGGAACTCCCGGCGAGGACGACGGCGAGGGCGGCACCGAGGGCGAGCACGGCGCGGGGCAGCGGACGGCGCATGCGGACTCCTTCGTCGGCAGGTGCGCTGTCAACGAGCCGCCCCGGATCCGGTTACCGCCGGACACACGTATCGCTCCGCGGACGGGCCGGGCAGCATGGGGCCCATGAGCTACCGCGCAGCCGAGGACCGCTACGACTCGATGACCTACCGGCGGACCGGCCGCAGCGGCCTGGACCTGCCCGCGATCAGCCTGGGTCTCTGGCACAACTTCGGCGACGACGTGCCGTTCGACCGCCAGCGGGCGATCCTGCGGCGCGCCTTCGACCTGGGCATCACGCACTTCGACCTGGCCAACAACTACGGCCCGCCCTACGGCTCCGCGGAGACCAACTTCGGCCGCCACCTGGCCGACGACTTCGCGCCCTACCGCGACGAGCTGGTCATCTCCACCAAGGCCGGTTACGACATGTGGCCGGGCCCGTACGGCCAGGGCGGCGGCGGTCGCAAGTACGTGCTGTCCAGCCTCGACCAGTCGCTGCGCCGGATGGGCCTGGACTACGTCGACATCTTCTACAGCCACCGGCCCGACCCGACGACGCCGCTCGAGGAGACGATGGGCGCCCTCGACACCGCCGTCCGGTCCGGCCGCGCGCTGTACGCGGGCATCAGCTCCTACTCGCCGCAGGACACCGCCAAGGCGGCCGCGATCCTCGCCGACCTGGGGACGCCGCTGCTGATCCACCAGCCGTCGTACTCGATGCTCAACCGCTGGATCGAGACCGAGGGCCTCCTGGACACCCTCGAGCAGGTGGGTGCCGGCTGCATCGCCTTCTCCCCGCTGGCCCAGGGCATGCTCACCACCAAGTACCTGGACGGCGTCCCGGAGGGATCCCGCGCCGCGCAGGGCAAGTCGCTGTCGCCGGACCTGCTCAGCGAGGAGGCGCTCGGCCGCATCCGCACCCTGAACGACATCGCGAAGGGCCGCGGGCAGAGCCTGGCGCAGATGGCGCTGGCCTGGGCCCTGCGCGACCCGCGGATGACGACCGTGCTCATCGGGGCGAGCAGCGTCGGCCAGCTCGAGCAGAACGTCGCGGCGCTGGACAACCTGGCCTTCAACGACGACGAGCTGTGGGCCATCGACGAGCACGCCATCGACAGCGGGATCGACCTCTGGGAGGCGCCCCGCACGGCCTGACCGGCGTTTGCGCTCGTCGGCGCGGGCGGGGAGGCTCGGACCAGCCGGCGAGCGGGGGGACCACATGCGGGCGGACGAGGTCAGGGACGTCTCGGAGCTGGCGCGGCTCACGCTGCGCGGCAGCGCGACGCGCATCCACGAGCTGCACCAGGGGATCGCCGGGCGGGCGTTCCGCGCGGTCGGCCCGCCCGGCCGGCCGGTGCAGGTCGTGCACGACGCGATCGCCGGGCTCAGCTACTCGGGCGTCCGCCTGGCGCTGGGCGCCGGGGCCCGCGTCGCGGGCGAGGTGGCGGCGCTCGGCGCGAGCGGGCGGGCGATCGACACCGACCGGGCCGGCCGGGTGGCGGTCGCGATCCTCAACGGCGCGCACGGCGACCTCGTCCGGCGCGAGGCGCCGGCGCTGGCGCTGGACATGGCGGTGCGGGTCGACGGGCGGGCCGTGCCGCCGGAACCGGCCCCGCTCCAGGAGGCGTTCCCCGGGGCCACCGGCCGGCTGGCGGTCTTCCTGCACGGGCTCACCGAGACCGAGGCCTCCTGGTCCTACGGGGCGGAACGCCGCGGCGAGCCCGGGGTCACGTACGGCTCCCGGCTGCGCGACGAGCTCGGGCTGACCCCGGTCTACGTCCGCTACAACACCGGCCTGCACATCTCCGACAACGGCCGCGCTCTCGACGACCTGCTGGCCGCGCTGGTCGACGCCTGGCCGGTGCCGGTGCAGGACGTCGTCCTGATCGGCCACTCGATGGGCGGGCTGGTCGCCCGCAGCGCCCTGCACCGGGCCGGCGGCGGGACGCCCGAGGCGCGCGGCTGGACCCGGCTCGTCCGGGACACGATCACCCTCGGCTCGCCGCATCTGGGTGCGCCGCTGGAGCGGGGCGTCCACCGGCTCACCGCGCAGCTGGCCCGGCTGCCGGAGACCCGGCCGCTCGCCCGGCTGCTGACGCTGCGCAGCGTCGGGATCAAGGACCTGCGGCGCGGCACGCTGGTGGAGGCCGACTGGACCGACCGCGACCTCGACGCCGCGGGCCCGGCCGCGCACACGCACGTGCCGCTGCACGACGGCGCCCGCCACTTCGTCGTCCTGGCGACGCTGAGCCGGAACCCCTCCGGCCGGCTGGCGCACCTCCTCGGCGACCTGCTGGTGCTCCCGCGCAGCGCGAGCGGCGACACCGGCGACGACGACCGGCTCGCCTTCCCACCCGACCACGTGCACGCCCTGGGCGGGCTCCACCACTTCGACCTGCTCAACCACCCGCGGGTCCTCCAGCAGATCCGGCGGTGGCTGGAGCAGCGGCCGGAGGGCCCCCGTCCCGACGCGCCCGAGGTGCCGCCGGGGCGCTGACCAGGCATCCTGTGCCGGCCCGCGCGGAACCGAGCCATCGCGCGGTCGTTGTCCTTCAAAGACGAGGGAGAAGCAGTGGCCGACGAGCAGCCCAACATCCTGCGGCGGATCATCGACTGGCGCGTGGGCGCCGCCATGGAGCCGCACCCGCCGAACGAGACGGTGATGAAGCTCCAGCAGCCGTTCGTCGACCTGCTCGAGAAGTACTACTTCCGGGTCGAGGTGGAGGGCTGGGAGCGCGTCCCCGACGAGACCTGCCTGGTGATCGGCGTGCACTCCGGCGGGGCGCTGACGATGGACGCCTGGTCGCTGGTCAACGCCTGGCAGAAGCACTTCGACGGCAAGCGGGTCCTGCACGGCACCGCCCACGACGTGCTCATGGCCGCGCCCGGTCTCGGTGACTACTTCCGCGCCGTCGGCGTGATCGCCGCCAACCGGAAGAGCGTCGGCGCCGCCCTGGAGCGCGGGGACGACGTCGTCGTCTGGCCGGGCGGCGAGGTGGACTCGATGCGGAGCTGGCGCAAGCGCGACGTCGCCACGCTGGCCGGGCGGAAGGGCTTCGTGAAGCAGGCCATCCGGTCCGGCGTCCCGATCCTGCCGGTCGCCACCGTGGGCGGGCACGACACCGTGTTCGTCCTGAACGAGGGGGAGTGGCTGGCCGACGCCCTCGACAAGCTGCTCGGGCTGAAGAAGACGCTGCGCGGCTCGAAGCTCCCGATCATCTCCGGCTTCCCCTTCCCGATCGCCGTGGAGATCCTCCCGGCGCACGTGCCGCTGCCGGCGAAGATCCGCACGGAGATCCTGGAACCGATCGAGGTGGACACCGACCCCGCGCGGGCCGACGACGACGCCTACGTGCAGAAGATCTACGACCGGGTGGAGGCCGACATCCAGGCCGGCATGGATCGGCTGGCGGAGAAGCGGACCCTGCCGGTGCTGGGCTGAGCGATAGCCGCTCGACGGGACCCCGCGAGGTTGGCAGGCTGACCCGCGACGACCGACGACGACGACGGACGGAGCAGCGATGGCGGCGCGGTACGAGTACAAGGTCGAGGAGATCCGCGAGGGGATGCTCGGCGGCAAGATGTCCGGTGACAAGCTGGAGAAGGTGCTCAACGACCGCGCCCGCGACGGCTGGCAGCTGAAGGCCATCACGGCAGTCGAGGTCAAGGGGCGCATCGGCCCCGGCGGCGTCGAGGGCGTCCTCGTGACGTTCGAGCGGCCGGTCGCGTGACGACGATCCCGCAGCTGAGCGACGAGGCGGCCGCGCGCTGGCTCACCGAGCACCGCGCCGGCGTCGCCCCGGAGGACGCGCTCGCCTTCTTCGACGGTCTGCCCACGGTGCCGGTCGCCGACATGCTGGGCCGCTGGCGGGGGAGCGGCCTGCCGACCGGTTCGAAGCTGGACGGGCTGCTGGAGGCCTACGGCTGGTACGGCAAGGAGTTCAACGGCGCCGAGTCGGTCCACCCGCTGCTGTTCACCGGCCGCGGAGGCCGGCCGCGGCCGGTCGACCCGGCGTGGCTCCCGCTGTCGCTGCTGCGTGACTACGCGGGGCTGGCGCGGCTCTGGCCGGTCCGGACGGCGTTCGGTCGGCTGCGCCCGCTGCTCCACACGAACCGGCCGAAGGCGCGGCTGCGCACGATCGAGCACCGCGGCGTGAACACCGCCGCGATGGTCTACGACGCGCTGCCGATCATCGACGTCTTCCGGCGGATCGGCCCGGACACCGTCATCGGCGCCATGGACATGCGCGGGCTGCCGGCGCCGTTCTTCTTCCTGCTGGAGCGCGAGGCGGTCAGCGACTGACGCCGAGCTCCCCGACGAGGGTCCGGATGCGGCGCTCGATCTCGTCGCGGATCGGGCGCACCGCCTCGACGCCCTGTCCGGCCGGGTCCTCGAGCTCCCAGTCGAGGTAGCGCTTGCCCGGGAAGACCGGGCAGGCGTCCCCGCAGCCCATGGTGATGACGACGTCGGAGGCCTCGACCGCCTCGGTGGTCAGGACCTTCGGGCTCTGGTCGGAGATGTCGATGCCGACCTCGGCCATGGCGGCGACCGCGGACGGGTTGACCCGGTCGCCGGGCAGCGAGCCGGCCGAGCGGACCTCGACGCCGTCGCCGGCGAGGTGGCGCAACCACCCGGCCGCCATCTGGGAACGGCCCGCGTTGTGCACGCAGACGAACAGGACGCTGGGCTTGTCGGGCACGGCGAGCACCTCTCGGTGGGTCAGGCGGGGGGAGCCGTCGGTCATCGAGACTCCTCGACGGTGGTGTGGGGGGCCGGCCCGGCGGCGTCCTCGTGCGGGACGACCACGGCGTCGGCGACCTCGGCGATGCGGGGGTGGAGCAGCGCCACGGCGACGACCGCGAGGGCACCGCCCACCAGCTGCATGAGGAGGAACATCGGGACCGACGACGGCGCGATGCCGGCGAAGGTGTCCGAGAGCGTGCGGGCGACGTCGATCATCGGGTTGGCGAAGCTGGTGGACGACGACCACCAGTAGGCCGCCGTGATGTACGCGCCCACGGCGAACGGCGCGAGGGAGGCGCGGCCGGCGCGGACCAGGGAGAAGATCAGCACGACCAGGCCGAACGTGGCGACCGCCTCCGACAGCCACAGGCCTCCGCCCGAGCGGTCGTTCCCCGAGATGGAGACCGCCGGCAGGTCGAACATGAGGTTGGCCACGATCGCGCCGACGGCCCCGCCGACCAGCTGGGCCGGCAGGTAGACCGCCACCTGCCGGTTGCTCACGCCGCCGAAGAACCGGTCCGCCAGCGTGACGACCGGGTTGAAGTGCCCGCCGGACACCGGGCCGAAGGCGAGGATGAGGGCGACCAGCCCCGCTCCGGTGGCGAGTGCGTTCTCCAGGAGCTGGAGCCCGACGTCGTCCGGCGACAGCCGCTGGGCGGCGATCCCGGAGCCGATGACGACCGTGACGAGCCCGGCCGAGCCCAGGAACTCGGCCAGCGCCTGCCGGGTGAGGACGCTCAGCCGCACGGCCGCTTCACCGCGAGGGAGAGCCGGGACCGGGAGGCGAGTGCGGCCGACGCGGCCGACAGCTGCTCGAGCCGATCCGGGACCAGCCGGTGGTACGTGTAGCGGCCGGCCTGCTCGCTGACGACGAGGCCCGCTTCCCGCAGCACCCGCAGGTGGTTGGAGACGTTGGTCTGCGTGGCCCCGAGCTCATCCACGAGGTGGCAGGTGCACAGCTGCTCGCCGGCCAGCAGCTCGACGATCTGCTGCCGCATGGGGTCGGCGACCGCGCGCAGCACCGCGCGATCCATCAGCGTGGCCTGATCTATCAGCACAAGCTGATGAGACAGGGCCGGCGGCCAGCGGCGCAAGCGAACTCCTGGTGAACGCGGCTCAGGGGGCGAGGGCGTCGCGGAGCACGTCGAGCGCGGCGGGGACCACCGCGTACCAGACGTTGCGCCCGCGCCGTTCGCTGGTGGCCAGGCCCGCGTCCACGAGGACCTTGAGGTGGTGGGACACGGTCGGCTGGCTCTTGCCCACCGGCTCGACGAGGTCGCACGCGCACACCGCGCCACCTTCGGCGGTGGCCAGCAGGGACACCAGGCGCAGGCGGACGGGGTCGGCCAGCGCCGCGAACTGCCGGGAGAGCGTCTGCGCGTCCGCCTCGCCGAGGGGTTCGGCGGCCAGGGGTGCGCAGCAGGCGACGACCTGGGGCTGGTCCAGCACGGGCAGGTCGCGCAGCGTCGTCACGGGGCTCTCCGGGGGACTCGGCGAAGAAGTATTGACAGACGTCGATACTACGGTCATCGTTCCGTATCGACAACTGTCGATATGTTCTTGACCCCAGGAGGACCCATGTCCCGCGTGCAGCTCGCTCTCCGGGTGGCCGACCTCGAGGCCGCCGTGGACTTCTACTCGCGCCTGTTCGCCACCGAGCCGGCGAAGCGGCGCCCCGGCTACGCCAACTTCGCCGTCACCGAGCCGCCGCTCAAGCTGGTCCTGCTGGAGGGCGAGCCCGGCGAGCCGACGCGCATGGACCACCTCGGCGTCGAGGTGCCCTCCACGGACGAGGTCACGGCGGCCACGGGGCGCCTCGCCGGGGCCGGCCTCGCGACGCGGGTCGAGGACGGCACCACCTGTTGCTACGCCGTCCAGGACAAGGTGTGGGTGACCGGTCCGGGCGGCGAGCCGTGGGAGGTCTACACCGTCACGGGCGACGCGCGTGCCGACCTGGAGGGGCAGACGGCGGCGGACCTGTCCGACGTCGGCGGCGACGGCACCTGCTGCACGCCCGAGGCATCCCGTACCGACGCGCGGCTCGCCGCGTCCTGCTGCTGAGAGGAGTTCCGCCGTGCACGCCCACCTGAGCGACGTCGCCTTTACCGCCCACCGGTCGGACCTGCTGGCCGAGGGTGCGGTCTGGCGGGAGGCCTCCCGACCGGGGCCCTACGTCCGCGTGCCGCGATGGCTCGGCCTCACGGCGGAGCGCTTCGCGGCCTGGGCCGAGCGCCCGCGCGCCGGCCGGACGGCGGGCGTCTGCTGCCCCGCCTGAGGTCGAGTGCTACGAACTCGTGGTGATCAGGCGCTGATCACCACGAGTTCGTGGCGCTCGAGGAGGCGACGGTGGATCTCGACGAGGTGGCCGACGAGCTGTACGCCGTCCCGCCGGAGGAGTTCACCGCGCTCCGGAAGCAGCGGCAGGACGAGGCCAAGGCCGACGGCGACAAGGCCCTGGCCAAGGAGATCGGCGCGCTGCCCAAGCCGTCCGCGGCCGCCTGGGCCTGCAACCTCCTCGTGCGCGAGCAGCGCGCCGAGATCGAGGGGCTGGTCGAGCTCGGCGACCTCCTGCGCGAGGCGCAGGAGAACCTCGCCGGCGACCAGCTCAAGGCGCTCGACGTCCAGCGGCGGCAGCTGCTCAACGCCCTCACCCGCCAGGCGCGGGCGCTGGCGAACGACCGCGGGCACCCCGTCAGCACCGCCGTCGCCACCCAGGTCGAGGAGACCCTCCGGGCGGCGATGTCCGACCCCGAGGCGGGCCAGGCCCTGCTCACCGGCCGGCTCACCTCGCCGATGTCCTACAGCGGCATGGGGACGACGGTGGCCAAGCCCGACCTCCGGCTCGTCCACCCGCCCACGCCGGAGCGGACGGAGAAGCCGGCGAAGGCGCCCGCGCCGAGGAAGCAGGCGGGGGAGTCGGCGGCCGACCGCCGGGCGCGCGAGCAGGAGGAGCGGCGCCGCGCCGCGGAGGAGAAGCGGCAGCGCGAACTCGCCCGGGCCAGGGAGGCGGCCGAGGCCGCCGAGGCCGCGGCGGAGGACGCGGCCGCCGCCGCGGAGGAGCAGCGGCGCGAGGTCGACCAGCTCGACCGGCGCCGGACGGAGCTGCAGGAGCGGGTCGACGAGCTGGCCGAGCAGCTCGCGGACGCCGAGCGGGCGGTCGCCGACGCCGCCGCCACGCTCAAGCGGGCCCAGCGCCGCCTGACCGCGGCCCAGCACGAGGCCGACGAGGCGGCGGAGACCCGCGACCGCGCCGTCGCGCACGCCGAGGCCCTCGCCGGCGGCGGCTGACCGCCGGCCTCTTGCCCGCCCGCCGCGTGAGGTCGACACTCTGCGCCACCTGCCCCGATGACGCGGAGGACACCGTGAGCTCACCCCACGAGGCGGACATCGAGCGGACCTCACCGGACCACTCCCGCAGCGGCGACGACGTGGCCGAGGCCATCGAGGTCGCCGAGCGCGGCAGCTCGGTGCAGGAGGTGCACGACCAGGGCGCCGGGAACACCACCGGGCAGGCGCCGGTGGAGCAGCGGTACGGCGACCCGGAGATGACCGAGGGCCAGGTCGTGCTCGGCGACGGCGAACCCGGACGCCACGCCCCGATCGGCCTCGACCCGGAGGCCGGCAGCTCCGGCGCCGCGCAGTCGGAGCCGGGGGCCCGCATCTCCGACCGCGTCGCCGCGGGCGAGGAGCCGCCCGCCGACCCCTCGGCCGGCTAGTCCTCGATGACCGCCAGTCCTTGCTCGCGCAGCCGCGCGAGCGAATCGAGCATGCCCGTCACGGTCGCCGGGTCGTGCCCCTCCCAGTCGACGACCTCGCCGACGACCCGGACCGGGTGGCGGGTGCGGTAGGACTGCGTCGGGTTGCCGGGGAACCGCTTGTCGGTGACGTTGGGGTCGTCCTCGAAGGGTCCCTGCGGCTCGACGACGTAGACGTGCCCCCGCTCCTCGAGCCCGGCCAGCGCGGTGGACAGCTCCGCGCCCCACGCGGCCGTCTCCGGCAGCGCGGTGAAGTAGACGTTGTTCGAGACCCGGCCCTCCTCGAAGTTGGAGCCGTGCCCGGCGACCAGCTCCTCGCCGACCGCCAGCACGGCCTTCGTCCCGTGGAAGAAGGGGCCGGTGACGTGCGCGCAGTGCTCGTAGGTCACGGGCACGCGGGGTCCGCCGGTGGTGTCCATCGCCGTCCTCTCCGGGGGCTTCAGCTCCACAGCTCCACCCGCACCGTAGGGCGCGCGCGGTCGCTGCGGCCGGAGAGGAGGGCGCTCGTCGCGTCCGGCGTGGTGAGGAAGCGCTGGAGGGCCCGGGCGGCGCTGGTCGCGGCACCTTCACCCGGGACGCCGGCCCACCACAGGCCGGTCACCGGCGTCCCCTCGACCGGCAGCCGGACGACGTCGCCGCGGCGGACGACGTCGCGGACGGCGTGCGCCAGCGCGAGCATCACCGCGCCGCCGGCCCGCACCGCGGCCAGCGCCTCGGCCTCGCTGCCCAGCCGCTCGACGTCCGGGGCGACGGGAAGCCGTCCGGCCCAGCGGGCCTCCTCGCTGCCGGCCTCGATGCCGCCCGGCCCGGCGAGCCACCGGCATCCCGCGAGGTCGGCCGGTCGCAGGACGCCGAGCCGCGCCAGGGGGTGCCCGGGAGCCGCGACGACCACGCGTTGGTAGCGGAGGAAGGGCACGGCGTCGACCGCCTGGCCCGGTGCCGGCAGCGGGCGCACGCCGAGCACGATGTCGGCGACGTCGTCGGCCAGCGAGTCGGCCGCGCACCCGGTCGTGCCGACGCGCAGGTCGACGGCGACCCGCGGCACCCCGTCGGGTGAACGCCGCCAGCACCGCCCCGGCCACGTGCTCGCCGCAGCCCGCCGTGGCGAGGACCCGGAGCCCTCCGGCGGTCGTCGCGTGCGCCACCTCCCGCCGGGTGCGGTCGGCGAGGCGCACCAGCTCCCGGGCGCGGACGGCCAGCGCGCGGCCGCCCGGCGTGAGCGTGATGCCGCCGGCGCTGCGCCGGAACAGCGGGTCCCCGAGGTCGGTGCGCAGGGCCGCGACGGCCGCCGAGACCGCCGGCTCGCTGATGCCGAGCGCCTCGGCAGCCGCCCGCAGCGATCCCAGTTCGGCGACGAGCGCGAACGCGCGGAGCTGGGTGAACGTCATGGTCGCCACCCTCATAAGGGAACGGTTATCGGCATGTTGACAGTGACGTGGGTCACGGACAAGCTCGCGCCGACCGGGGCCCAGAGGCGGGCTCCCCGGTGAGGGGAGACCCCCGTGCAGGTACCGGCTCCGTTCGAGTACGTGCGGGCGACGAGCGTGGAGAACGCGCTCGAACTGCTCGACCGCCACGGCCCCGAGGCGCGCGTCATCGCCGGCGGCCACAGCCTCCTGCCGATGATGAAGCTCCGGCTCGCGCGGCCCGAGTGGGTCATCGACATCAACGACGTCGCCGAGCTCGACCACGTCACCGAGGACGCCGGCGTCCTCCGGATCGGGGCCCTGACCCGGCACGCGACGCTGCTCTCCTCCGAGCTGGTCGGCCGGCTGTTCCCGATCGTGCACGACGCCGAGCGCGTGATCGCGGACCCGGTGGTGCGCAACCGCGGCACGATCGGCGGCTCGCTGGGCCAGGCCGACCCGGCCGAGGACCTCACCACCGTCTGCGACGTGCTGCACGCGCAGATCGTGATCGCCGACCGGACCGGCGAGCGGGTCGTCGGCATCCACGACTTCCACCGCGGTCCCTACGAGACCGCGTGCGAGCAGCACGAGCTGATCACCGAGATCCGCTTCCCGATCCGGCCCGGCCAGGCCAGCGCCTACGAGAAGGTCGAGCG
The DNA here is from genome assembly GCF_054050495.1 of Blastococcus sp. SYSU D00922. Taxonomy (NCBI): domain Bacteria; kingdom Bacillati; phylum Actinomycetota; class Actinomycetes; order Geodermatophilales; family Geodermatophilaceae; genus Blastococcus; species Blastococcus sp. SYSU D00922. Next base: position 76,628 of record NZ_JBJGZL010000015.1, read on the forward strand.
CCGCGTCGGTGACTGGGCGGTCGCCGCGGCCGGGGCCTCGATGGTGCTCGCCGACGACGGCACGATCGCCGAGGCCGCGATCGGGCTGACCGCCGTCGGCCTCGAGGGGCTGGCCGTGGAGGCGGCGGAGGTGCTGGTCGGCCAGCGGCCCGGCGAGGAGGTCTTCGCCGACGCCGGCCGGCTGGCCGCCGAGGCCAGTTCCCCGGTCGAGGACCAGCGCGGCCCCGTCGACTACAAGCGGCACCTCGCCGACGAACTGACCCGCCGGGTGCTGCGCACGGCCGCCGCCCGCGCCGGTGCCCTCGCCGCCGTCTGAAGGAGACCGACCATGCAGGTCACGATGACCGTCAACGGGACCGAGGTCACCCGCGACGTCGAACCCCGGCTCCTCCTCGTGCACTTCCTCCGGCAGACCCTCGGGCTGACCGGCACGCACTGGGGGTGCGACACCAGCAACTGCGGCACCTGCGTGGTGCTGGTCGACGGCGAGCCGGTGAAGTCGTGCACCCAGCTCGCCGCCATGACCGACGGGCACGAGGTGCGGACCGTCGAGGGCCTCGCCGACGGGACCACCCTCGACCCGGTCCAGCAGGGCTTCATGGAGGAGCACGGCCTGCAGTGCGGGTTCTGCACCCCCGGGATGATGCTGACCGCCCGCGCGCTGCTCGACCGCAACCCGCACCCGGACGAGACCGAGATCCGCGAGGCGATCTCCGGCCAGATCTGCCGGTGCACCGGCTACGCCACGATCGTCCGCTCCGTGCAGTGGGCGGCGGCCCACCCGGCGGCGCAGACCACGGACCAGGAGGTTCGGGCATGACCACGGTCCAGGAGCGCTCGGCGATGCCGCAGGAGCGCGAGCCGAACCCGGCGATGAGCGCCGCCGACCGCCCGATCGGCTTCGGCCGGGTGCAGCGCAAAGAGGACCCGCGGTTCATCCGCGGCAAGGGCCGCTACCTCGACGACGTCGTCCTGCCCGGGATGCTGCACGGCGCGATCCTGCGCTCGCCGCTGGCCCACGCGCGGCTGGTCTCCATCGACACCACCGAGGCGCTGGCCCACCCGAAGGTGCGCGCGGTCATCACCGGCAAGGACCTCGAGGGCCTCAACCTCGCCTGGGCACCCACCCTGTCCGCCGACGTCCAGGCCGTGCTGGCCACCGACAAGGTGCGGTTCCAGGGGCAGGAGGTCGCGTTCGTCGTCGCCGACGACCACTACTCCGCCCGCGACGCGCTGGAGCTGATCGACGTCGAGTACGAGGACCTGCCGCCGGTCGTCGACGCCCGGCGCGCCCTCGACCCCGACGCCCCGGTCATCCGCGACGACAAGCAGGGGCAGACCGACAACCACATCTTCGACTGGGAGGCCGGCGACGCCGCCGCCACCGACGCCGTGTTCGCCCGCGCCGACGTCGTCGTCAGCCAGGAGGTGGTCTACCCGCGCGTGCACCCGGCGCCCATGGAGACCTGCGGCGCGATCGCCGACTACGACCCGATCGACGGCAAGCTGACGCTGTACGAGACGACCCAGGCCCCGCACGCGCACCGCACGCTCTACGCGATGGTGGCCGGCATCCCCGAGCACAAGATCCGGATCATCGCCGGGGACATCGGCGGGGGGTTCGGCAACAAGGTCGGCATCTACCCCGGCTACGTCTGCGCCGTCGTCGGCTCGATCGTCACCGGCAAGCCGGTCAAGTGGGTCGAGGACCGCTCCGAGAACCTGATGAGCACCTCGTTCGCGCGCGACTACATCATGAAGGGCGAGGTCGCGGCCACGCGCGAGGGCAAGATCCTCGCCGTCCGGACCCACGTGCTCGCCGACCACGGCGCCTTCAACGCGACCGCGCAGCCGACCAAGTACCCGGCGGGCTTCTTCTCCATCTTCACCGGCAGCTACGACCTCGAGGCCGCGCACTGCTCGGTCACCGGCGTCTACACGAACAAGGCGCCCGGCGGGGTGGCCTACGCGTGCTCGTTCCGCGTCACCGAGGCGGTCTACCTGGTCGAGCGGATGGTCGACGTCCTGGCCGCGGAGCTGCAGATGGACCCCGCCGAGCTGCGGCTGAAGAACTTCATCAGGCCGGAGCAGTTCCCCTACGCCAACAAGACCGGCTGGGAGTACGACTCCGGCGACTACGAACCCGCCATGCGGATGGCCATGGAGCAGATCGGCTACGCCGACCTGCGGCGGGAGCAGGCGGAGAAGCGGGCTCGCGGCGAGCTCATGGGCATCGGCGTCTCGTTCTTCACCGAGACCGTGGGCGCCGGGCCCCGCAAGCACATGGACATCGTCGGCCTGGGCATGGCCGACGGCGCCGAGGTCCGGGTGCACCCGACCGGCAAGGCCGTCGTCCGGCTGTCGGTGCAGACCCAGGGGCAGGGGCACGAGACGACGTTCGCGCAGATCGTGGCCGAGGAGCTCGGCATCCCGCCCGAGGACATCGAGGTGGTGCACGGCGACACCGACCAGACGCCGTTCGGGCTGGGCACCTACGGGAGCCGGTCGACACCGGTGAGCGGGGGAGCCGTGGCGCTGGCCGCCCGCAAGGTGCAGGACAAGGCCAAGCTCATCGCCGCCGCGATGCTCGAGACCCGGCCGGAGGACCTCGAGTGGGAGAAGGGCCGCTTCTTCGTGGCGGGCGACCCGTCGGCCGGCAAGACGATCCAGGAGATCGCGCTCGGCGCCCACGGCACCGTCGCGCTGCCCGAGGGGGTCGACGGCAACCTCGACGCCGAGGTCACCTACGACCCGCCCAACCTCACGTTCCCGTTCGGCGCCTACATCTGCGTCGTCGACGTCGACGCCGGGACCGGCAAGGTCCACGTGCGCCGGTTCGTCGCCGTCGACGACTGCGGCACCCGGATCAACCCGATGATCGTCGAGGGGCAGATCCACGGCGGCCTCGCCGACGGCGTCGGCATGGCGCTCATGGAGTTCATCGGCTTCGACGAGCAGGGCAACTGCCTCGGCGGGTCGTTCATGGACTACCTGATCCCGACCTCGATGGAGGTCCCCGACTGGGAGACCGGCTACACGGTCACGCCGTCGCCGCACCACCCGATCGGCGCGAAGGGCATCGGCGAGTCGGCCACGGTCGGGTCGCCGCCGGCGGTGGTCAACGCCGTCGTCGACGCGCTCGCGCCGTTCGGCATCCGGCACGTGGACATGCCGTGCACCCCGGCCCGGGTCTGGGCGGCCATGCAGGGCCGGCCCACCCCGCCCATCTAGGAGCGCCGCATGACCGTCACCGACACCGCGGCCGAGCTGACCCGGACGCGCGAGCCGTTCGTGCAGGCCACCGTCGTCCGCGCGCAGAAGCCGACCAGCGCGCACGCCGGCGACACCGCGCTCGTCCGTGCCGACGGCCGGATCGACGGCTTCGTCGGCGGCACCTGCGCCGAGGCGTCGGTGCGCGAGTACGGGCTGATGACGCTGTCGACCAACGAGCCGCTGCTGCTGCGGATCGTGCCGGGGGAGGTGCGGCCGTCGGGCCGAGAGGGGGCAACGGAGGAGGGGGCGGTCACCGTCGCCAACCCGTGCCTCTCCGGCGGAGCGGTGGAGATCTTCCTCGAGCCACGCGTGCCGGCACCGCGGATGCTGGTCGTCGGCGACAGCCCGGTGGCCGAGGCGCTGGCGGAGCTGGGGCGGCCGCTCGGCTTCGACGTCGAGCTCGTGGCCGGCGAGCAGGCGGCGCCGACGGCCGGCGACGCCGCCCTCGTGGTCGCCTCGCACGGCCGCGGCGAGGAGCCGGCGCTCACCGAGGCGCTGCGGCTCGGTGTGCCCTACGTCGGGCTGATCGCCAGCCGGATCCGGGGCGCGGGGGTGCTGGCGTCCCTCGACGTCACCGACGAGCAGCGCAGCCGCGTGCACAGCCCGGCCGGGCTGGACATCGGCGGGCGGACGGCGGCGGAGATCGCGCTGTCGGTGCTCGCGGAGGTCGTCGCCGAACGCCGCGCGCGGGAGAAGGTGGTCCCGCCGGCGGCCCCCGCGACGGCGGTCGACCCGGTGTGCGGCATGACCGTCGCCGCGGTGGACAGCACCCCGCACGTGGAGCTCGACGGCACGACGACCTGGTTCTGCTGCCCGGGCTGCCGGAAGACGTTCCTGGCCGACCCGGCCCGGTATGCCCCCGCCTCCTGACCAGCTTTCTGTGCAGAAAGCTGCGCGGGTGGGGGCGGAGGACGACGTCCGGGCCCGGGTGCCGGACGTCGGGACGCTGGCCGCCGCGCTCGACGCGGTCGACTACCTGACCGACCCCGGCCTGGCGACGGCGCTGTTCCTCGCGGTCCGGCTGCCGCAGCCGCTGCTGCTCGAGGGGGAGCCCGGCGTCGGCAAGACCGAGGCGGCGAAGGCGCTGGCCCGCGTGCTCGGGGCCCCGCTGTTCCGGCTGCAGTGCTTCGAGGGCATCGACGCCGCCGAGGCGCTGTACGAGTGGAACCACCCGCGCCAGCTGCTCGGCATCCGGCTGGCGGAGGCCCGGGGCGCTCCGCTCGCCGAGGACGACCTGTTCGGCGCCGACTACCTGCTGCGCCGTCCACTGCTCCAGGCGATCGAGCACCCCGGCCCCGGTCCGGCGGTGCTGCTGCTGGACGAGATCGACCGCGCCGACGCGGAGTTCGAGGCGTTCACCTTCGAGGTGCTGGCCGAGGCGGCGGTGACCGTGCCGGAGCTGGGCACCATCCGCGCGACCCACCCGCCGGTCGTCGTCCTCACCTCCAACCGCACCCGCGACCTGCACGACGCGCTGACCCGCCGCTGCCTCTACCACTGGATCGACTACCCCTCGCCCGAGCGGGTCGCCGAGATCGTGCGGCGGCGGGTGCCCGGCAGCGCCGAGCCGCTGGCGGTGTCGGCGGCGGCCGCCGTGACCCGGCTGCGGAGCCTGGACATGGCGAAGCCGCCGGGCATCGCGGAGGTCATCGACTGGGTGGCGGCGATGGACCTGCTGGGGATCGAGCGGCTCGACGCGGCGGCGGTCGAGCGGACGTGGGGGACGGTGCTGAAGAACCGCGACGACCAGGAGCTGGCCCGCGCGCGGGGCGCGGCCTGGCTGGCCGGTGCCTGACCTGCCCGGCATCGGTCCGGGGCCGCTCGCCGTCGGGCTGACCACCGCGCTGCACCGGGCCGGGCTGCCGGCGCCGCCGGATCGGGCGGCGGGGCTCGCTCGGGCGCTGCAGCTGATCCCACCGCTCGACCGGTCGGCGCTGTACTGGACCTGCCGGGTGGCACTGGTGACCGACCGCGCGCAGCTACCGGTCTTCGACGCCGTGTTCTCCGCCGTGTTCGACGGCCGCCTCGACCCGGCCGACAGCCGGGGCGACCCGACCGCGCCCCCGCCGATCGGCAGCGAGCCCCGCACCCGCCCCGCTCCCCGGGACGACCGGCCGTCCCAGCCCGGGGAGTCCGGTGCGGCCGCCGGCTCGCCCGGCGGAGACGGCGACGGCGCCGAGCGCGAGGTGCTCCTGGCGGCCGCCTCACCCGAGGAGCGACTGCGGCAGACCTCCTTCGCCGAGCTCGACGCCACCGAGCTGGCCGACGTGCGGGAGCTGGTCCGGCGCCTGGTGCTGAGCCCACCTGTCCGGCGGAGCCGCCGGATCCGGGCGACCCGGCGGTCCGGGGACCGGCTGGAGCTCCGCCGCACGGTGCGGGCCGCCCAGCGGTCGGGCGGCGACCCGGCGCGGCTGGTGCACGCAGTCCGCCGGACGACGCCGCGGCGGCTGGTCCTGCTCTGCGACGTCTCGGGCTCGATGGAGCCGTACACCCGGGTCTACCTGACGCTGCTGCAGGGCGCGGTCGCCGCAGCGCGGGCCGAGGCGTTCGTGTTCTCGACCCGTCTGACCCGGCTCACCCGTCAGCTCGCCGGCCGCGACCCCGACCTCGCGCTGGCCCGGGCCGGCGCGACGTCGTCGGGCTGGGCCGGGGGCACCCGGCTGGCCGAGGGCATCGGCCGGTTCGTGGCCGACCACGGCCGCCGGGGGCTCGCGCGCGGCGCCGTCGTCGTCGTGCTGTCGGACGGCTGGGCGACCGACGACCCGGAGGACGTGGCCGACGCGATGCGGCGGCTGCGCCGGCTGGCCCACCGGGTCGTGTGGGTCAACCCCCGCAAGGCCGCTCCCGGTTACGCGCCGCTCGTCGGGGGTATGAGCGCGGCGCTGCCGTTCTGCGACGCCTTCGTCAGCGGGCACAGCATCGCCGCACTCGAACAGGTGGTGTCGGCCGTCGCGGAGGAATCCGCGCCCCCACGGTGAGGACCGGCACCGGCGCCCGTCGGTGAGGTCCCTCTGCATGCGGCCGTCCTCGACGGCCGTCAGGAGTGCTCCATGGATCCCGACATGGCCTGCATCGAGAACCTCGACCTGGAGATCTCGATCGCCTACATCACCCTCGGCGGAGCCCGCGAGGTCTGGAACCGGTCGCCGGTCGACGCGAACCAGCGGCGGGTCCTCGCGGCCGAGGCCGAGGTCAACCGGCTGCTGGAACGGCGGCTCGTCGTCCAGTCGTGACCGCCGCGACGGGCGGCTAGCCCATCGTCTTCTGGCCGTCGATCGTCTCGCGGAGGATGTCGGCGTGACCGGCGTGCTGAGCGGTCTCGGCCACGATGTGCAGGAACACCCGCCGCGCGGAGCGCACCGCCCCCGGCCGGAACCACGGCGCCTCGGGGAGCGGCTGGGCCGCGTCGAGGTCGGGCAGCGTGCGCACCAGCTCGTCCGTCCGGCGGGCGACCTCCTCGTACTCGGCGAGGACGCCGGCCAGGGTCTCGTCCGGTCCCAGGCGGAACTCCTCGGCCCACCTCTCCAGCTGCTCGGGGTCGTCCGTGCCGCCCACGGCGGCCGGGCCCTCCAGGATGAACCGCACCCAGTTCGCCTCCTGGTGGGCGACGTGCTTCACCAGCCCGCCCAGGGTCAGCTCGCTCGCCGTCGGCCGCAGCCGGGCCTGCTCGTCGGTCAGCCCCTGCACGGTGTGCCGCAGGAAGTACCGGTGGGTCGCCAGGGTCTCGAGCAGGTCGGCCCGCTCCGCGGTGAGGCTGCTCGCGGCGGTCAGGTGGGTGGTCATCTCGGGTCGCCTTCCGTCGTCCTCGATCGGTCACCACCCACGCTAGGGACGATCGGTGCCAGATCCTGACCGCGATGCCTGAGAATCTGCAGGCATGGCCGATTCCACCGCTCGCGCGCTCCGCCTGCTGTCGATGCTGCAGAACCGCCGGTACTGGGGTGGCGCCGAGCTGGCCGACCGGCTGGGCGTCTCGGTGCGCACGCTGCGCCGCGACGTCGACCGGCTGCGCGAGCTCGGCTACCCGGTGCAGGCCCGGCCCGGGGTCGACGGCGGCTACGAGCTGTCGCCGGGCGCGGTGCTACCGCCGCTGGTGCTCGACGACGACGAGGCGGTCGCGCTCACCGTCGGGCTGCAGGCCGCCGCGCAGTCGCCGGTCGCCGGCACCGCGGAGGCCTCGGTGCGGGCGCTGGCCAAGATCGTCCAGGTGCTGCCGACCCGGCTGCGCCGGCGCGCGGACGCCCTGCGGGCGGTCACCGTCCCGGCGGTGTGGACGCCGAGCCGCGCGGAGATCGACCCCGAGTGCCTCACCGCCGTCGCGCAGGCCTGCCGCGACACCGAGCGGCTGCGGTTCGGCTACACGACGGCGTCGGGGGAGACGTCCGAGCGCTTCGTCGAGCCGTTCCGCCTCGTCGCGCTGGGGCGGCGCTGGTACCTGGTCGCGTTCGACCTGGACCGCGGCGACTGGCGCAGCTTCCGCCTCGACCGGCTGAGCGACCCCCGGGGGACCGGCGCGCGGTTCGCGCCGCGCACCCTCCCGGGTGGCGACGCCGCCGAGTTCGTCCGGGCGGGGATCACCTCGCGCCAGCCGCTCCGGGAGGTGGAGGTGGAGGTGCAGGCCCCGGCGGAGGACGTGCGCGCCCGCATCGGGCAGTGGTCCACCGTCGAGCCGACGGGCCCGGGCAGCTGCCGCGTGCACATGGAGGTCGACGACCTGAGCTGGCCGGCGCTGGCGCTGGGCACGGTCGGCGCGGAGTTCGCCGTCCTCTCCCCGCCGGAGTTGCGCGACCTGCTGGGGGAGTGGAGCGGCCGCTTCGCTGCGGCTGCGGGGACGCCGGGCCCTGCCTAGCGTGGCCGCATGCCACGCGTCGCGATCGTCACCGGGTCGGAGTCGGGCATCGGACGGGCGACCGCCGTCGCACTCGCCCGGCAGGGCTGCGACGTCGGCGTCACCTGGTTCCGCGACGAGGCGGCGGGGGAGGCGACCGCCGAGGAGGTCCGCGCCCTCGGTCGCCGGGCGGAGGTGCGGCACCTCGACCTGACCCGGCTGCCGGGGGCCGCGGACGTCGTCGACGAGCTGGCCGACGTGCTCGGCGGGGTCGACGTCCTGGTCAACGACGCCGGCACCGGGCACTCGACGCCGCTCCTGGAGCTCGACCTCGCCACCTGGCGGGAGGTGATGGCCACCGACCTCGACGGGGCGTTCCTCTGCCTGCAGCGGGCCGCCCGCCGGATGGTGGCCGCCGGCCGGGGCGGGCGGATCGTGAACATCACCAGCGTCCACGAGCACCAGCCGCGCGTGGGTGCGGCGGCGTACTGCAGCGCCAAGGGCGGGCTCGGGCTGCTCACCCGGGTGGCGGCGCTGGAGCTCGCCGAGCACGGGATCACCGTCAACGCGGTCGCGCCGGGCGAGATCGCCACCGCCATGACCGGCCAGGAGGACGAGGACCCGGCCGCGCCCGGCCACGAGCGGCCCGGCGTCCCGCTCGGCCGCCCCGGGGACGCGCACGAGGTCGCGGCGGTGGTCGCCTTCCTCGCCTCGCCGGAGGCCGGGTACGTCACCGGCGCCTCCTGGGCCGTGGACGGCGGCATGCTGCAGATGGGCCCGATGGCCGGCTCGCACCTGCGGTCGGACGACTGGCGGCGCCCCTGACTCAGGCGGTGCGGCCGCTGCGCTTCTGCAGGTAGAGGTCGGTGTCGGCGCGGGCGAGCACCGTGGTGAGCGTGTCGCCCGGCTGGGCCGCCGCGATCCCGACCGACCAGGCGAACGCGTGCGTGGCGTCCAGCTGCTGCAGGATCTCCCGGGCGCCGGAGGCGTCGGTGGCGGGCAGGCACAGCACGAACTCGTCGCCGCCGTAGCGGCCGAGGAGGTCGGCCTGGCGCAGGCGCGCGGACCAGCCGGCCGTCAGGTCCCGCAGCAGGGCGTCGCCGGCGCCGTGCCCCTCGCGGTCGTTGACCTCCTTGAAGTCGTCGAGGTCGAGGAGCGCGAAGCTCAGCGGCTCACCCGTGCGCGCGGCCCGGGCGAGGTGGCGGGCGGCCTCCGCCTCCCACGCCCGGCGGTTGGCCACGCCGGTGAGCGGGTCGGTGGTCGCGGCCCGGCGCAGGCTGCGGGCCAGCCGACCCTGCGCCTCGGTGAAGGCCACCACCGACACCATCAGGGTGATCCAGGCGACGGCGAAGCGGTCGGGCCGGGCGGCGACCGCGCCGGCGGTCGTCACCGCGACGAGCAGGACGGCGTGCGCGCGGGCGGCCGGCAGCTCGAAGAAGTGCGCCGCGTACAGCCCGACGGCGATCACCGCGGGCCCGAGCCCGACGATGCCCACCGCCGTCGCCGACCGCCACGCGAGCAGGCCGATCAGGACGCTGACGAGGGCGACGGCGGCGTGGAACTCCCAGGAGCGCAGCCGGGCGCGGAAGGCCCAGATGAGCGCTCCGCCGAGGAGCCCGACGACCGCCAGGACGGCGGTCAGCTCGACCGGGGCGTCCGGGTGGATCGGCCAGAGGACCGACGCCAGGCACAGCCCCCCGCTGACGGCGTACAGCGCCGCCAGGAGGAGGGCCGGCGTCCGCCGGTCGGCAGTCATGGCGTTCATCCTGCCTGGGCAACGACCGTTCCCGGCATTGGTTGCCCCCCATGGGGTGGCGCGCCGCGTCAGCCCCCGGTGAGCTCCGTGGGCAGGGTGATCACGTCGACCATCGCGCCCCGGCGGTACACCGTCATGGGCAGCGGATGCCCGATCGCCTCGCCGAACAGCAGCCGCTGCAGGCTCTGCGCGTCGGCCACCGGACGGCGTCCCGCCTCCAGCACGAGATCTCCCGGCTTGAGGCCCGCCCGGTCGGCCGGGGCGCCCGCCACCACGTCGACGATGCGCAGCCCGCGGCGTCGTCCGGTGCGCTCGGCGAGCGGGGCCGGCAGGGGCGCCGGGGTGCTGACCAGCCCCAGGTAGGCACGCCGCACCCGCCCGTCGGCGACGAGCGCGCCGACGATCCGGCGGCTGGTGTCGTTCACCGGGATCGCCAGGCCGAGGCCCCACCCCGCGACGGCGGTGTTGATGCCCACCACCCGCGACGACGAGTCGGCGAGGGCGCCTCCGCTGTTGCCGGGGTTGAGGGCGGCGTCGGTCTGGATGACGTCCTCGACGACCCGCGCCGTCCGCCCGTCGCGCGTCGGCAGCGAGCGGCCCAGCCCGCTGACCACGCCGGCGGTCACCGATCCGCTCAGGCCCAGCGGGTTGCCCACCGCGACCACCAGCTGGCCGACCCGCAGGTCGCGGGCGTCGCCCAGCTCGGCCGGGGGCGGGGTCGCGTCCCGGGCCCGGACGACGGCGAGGTCGGACAGCGGGTCGGCACCGACGACGTCGACGTCGGACTCCGTCCCGTCGCTGAACACCGCCAGACCACGGGTCGCCCGGCCGACCACGTGCGCGTTGGTGAGCAGGAGGCCGTCGTCGCTGACCACGACGGCCGACCCGGCGCCCGAGCGCCCGTCCGGCCCGGTGACCTGGAGCGCGGCGACGTGCGCCGTGAGGTCGGTCGCGACCGCGGTGACGATCCGTGAGTAGGCGTCCAGGGCCTCGTCGGTCCCGGACTCCGGTGCCAGGCTCATGGCGTCCTCCCTCGATTACCGGCTTACACCAGTGAACGCCTGTCCGAGGCGCCGTGGCGGCCGTCACGCCGTGGGCGAACACGACCCCGATACTGGGCCGATGACGCCCGGAGGCCGGCCGTGATCGCATCGGACGCCGCGCGCCGGCGGGCCGCCGAGGAGGCCTGGCGTCGCCTGCGGCCGGTGCTGGCCGGTGAGGCCGCCGCGGCCCTGGGCGACGACGAGGCCGACGCCTTCCTGACCCGGGTCGAGGTCGCGCTCCTCGACGTGCACGAGCCGCTGGCCGTCCTCTACGGCGAGGCCGCCGACGGGCTCTTCGCCCGGGCCCTCCGCCTCGCCCTCGCCGCCGCGGCCGGACGGCCGGCCGACCTGCGCCGCCTCGACCGCCGCCGCGAGATCGACCCCGGCTGGTTCCAGCGGGCCCGGATGCAGGGCTACGTCTGCTACGTCGACAGGTTCTGCGGCACGCTCGACGCCCTGCCCGACCGCCTCGACTACCTGGCCGAGCTCGGGACCACCTATCTGCACCTCATGCCGCTGCTGCAGCCCCGCCCGGGGGAGAACGACGGCGGCTACGCGGTCGCCGACTACCGCGCCGTCGACCCGCGGCTGGGCACCATGGCCGATCTCGAGGACGTCGCCCGCGCGCTGCACGAGCGGGAGATGAGCCTGTGCATCGACCTGGTGCTCAACCACACGGCTCGCGAGCACGCGTGGGCGCAGGGCTGGCTGGCCGGCGACCCCGCCTACGCCGGCTTCTACACCGCCTTCCCCGACCGCCGGATGCCCGACGCCTACGACGCGACCATCCCGGAGGTCTTCCCCGACCGTGCTCCCGGCTCGTTCAGCTGGGTCCCCGAGGCCTGCGGCGGGGCCGGCGGCTGGGTGTGGACGACGTTCTGGCCCTACCAGTGGGACCTCGACTACACCAACCCCGAGGTGACGCTCGCGATGCTCGGGGAGATCACCTGGCTGGCCAACCGAGGGGTCGACGTCTTCCGCATGGACGCCGTCCCGTTCATGTGGAAGCGGCTGGGCACCACCTGCCAGAACCAGCCGGAGGGCCACACGCTCCTGCAGCTGCTGCACGCGGTCACCCGGCTGGCAGCCCCGGGCGTCGTGTTCAAGGCGGAGGCCATCGTCTCCCCGGAGGACCTCGTGCCCTACCTCGGCGGGCACGACCGGTACCGCCCCGAGTGCGAGCTGGCGTACCACAACCAGCTCATGGTCCTGCTCTGGAGCAGCCTCGCGACCGGCGACGCCCGGCTGGCCCGGTCGGCCCTCGGGCGGATGCGGCCCATCCCGCCGAGCACCTCGTGGGTGACCTACGTGCGCGGCCACGACGACATCGGCTGGGCGGTCAGCGACGTGGACGCCGCCGCCGTGGGCGCCGGCGGGTTCGCCCACCGGCGGTTCCTCAACGACTTCTACAGCGGCCGCTTCCCGGGGTCGTTCGCCCGGGGCGCGCTCTTCCAGGAGAACGAGGCGACCGGCGACGCGCGCATCTCCGGCTCGGCGGCCGCGCTGTGCGGGATCGAGGACGCCCTCGAGCGGGACGACCGGGCAGCCCTCGACGCCGGTGTCCGCCGGCTGGTGCTCCTCTACTCGGTGGCCTACGCCTTCGGCGGCATCCCGCTGCTCTACATGGGTGACGAGCTGGCGCTGCGCAACGACCGCGGCTACCTGGCCGACGTCGAGCGGGCACCGGACAACCGGTGGATGCACCGGCCACCGATGGACTGGGCGGCGGCGGACCGGCGGGCGGACCCGGCGACGCTGGAGGCCCGGGTCTTCGCCTGGTTCCGGCGGCTCGGTGCGGCTCGCCGTTCCCTGGTGGCGCTGCGCGGGGGAGTGGAGTCCGAGGTCCTCGACGTGGGGGACGACGCGGTGCTGGCCTGGCGGCGCCGGCATCCGCGCGGCGGGACGTTCGTCGCCGTCGCCAACTTCGGCGCGGCGGCCGCGCGGGTCGACGCGGACACGGTCACTGGCTTCGGCTCCTTCCGGGAGGTGCTCAGCAGCGACGGGCCGCTGGGCGTGGAGGACGGTCGGTTGCTGCTCCCCGCGCACGGCTTCGCGTGGTTCGCCGAACCCTGAGGAGGGTGCGGGGCGGGTCACGAGGCCCTACCGTCGGCAGCGTGGCTGGGTCCCAGCCGCCCCCTCGGCCGGGCAGGCCGGCGACGACGGCGTCGCCTCGCGGCACGGGAGCGGGTGTGGAGCAGGCCGTCACTGCCGGGCCGCCGGTCGCCGCGACCCCGGCGGCCCCGCCCCCGGCCGGCAGCACGTTCGGCGTCGAGGAGGAGTTCCACCTCGTCGACCCGGCGACCTACCGGCTGACGCGCAGCCCCGCGCTGGCCGACGCCGTGCTGCGGGGCGAGTCCGGCCCGCACCTGCACGCCGAGATCACCACCACGCAGCTGGAGTCGGCGACCGGCGTCTGCACCGGGCTGTCCCAGCTGCGCGCGGAGCTGGTCACCACCCGCGCCGAGGCGGCCGGGGCGGCCGCGCGGGCCGGGGTGCGCATCCTCCCCGCGTCGACGCACCCGTTCGACAGCTGGCAGCAGCAGGACATCACGCCGGCGCCGCGCTACCAGGCGATGGTGGACCGCTGGGCGGGGCTGGCCGAGCAGCAGGACATCGTCGGCTGCCACGTGCACGTGGGCGTGCCGGACCTGGACACGGCGGTGGCGGTGATGGACCGGGCCCGCCCGTACCTGTCGGTGCTGCTGGCCATGACCGGCAGCTCGCCGTTCCACGACGGCGTCGACACCGGGCACCACAGCTACCGGACGCTGTGGTGGTCCCGCTGGCCCAACACCGGTCCGCCCGAGTACTTCGGCAGCGCCGAGCGGTTCCGCGAGGTGGTCGCCGGCCTGGTGACCTCCGGGGTGATCGCCGACGCCTCGCACCTGTACTGGGACCTCCGGCCCTCCAGCCACCTGCCCACGCTGGAGTTCCGGCTGGCCGACGTCTGCACCGAGGTCGACGACGTGGTGCTGCACGCGGCGCTCACCCGGTCGCTGGTGCGGGTGCTCGCCGAGCGGGCCGCGCGCGGCGAGCCCTGCCCCCGCCTGCGGCCGGAGCTGCTGCGGGCGGCGCGCTGGCGGGCCGCCCGGCACGGGCTGGACGGCGGGCTGTTCGACCCGCTCCGGGGCGACCTGGTGCCCGCGCGCGTGGCCGTGCGCCGGCTGCTGGCCGAGCTGCAGGACGACCTGCGCGACCACGACGAGTGGGATGTCGTCGTCGACATGGTGGAACGGCTCTTCGAACGGGGTACCTCGGCCTCGCGGCAGCGGAGGACCTGGCTGCAGACCGGTGACTGGCGCGAGGTCGCCGCCCGGATCGTCCGGGAGGGCACGGCGCTGGAGAACCGCTGAGGTGCTCCGGGGGTTCGATGACCGACCACGGTGACGTGCGTGCCCTCGCCCGACCGCTGCGCGGCGACGCCGACCTCGACCCGCTCCTGGAGCGGGTCGGGGACGCGCGCATCGTCGCCGTGGGCGAGGCGAGCCACGGCACGCACGAGTACTACGCCTGGCGGGCGGCGCTCACCCGCCGGCTGATCGAGGAGCGCGGCTTCCGGTTCGTCGCCGTCGAGGGTGACTGGCCCGACTGCTACCGCGTGAACCGCAGCGTGCGGCTGCGGCCGGGGGCCGACGAGGACCCGCGCGACGCCCTGGACGCGTTCGCCCGCTGGCCGACCTGGATGTGGGCCAACGAGGAGGTCGTCGACTTCTGCCGCTGGTTGCGGGAGTTCAACGCGGCCCGCCCGGACGACGAGCGCGTGGGCTTCTACGGCATCGACGTCTACAGCCTCTGGGACTCGATGCACGGGCTGGTGGGCTGGCTGCGCGAGCACGAGCCCGACCACGTCGAGACGGCGCGCCGGGCGCTGGCCTGCTTCGAGCCGTTCGGCGAGGACGGCGCCGAGTACGCCTTCGCCAGCCGCTTCGCCCCGACGTCCTGCGAGCAGGCGGCCGTCGATCTGCTCCGGTCGCTGTGCGAGCAGCGGGGGAAGGATGAGGCGGCGACCGATCCCGAGGCGCGGTTCTCCGCCGAGCAGAACGCCGCCGTGGTCGTCGACGCCGAGCGCTACTACCGCGCGATGGTGCAGGGCTCGGCGAAGTCGTGGAACGTCCGCGACGTGCACATGGCCGACACCCTCGACCGCCTGCTGGCGCACGCCGGTCGCAAGGCGGTCGTCTGGGAGCACAACACGCACATCGGCGACGCCCGGGCCACCGACATGGCCGACGCCGGCATGACCAACGTCGGGCAGCTGCTGCGCGAGCGGCACGGCGCCGACGACGTCGTCCTGGTCGGCCTCGGCGGGCACCGCGGCGGCGTGATCGCGGGGGAGAGCTGGGGCGCCCGAATGCAGCGCATGCCCGTGCCGCCCGCCCGGCCCGGCAGCGTCGAGGCGCTGCTGCACGACGCGCTGGGCGAGGACTCGCTCGTCGTCGTCCCCGGGACCGACCGGGCGGGGTGGCTGCGCAGACGGCTGGACCACCGGGCCATCGGCGTCGTCTACCGGCCCGAGCGCGAGCGCTGGGGCAACTACGTGCCGACAGTCCTCGGGGAGCGGTACGACGCCTTCCTCCACCTGGAGGAGACCACTCCGCTGCGCCCGCTCCACCTGGAGCGGGCCGACGAGCACGTGCCGCTCGCCGCCGAGGCGGTCTAGGCGGACTCGCGCCCGGTGAGGTCCTCGTCGTCGGGGACGGTCTTGGGTCCGCCGGTCTTCGAGGCCTCGAAGTCCGGTCCCAGGTTCTCCAGCGCCAGCCGGCCGAAGACCTGCTGCTGGGTGGCCACCCGCTGCGACCGGCCGCGGCCCATGAAGCTGACCAGCCAGTGCAGGACCGTCGTGATCCGGCTCTTGAAGCCCACGATGTAGAAGAGGTGGATCACCAGCCAGATCATCCAGGCGATGAAGCCCTCGAACTTGAACTTCCCGATGTCGGCCACGGCGTGGAACCGCGAGATCGTGGCCATCGAGCCCTTGTCGAAGTAGTGGAACGGGCCCTTGGGCTCCTTGCCGGCCAGCCGCCGCTTGATCTGGTCGGCGGCGTAGCGGCCACCCTGGATGGCGACCTGCGCTACACCGGGCAGCTTGTCCAGCGACATCATGTCGCCGACGACGTGGACCTCGGGGTGGCCGGGCAGCGTCAGGTCGGGCTGGACGGAGATGCGGCCGGCGCGGTCCACCTCGGCGCCGGACTGCTCGCCGAGCAGCCGGCCCAGGGGGCTGGCCTGCACGCCCGCCGCCCAGATCTTGGTGGCCGCGTTGATCCGGCGCACCTGGCCGTCGGCGTCCTTGATGTCGAGTCCGTCGGCGTCGACGTCGGTGACCATGGCGCCCAGCTGCACCTCGACGCCGATCTCGTTGAGCTGGCGCCGGGCGCGCCCGCCGAGCTTCTCGCCGAACGACGGCAGCACGTAGGGCGCCGCGTCGAGCAGCACGATGCGGGCCGTCCGCGGGTCGATGTTCCGGAAGTCCTTCTTGAGGGTGCGGTGCGCGAGCTCGGCGATCTGGCCGGCCATCTCCACACCGGTCGGGCCGGCGCCGACGACCACGAAGGTCATCAGCCGGTCGACCTCCTCCTGCGTCTCGGCCAGCTCGGCCAGCTCGAAGGCGCCGAAGATGCGGCCGCGCAGCTCGAGGGCGTCGTCGATGCTCTTCATGCCGGGGGCGAACTCGGCGAAGCGGTCGTTGCCGAAGTAGGACTGCCCGGCACCGGCGGCGACGATCAGCTCGTCGTAGGGGTGCACCGTGGTGCGGCCGAGCACCGTCGAGGTGACGGTGCGGGCGGCGAGGTCGATGTCGGTGACCTCGCCGAGGACCACGCGGGCGTTGTCCTGGCGGCGCAGGATCTCGCGGGTCGCCGGGGCGATCTCGCCCTCGGAGAGGATGCCGGTCGCCACCTGGTAGAGCAGCGGCTGGAACAGGTGGTGGCTGGTCTTGCCGATCACCGTGACGTCGACATCGGCCTTGCGCAGCCGCTGGGCGGCGAAGAGCCCGCCGAACCCGGAGCCGACGATGACGACGCGCGGCCGACCACCCGGGGTCGCGCTGCCGGCGGGAACTCGCGCTGGTGATGTCGTCATGACGAATATTCTCCCACTCCGGCCGGTGGAGGGCCTCGGCGGCCCTGGGCGGTTCCGTGCGATCCACGACACACCCTGCCCGCTGCGTCGTCGGCTCGCGCCTCGTGCGAGGGGCCGGTAGACCGGTCGAGATGGCCCAGACCCCCGTTCGGTTCGTCCTCGTACCCGGTCTCGGCCTGGACGAACGCTCCTGGCGGCGGGTTCGGGAACGCGTCGACGCCACCGTCGTGCACCTGCCCGGGATGGGCCTCGCGGAGCCGGTGCCGGGGCTGGAGGCGCTGGCCGACCGGCTGCTGGCGAGGATCGGTGGTGGCCCGGTGGTCCTCGTCGGGCACTCGCAGAGCTGCCAGGTGGTGGCGGTCGCGGCGCGTGACCCGCGGGTGCGCGCCGTCGTCCTGCTGGGCCCGACCACCGATCCGCGACTCCGATCGGTCCACGGGCTGGTCGGGCACTGGCTGCGCACGGCCACCGCCGAGCCCTGGTGGCAGGTGCCCCTCGTGCTCGCGCAGTGGTGGCGCACCGGGCCGCGCGCGATGGCCGCGCTGTGGCGCGTCTCCGCGCCCGACGACACCGATCAGCGGCTGCGCGCGGTCGGTGTCCCGGTCACCGTCGTCCGGGGCGCGCGCGACGACCTCTGCGGGCACGGCTGGGCGGCGCACCTGGCCGCCGCCGCCCCGCGGGGCCGCCTCGTGGAGGTGCCGGGCGCCGCGCACATGACGCCCCACACGCACCCGGACGTCGTGGTGGCGCTCCTGCCGCCGCGCTGAGCGCCGGCTACTGGCCGTCGGTGCGGGTGCGCACCTCGGCGTACCGCTCCCGCACCGCGGTCGCGGGCTCGGCCTCGAACTGCTGGAGCCCGGGCTGCGCCCACTCGGGCGGCGCAGCCTCCCCGGACATCACCCACGCCGCCTGCCGGGCCGCGCCGTCGGCCACGTACTCGCCGGGCGGGGGGACCAGCACCGGTCGCCCGAAGATGCCGGGGGCCAGCTGCTGGACGGCGGGGGAGCGGGCGGCGCCGCCGATCAGCAGCACCCGCTCGACCGCGACGCCCTGCGCCACGACGGCCTCGATGCCGTCGGCGAGCCCGCACAGCAGGCCTTCGACGGCGGCGCGCGCCAGGTGCGCCGGGTTCGCGGTCCGCAGCGTCAGGCCGTGGACGGCGCCGGTGGCGTGCGGGAGGTTCGGCGTCCGCTCGCCCTCCAGGTAGGGGACCAGGACCAGGCCGTCCGCGCCCGAGGGGGCCGAGAGGGCGAGGTCGGACAGAGCGGCGTGGTCGACGCCGAGCATCGCCGCGGCCGCGTCGAGCACGCGCGCGGCGTTGAGCGTGGCGACCAGCGGGAGGTGGTTGCCCGTGGCGTCCGCGAAGCCGGCGACGGTCCCGGTGACGTCGGCGACGGCGGTGGTCGTCACCGCGGACACCACGCCGGAGGTGCCGATCGAGACGATGACGTCACCCGGGCGGGCGGCCAGGCCCAGCGCCGCGGCGGCGTTGTCCCCGGTGCCCGGGCCGAGCGCCGCCGACGTCCCGGCCAGCTCGCCCACCTGCTCGGACGGGCCCGCGACGCGCGGGACGGCCGGACGGCGGCCGCGCATGGCCAGCTCGAGCAGGTCGAAGCGGTACTCACCGGTGCGCGCCGACCAGTACGCGGTGCCGCTGGCGTCGCCCCGGTCGGTGGCCAGGTCGGCGAGCCCGCGCTGGCTCGCCAGGCGCCAGGTCAGCCAGTCGTGGGGGAGGCAGACGGCGGCGGTGCGGTCGGCGTTGCCGGGCTCGGCGTCGGCCAGCCAGCGCAGCTTCGTCGCGGTGAACGAGGCGACCGGCACCAGGCCGACCGCGTCGGCCCAGGCCTGCCGCCCGGCCGCGTCGTCGCCGTCCCCGAGTTCCCGGATCAGGTCGGCCGCGGCGCCGGCGGACCGGACGTCGTTCCACAGCAGCGCGTCGCGGACGACCTCGCCGTCCTCGTCCAGGCAGACCATGCCGTGCTGCTGCCCGCCGACCGACAGCGCCGCCACGTCGGCCAGGCCGCCCGCGGCCTCGGCCGCGGCGCGAAACGCCTGCTCCCACGCACGGGGGTCGACGGCGGTGCCGTCCGGGTGCGGAGCGCGCCCGGAGCGCACCAGCTCGCCGGTCGCGGCGTCGCGGACGACGACCTTGCAGGCCTGGGTGGAGGTGTCGACGCCGGCCACGAGGGTGCGGCCCGCGGTCATCGGGAGCCGCCGGAGGGGGAGGTCACGGGCGGGACTGTAACCACGGTCGGGTGATTCCGGCCGGGGAGGGCGACCCGGCGGTCGTCTGGGTACAGGGGTCCCGGTTGGATAACGACGGCGTGCGACCTTGACCACATCGCGGCCGCATGCCTAATTTGTTGACGCAACCGACAAATGGTCGCAACGAGGCGATCGAGGGGGTGGGACGGCCGTGTTCGAGGAACGCCGGCTCTACGACGGCGCCACCCGCCGCCAGGCCCCGGCCGACCAGGCGACCGTCCGGCGCAGCAACCTCGGCCTCGTCCTGCGGCACCTCCGCGATGCCGGCCCCCGGTCCCGCGCCCGCATCGCCCAGGAGACCGGGCTGAACAAGGCCACCGTCTCCAGCCTCGTCGCCGAGCTGGCCGACCGGCGGCTGATCACCACCGGCGACGTCGACCGCGCCGGCTCCGTCGGGCGCCCTGGGCTGATCGTCCACCTGGACGGCCGCGGGGTCTGCGGCATCGGCGTGGAGCTCAACGTCGACTACATCGCGATCCTCGTCCTCGACCTGCGCGGCGAGGTGCTCTTCGAGGACCGGGTCGCCGTCGACGTCCACGACCTGGGCGCCGAGGGCACCCTGGACGAGGTCGCGCGGCTGGTGAAGGAGGGGACGAGCGCCTCCGCCGTGCACGGCGCGGTCCCGGTGGGCATCACCGTCGCCGTGCCCGGACTCGTGCGCAGCGTCGACGGCGTGGCGACCTACGCGCCCAACATCGGCTGGCGCGACGTGGCCGTCCTCGACGGGCTGCGCGACCGGGTCGGCCTCGACTGCGCGATCCGGGTCGAGAACGACGCCAACCTCTCCGCGATCGCCGAGTGGGCGATGGGCCCGGAGGCCCGGACGCCGGACCTCGTCTACCTGACCGGTGAGGTCGGTGTCGGTGGCGGCCTGATCGTCGACGGTCGACTGCTGCGCGGGGCGGGCGGGCTCTCCGGCGAGGTCGGGCACACCGCGCTCGGTGACCCGGAGCTGGTGTGCGGGTGCGGACGCCGCGGCTGCTGGGAGACCGTCGTCGGCCTGACCGCGCTGCTCCGGGCGGCCGCCGACCCCGACGACCCGGTGCACGACCACACCCGCGACCTCGAGACCCGGCTGGCCGAGATCGCCGCGCGCGCCGACGCCGGCGACCGCCGGACGCTGGCGGCCCTGGAGCAGGTCGGCACGCAGCTGGGCCACGGCGCCGCCGTCCTCATCAACGTCTTCAACCCGCAGGTCGTGCTGCTCGGCGGCTACTTCGCCGTCCTCGGCCGGTTCTTCCTGGAGCCGATGGCCGCCGTCCTGCGCGCGCGGGTGTTCGGCCCCGACCTGGCGGGCGCCCGCATCGTCCTCTCCACCCTCGGCTTCACCGCCGCGGTCCGCGGCGGAGCCCACGTCGCCCTCGAGGCCGTCTTCGACGACCCCACCCTGGTCGCCGGGGCCGGCGACGTGTCGCCGGCGCCCGCCGCCCGCTCCTGACCTCCCGCACCACCCATCGATCGATCCGGACGGAGAACACCCGCATGACCGACTACACCCCCACCAAGGACGACAAGTTCAGCTTCGGCCTCTGGACGGTGGGCTGGCAGGGCGTCGACGTCTTCGGCGGCGCCGTCCGACCGGCGCTGGACCCGGTCGAGACCGTGCACAAGCTCGCCGAGCTCGGTGCCGCGGCCGTGACCTTCCACGACGACGACCTGGTGCCCGACGACGCCACCCGCGAGGAGACGCTGAAGCGGTTCCGGCAGGCGCTCGACGAGACCGGCCTGGGCGTCGAGATGGCCACCACCAACCTGTTCGGCGCCCCCGTGTTCAAGGACGGCGGCCTGACCGCCAACGACCGCCAGGTCCGCCGCTACGCGATCGCCAAGGTGCTCCGCAACATCGACCTGGCCGCCGAGCTGGGCGCGAAGACCTACGTCCTCTGGGGCGGGCGCGAGGGAGCGGAGTCCGGCGGCAGCAAGGACGTCGCCGCGGCCCTCGACCGCTACAAGGAGGGCCTGGACCTCTTCTGCGCCTACGTGCGCGACAAGGGCTACGACATCCGCTTCGCGCTGGAGCCCAAGCCGAACGAGCCCCGCGGCGACATCCTGCTGCCGAGCATCGGGCACGCCATCGCCTTCATCAACGAGCTCGAGGAGCCCGACCGCGTCGGCCTCAACCCCGAGGTCGGCCACGAGGAGATGGCGGGGCTGAACTTCGCCCAGGGCATCTCGCAGGCGCTGTGGCACGACAAGCTGTTCCACATCGACCTCAACGGCCAGCACGGGCCGCGCTTCGACCAGGACCTCCGCTTCGGCGCGGGCAACCTGCGGGGTGCGTTCTGGACCGTCGACGCCATGCTCGGCGCCGGCACCGGCAAGGCCTACGACGGCTACGTCCACTTCGACTACAAGCCGCCGCGCACCGAGGACGTCGAGGGCGTCTGGGAGACCGCGCGTGCCTGCATGCGCAACTACCTGATCCTGCGCGACAAGGTGCGGGCGTTCCGGGCCGACCCGGAGGTCGCCGAGGCGCTCGAGGCCGCCCGCGTGGCCGAGCTCGCCGTCCCGACGCTGGGCGAGGGCGAGTCGCTGGACGACCTGCGCGCCGAGTCCTTCGACCCGCAGGCACTGGGGGAGCGCGGCCTGCAGTTCGAGCGGCTCGACCAGCTCGCGATGGAGCACCTGCTCGGCGTCCGCTGAGCCGCACCGGGGGGGGGGGGGGGGGGGGGGGGGGGGGGGGGGGGGGGGGGGGGGGGGGGGGGGGGGGGGGGGGGGGGGGGGGGGCCGGGGGGGCCGGCGAGGTCGAGGACCACAAAGCACCAAAGC
>NZ_JBJGZL010000016.1:0-82954 GCF_054050495.1 Blastococcus sp. SYSU D00922
GGAAGTTGGCCGAGTAGCTGCCGTCGAGCAGCTTCTTGCCGTTGAAGGTCGTGGTGTTGGCGATGCGGTCCAGCTCAGCCTTCAGCTGGACGACCTCGGACTGGATGTTGCCCTTGGCGTCGTCGTTGATGCCACCGGCGTTCGAGGCCTGGACCGACAGGTCGCGCATGCGCTGCAGGATGCTGTGCGTCTCGGTGAGCGCACCTTCAGCGGTCTGCACGACCGAGATGCCGTCCTGGGTGTTGCGGACGGCGACCTTGAGGCCACCGATCTGAGAGCGCAGGCCCTCGGAGATGGCCAGACCGGCCGCGTCGTCGGCCGCGCGGTTGATGCGGAAGCCGGAGGAGAGCTTCTCCAGCGACTTGCTCATCTGGCCGTCGGTGACGGACAGGTTGCGGTAAGCGTTGAGCGCCGCGATGTTGGTGTTGACGCGCAGACCCACGGTTTTCCTCCTTGGACGACGTTCACCCCGACTGCGTCCGTGCAGCGGGCTCGTGCGTGGTGCTGAGCCTCAATACGGCAACGGGACTGGTGGGGTTGAGGCGAAAGCCGAAGCCCGTGTGACACGTGGTGCGCACGTCGCCGACCACGGTCATGAATCGCCCGGATCTGCCGATCGGCGACGACGCGCCGTGTGCCACGAGACGCGTCTGATCGCCGGCCGTGTCGCTGCGTTCCTGGTGCCCGTGCCCGTGCCGGTGTCCGGCCGAAGGACGGTCATCGTGGGGAACGAGCGCTGGGCTCAGTGGCGTGCGACGCCGGGCTCACTCATCCGTGCTGCTCGGACGCCTGGCCCGGCTGGGCTGCACCCGCATGGGCTCGCCCGGCATCTTCGGGTAGTCGGGCGGATAGGGGAGGTCGCCGAGACCGGCGTCCGTCACCTGCTTCTCGAACAGCTCCAGCAGCGGCTCGATGCCGAACGCGTGCCCGGCCAGCCCGGCGTGCTTGTCACCGACCTCCCGGAAGCGGGCGGGCATGGTGAGCACGTCGAAGTCGAAGGGGGAGACGTCGGGCAGCTCGTCCCAGTCGACCGGCGCGGACACCGGCGCGTGCGGCTTGGGGCGGATGGAGTAGGCCGAGGCGATCGTGCGGTCCCGGGCCATCTGGTTGTAGTCGATGAAGATCTTCTCGCCGCGCTCCTCCTTCCACCACGACATCGTGACCTGGTCGGGGAGGCGCCGTTCCAGCTCGCGGCCGAACGCGATCACCGCGTGCCTGACCTCGGTGAAGGTCCACCGCGGCTGGATGGGCACGTAGATGTGCACGCCGCGCCCGCCCGAGGTCTTGGGCCACCCCTCCATGCCGAACTCGTGCAGCAGCTCCCGCACGTGCGGGGCCACCCGGACGGCGTCGGAGAAGTCCGTGCCCGGCTGCGGGTCGAGGTCGATGCGGATCTGGTTGGGCGACTCGACGTCGGTCTTGTCCACCGGCCACGGGTGGAAGGTCAGCGTGCCGAGGTTGGCGCACCAGGCGACGACGGCGACCGAGTCCGGCGCGATCTCGTCGGCGGTCCGGCCGCTGGGGAAGGTGATGTGCGCCGTTTGCACCCACGGCGGGGCGTTCTTGGGCACCCGCTTCTGGTAGAACGCGTCGCCGGTGTTGTCCACGCGGGTGGAGATCCGGGCGCCCTCGAAGACGCCGCCCGGCCAGCGCTCGAGCGTCGTCGGCCGGTCCTTCAGCGCGAAGAGGATGCCCTCGCCGACCGAGACGAAGTACTCGACGACGTCGATCTTCCGGATGCCGCGCTCGCCGAAGTACGGCTTCTCCGGGTTGGAGACGCGCACCTCGTGCCCGTCGACGTCCAGGACGACGGCGTCCTTGCTGCTGGCCATGGGTCTGTTCCTACCGCAGCGGGCCGACCCAGGAGCGGTCCGTTACGCCGGACAGGTGAGCCCGTCCATCGGAGCGGTCTGGTCTATCAGGTACGCGTCCACCGCGGCCGTGACGCACGGGGTCTTCGGGTAGGCGGTGTGCCCCTGCCCCTGCCAGGTGAGCAGGACGCCGGACTCGAGGTCCTCGGCGAGGTCGACCGCACCCGGCAGCGGGGTCACCGGGTCACCGGAGTTCCCGACCACCAGGATCGGCGCGCTGCCCTCGGCGTCGCGCTCGGGCAGCGGGGTGCGCTCGGCCTGCCACACCGAGCAGGTGTAGAGGCCCATCGCCGAGCCGGCACCGAACAGCGGGTACTCGGCGTTCCACTCGGCGGCGAGGTCGCGGATCTCGGCCTGCTCGAAGCGCTCGTCGCTGTCGGCGCAGTTGATCGCCAGGTTGGCGTCGAAGAGGTTGGAGTAGGTGCCGTCCTCCAGCCGGCCGGAGTAGCTGTCGGCGAGGGAGAACAGGCCCTTGGAGTCGCCGTTCTGCGCGGCGGCGAGGCCCTGCGCCAGCTGCGGCCACGACTCGGTGTCGTAGAGCGCCGCCTGGATGGCGGTCAGCACGACGCCGGCGGTGGCCTGCCGCGTCTCGCCCGGCTCGCTGCTGGGGATGGGCGTGGCCTCCGCCTTGGCCATGACCTGCTCGACGAACTGGCGCGGCTCGGCCCCCAGCGGGCAGCCGGCGAGCAAGCCGGTGCAGTTGGCGGCGAAGGCGTCGAAGCCCGCCTCGAAGGCGGCGGCGCTCTGCTCGGCGTCCTCCTGCGCATCGACGTCGGGGTCGACGGCGGCGTCGAGCACGAGGCTGCGGACCTTGTCCGGGAACAGCTCCGCGTAGGTGGAGCCGAGGGTCGTGCCGTAGGAGTAGCCGAGGTAGGTCAGCTGCTCGTCGCCGAGCGCCTCGCGCAGCCGGTCCATGTCGCGGGCGGTGTCGACGGTGTTGAACGTGCCCAGCGCGTCGCCGTACTCCTCGGCGCAGCCGTCGGCCACCTCCTCCGCCAGGGCGAAGGCGGCGTCGAGGTCCTCGTCCGTGGTCGGCCGCGGCTCGGCGGCGATGATCTCCTCCTTGCGCTCGTCGGAGATGCACTCGACCGGGGTCGAGAGCCCGACGCCGCGCGGGTCGAAGCCCACGATGTCGAAGCGGCCGAGGATCTCGTCGGGGAGCGTCAGCGCCAGGCCGATCGCGGCGTCGGCACCCGAGGCGCCCGGGCCGCCGGGGTTGACCACCAGCGAGCCGATCCGGTCGGTCTGCGTCCCGCTCACCACGCGCACGAGGAACAGCGGCAGCGTCGCACCCTCCGGCTCGTCGTAGCTGATGGGCACCTCGGTGCGACCGCACTCGAACGAGAGGTCGCGCTCGCTGCCGGGCTGCCCGGCGACCAGCGCCTGGATCTGCTCGTTGCAGTCGGTCCAGTCGATCTCCGCCGCCTCCGGCTCGGGGGCGGCCGAGGTGGTCGTCGCGGCCTCCTCGCCGCTGCTGTCTGAGAAGGAGGTGCAGCCGGCCAGGACCATGCCCAGGGCGAGCAGGATCGACGGAACGGCCAGCCGGCCGCGGTGCAGACGCATGATCACGAGCCTAGGAGCGATGCGCAGGCCGTGCAGACGATCACTGCCGATCGGGCGACCGGCCACCCGCGAGGACCTCGGCGAGGTCGTAGCGCACCGGGACCTCCAACTGGTCGTACGTGCAGCTCACGGGGTCGCGGTCCGGTCGCCACCGGAGGAACTGGCCGGTGTGACGAAGTCGACGGCCCTCGAGCTGGTCGTACTTGATTTCCACGACCAGTTCCGGGCGCAGCGGCACCCACGACAGGTCCTTCTTCGCGTTCCACCGGCTGACCGCTCCGGGCATGCGGTTCTCGCCGTTCTCCTGCACCTGCGCGTTGGCCCAGTCCTGCCAGGGGTGCCCGTCGAGGGCCTCCGCGCGGTAGGGCGCGAGCTCCTCGACCAGCTCCGCGCGGCGGGCCATCGGGAAGGACGCCGCGACACCGATGTGCTGGAGCTGCCCCTGGTCGTAGAGGCCGAGCAGCAGCGAGCCCACGATCGGGCCGCTCTTGTGCCAGCGGAAGCCGGCGACGACGCAGTCGGCGGTCCGGACGTGCTTGATCTTGGTCATCAGGCGCTGGTCCGGGCCGTAGGGCAGGTCCGCGGCCTTCGCGACGACGCCGTCGAGCCCGGCGCCCTCGAACGTCTCGAACCAGCGCTCGGCCGTCGCCGGGTCGCGGGTGACGCTGGTGACGTACACCGGCGGCCGGGCGCCCGCGAGGGCCTGCTCCAACCGGGTGCGACGCTCGGCGAACGGGGTCTCCAGCAGCGACTCGTCGCCCAGCGCGAGGAGGTCGAAGGCGACGAACGAGGCGGGGGTCTGCTCGGCCAGCAGGTTCACCCGCGACTCGGCCGGGTGGATGCGCTGCAGCAGCGCCTCGAAGTGCAGCCGGTCCCCGGCCGGGACGACGATCTCGCCGTCGACGACGCACCGCTCCGGCAGGTTCGCCTTGACCGCCTCGACGACCTCGGGGAAGTAGCGGGTGAGCGGGCGCTCGTTGCGGCTGCCCAGCTCCACCTCGTCGCCGTCGCGGAAGACCACGCAGCGGAACCCGTCCCACTTGGGCTCGTAGAAGTAGTCGCCGGTCGGCACCTTCGTCGTCGCCTTGGCCAGCATCGGCTTCACCGGCGGCAGCACGGGGAGATCCATGCGCGGTATCCAAGCAGCCGGGGACGACGTCCGGCACCGTGTGCCAGGGTGCCCGGCATGGCCACGATGCACCGCACGACCATGGCGCCCACGAAGCTCGAGCTCCTCACGGCCTGGCTGCCCGGCCAGCCCTGGTACCGCGGCACGGGCACACCGGAGCTGTCCCGCGCCGGCGGGTTCCGGCTCGACGACCCCGCCGGCGAGGTCGGCATCGAGCTGATGTTCGTCACGGACGGCGCGGGCGAGCCGGCCACCTACTTCGTCCCGCTGACCTACCGCGGCGCCCCGCTGCCGGAGGCGGAGCACGCGCTCGTCGGCACGTCCGAGCACGGGGTGCTGGGCACCCGGTGGGTCTACGACGCCGAGCACGACCCGGTCGCCACGGCACAGCTGCTCGGCTTCGTCGCCGGTGCGGTCGAGGCCCAGCACCAGAGCGAGAGCGACACCCTCGACCCCTCGGTGGGCCGGGCGTGGGACGGGGGAGACGGCGGCGTCGTGGAGCTGGTCCGCGTGCCCGTGGCAGGGGCGACGGGCACGGGGCGGGGCCGGGTCGAGGCCGACTGGACGGCGCCGGACGGGTCGCGGGCGCGGGGTGTCGTGGTGGTCGTCCGGTAGCCGCGCCGCGGACCCTCGACGGTGCCCTGACCTGCCCCTACCGTCGCTCCCGCGGGGGACGACCAGGAGGCACGACGATGCCCATGTACCTGACGAGGTTCAGCTACACCCCGGAGACCTGGGCGATGATGATCGCCCACCCCGAGGACCGCCGGAAGGCGGCCACCGCCTACATCGAGTCCGTGGGCGGGCGGCTGCACGGGTTCTGGTACGCCTTCGGCGAGCGCGACGGGGTGACGCTGTGGGAGGCGCCCGACAACGTCGCGATGGCGGCCGTCGCGCTGGCCATCGGCGGCGGCGGGGCGCTCAGCCCGATGGAGACGACCGTGCTCCTCACGGTCGAGGAGACGCTGGAGGCGCTGACCCGTGCCCAGACGGTCGGCTACCGGCCGCCGGGCGAGGCCGGCGAATAGCGGGCGAAGAGCATCCCGTCCTCCTCGAGCAGCTGCCGCAGCTCGAGCCGCACCGGTGCGGCGAGCGCGTGCTCCAGCAGCCGGCTCTCGCCGCCCACCAGGGCGGGCGCGATCGAGAGGTCCAGCTCGTCGACGACGCCCGCGGTCAGCGCGGCGAGCAGCAGCTGCGGGCCGCCCTCGCAGAGGACCTGCTCGTGGCCGAGCTCCGCGAGGGAGTCCAGCGCCGTCGGCAGGTCGACGTCGTCCTCGCCGCAGACCAGCACCCGCACCCCGGCCGCCTCCAGCGCGGCCCGGCGAGCCGGGTCGGCCGCCTCGCACGTGACGCAGATCGTGGGGGAGGGCGCGCTCACGAGGCGGTCGTCGGGCGCCAGCAACGCCCGGCGCGAGACGACGACCACCGGGGCCGTGGGCGGCCGGCCGATGGAGGACCGCAGGCGGCCCACGGGGGAGTCGGCGGTGATGGGGCGGTAGCCCTCGGCGGACGACGTGCCGTGCCCGACCAGGACGGCGTCCGCGAGCGCCCGCAGCACGCGGAAGATCCGCCGGTCGCCCGGTGACCCGAGCCCCTCGCTGACGCCGCCGACGGTGATCGCGCCGTCCAGCGACGCGACGAAGTTCACCCGCAGGGAGCGGCCCGCCGGGAGCCGGTAGGCGTCGACCAGCCCGGCGTCGTCCAGGTCGCCCGGTTCGGGCAGGAGGCGGCGCACGTCAGCGGGTGCTGACCACGGCCGCGCTCTCGGCCGGCAGGGTCACCGTGGCGCCGTCCACCTCGGGGAGCTCGGCGGTGCTGAACAGGACCTCACCCACCGTCCGGTCCAGGGTCACCTCGCGCGGCTCCTCCGCCAGGTTGACCACCACGCGCAGCCCACCGCGGTGGACGACGAGCCAGCGGTCGGCGTCGTCCCGGTCGACGTGGACGGCCGTGAGGTCGGGGTCGACCAGGTCGGGGTGCGCCCGGCGAAGCGCCAGCAGCGACCGGTGGACGGCGAGCAGCCGGTCGTGCGGCTCGCGGGAGAGCTCCGACCAGTCGAGCTTCGACCGGGTGAAGGTCTCCGGGTCCTGCGGGTCGGGGACGACGTCGGCGTCCCACCCGTGCTCGGCGAACTCGCCGATCCGGCCCTCGGCGGTGGCCTTGCCCAGCTCCGGCTCCGGGTGGCTGGTGAAGAACTGCCAGGGCGTCGAGGCGCCCCACTCCTCGCCCATGAACAGCATCGGGGTGAACGGGCTGGTCAGGACGAGCGTGGCCCCGACCGCGAGCTGGCCGGGGGAGAGGGTGGCGGAGATGCGGTCGCCCACCGCCCGGTTGCCGATCTGGTCGTGGTCCTGCAGGTAGCCCAGGAACTTCCAGCCGGGCAGCGTCGCGGTGTCGACCGGTCGGCCGTGGTGGCGGCGCCGGAAGCTCGACCAGGCGCCGTCGTGGAAGAACGCGCCGGTGAGCACCTTGGCCAGGCCGCCGAGACCGGCCTCGGCGAAGTCGGAGTAGTAGCCCTGGCCCTCGCCGGTCAGCACCGAGTGCAGCGAGTGGTGGAAGTCGTCGCTCCACTGGGCGGTGAGCCCCAGGCCCCCGGCCACCCGGGGGGTGACCATGCGGGGGTCGTTGAGGTCGCTCTCCGCGATCAGCGTCAGCGGCCGGCCGACGGCGACCGACAGCTTGTCGACCTCCTGCGCCATCTCCTCCAGCACGTGGGTGGCCCGCTCGTCGACCAGCGCGTGCACGGCGTCGAGCCGCAGCCCGTCGACGTGCATGTCGCGCAGCCACATCAGGGCGTTGTCGATGATGTACCGGCGCACCTCGTCCGAGTCGGGGCCGGACAGGTTGATCGAGTTGCCCCAGGTGTTCGCGCCGCCCTCGGCGAAGACCGGGAAGAACTCGGGCAGGTAGTTCCCGGACGGGCCGAGGTGGTTGTAGACGACGTCCTGGATCACTCCGAGGCCCTGCTGGTGGCACGCGTCGACGAACCGCTGGTAGGCCTCCGGTCCGCCGTACTCCTCCTGCACCGCGTACCAGAGGACGCCGTCGTAGCCCCAGTTGTGCGTGCCGTTGAAGGCGTTGACCGGCAGCAGCTCCACGAAGTCCACGCCGAGCCGGACGAGGTGCCCCAGCCGGCCGATCGCGGCGTCCAGGGTCCCCTCGGGGGTGAACGTCCCGACGTGCATCTCGTAGACGACGCCACCGGCCAGCGGCCGGCCGGTCCACGCCCCGTCGCCCCACTCGTAGGAGGCCGGGTCGAACCGCCGGGACAGCCCGTGGACGCCGTCGGGCTGGCGGCGCGAGCGCGGGTCGGGCCGCGGCGTCTCGTTGTCGTCGAGCAGGTAGCCGTAGTCGGCCTCGGGCGACGCCTCGACCTCGGCCCGCCACCAGCCGCCCTCGTCCTGGCGCATGTCGTGCACGGCGCCGTCGACCTGGACCCGCACCCGCTCGGGCAGGGGCGCCCAGACGGCGAACTCGACGGGAGCGGACATGCAGGGGCCTCCAGTTGGGGTGGCGGGGTGGGTGGCAACAGGGTGGTGGGGCGGGACCGGAGAACGACGGGGGCGGACGGCGGCGGAGGCATCATGCCCGCCCGGCGTGAGGTCAACCCCCGGTCGTACCGCGCGTCCGTCCGCAGGCTGACGACAGGGGGCGACCGCGCCGCTACGTTTCCGCACTACCGGTACCAGCGGGTACCCGAGCGCGCAGGGAGCGTGCATGTCCGTCCTCCGCACCGTCGTTTTCCCGGCCCTCCGGCTGCTGGTCTGGGCCGTCATCGCCGCCGCCCTCGTCGTCCTGGCCTTCCGTGGCGGGACCGGCGGGAGCGACCCCTCCGGCCCGGGCGCCCCGACGCTCGAGCTGGGGTCGCCCACCGTGCCGGTCAGCCGGGGGACGGTGACCAACACCGTCTCCGTGACCGGCACCGTCGTCGCCGACGCCGCCGTGCCGGTCAAGGCGACGGCCGCGGGGAAGGTCCGCCGGGTGCTGGTGGCGAAGGGCGCCACCGTGACCTCGGGGCAGGCGCTGGTCGAGATCCGCGTCGAGGAGCAGCTCGACCCGGTCGTGGGCACCGACGCCGAGGGCCACCCGACGTCGACGCCGCGCGCGCCACGGGTGCGCACGGTGACGGTCGCCGCTCCCTCCGCGGGTTCGGTGGGGACGCTCGACGTGCTCGTCGACCAGGTCGTCGCGGTCGGCGACACGCTCGGGTCCGTCGCCCCCGGGACGCTGTCCGTGACCGCGACCCTCACGCAGGACGAGCAGTTCCGGCTGCTCAGCCCGCCGGCCACCGCTGAGGTCGAGGTGCAGGGCGGCCCAGCTCCGTTCACCTGCACCGGCCTCACACTGGGCGCCGCGCCGGCCCAGGACCCGCAGACGCCCGAGGCGGGCGCCCCTGCCCCCGGCGCCCCGGGCGGTGGCGGGACGACGGCCCGCTGCGCGGTGCCCGCCGGCGTCACCGTCTTCGCGGGGATGGGCGCGACCGTCCGCGTCCAGGCCGGCACCGCCGAGGACGTGCTCGTCGTCCCGATCACCGCCGTCCAGGGGTCGGTGCAGACCGGCAACGTGTGGGTCGTCGGCGACGACGGCACCGAGGAGCAGCGGGCCGTCACCCTCGGGCTCACCGACGGGGAGCAGATCGAGGTCCGCGAGGGTCTGGCCGAGGGCGAGCAGGTCCGCCAGTGCGTGCCCGTGCCGGACGACAGCCCGGCCGAGGACCCGATGATGGGCCCGGTCGGATGAGCCTCCTGGAGCTGCGCGGGATTAGCCGGGAGGTGCTGCTCCCCGACGAGAGCGTCCTGCCGATCCTCACCGGGGTCGACCTGGACGTCGCGCCGGGCGAGCACGTCGCCGTCGTGGGCCGGTCCGGTTCGGGCAAGTCGACGTTGCTCAACCTCCTCGGCCTGCTCGACACCCCGACGTCGGGCAGCTACCTCCTGGACGGCGAGCCGACCGACCGGCTGTCGGCCCGGCGGCGTTCGCGGTTGCGCGGCGAGGTGTTCGGCTTCGTCTTCCAGCAGTTCAACCTGCTGCCCCGGCGCACCGCCGCCGAGAACGTCGCGGCCCCGCTGCTCTACGCCCGCGGCCGCGACTACCTGCGCCGCCGGCGGACCGCCCGCGAGATGCTCGACCGGGTGGGCCTGGGTGCCCGTGCCGACCAGGTGCCCGAGCGGCTGTCCGGCGGCGAGCAGCAGCGGGTGGCCATCGCGCGGGCGCTCGTCCGGAACCCGCGCGTGGTGCTGGCCGACGAGCCCACCGGCGCCCTCGACGTGGAGACCGGGGCGCAGGTGATGGCGCTGCTCGCGCAGGCGACCGCGGAGAACGGTGCCGCCCTGGTGACGATCACGCACGACCTGTCGGTGGCGGCGCTGGCCGGCCGCCGGTTCCGGCTGGAGAAGGGGCGGCTGTCGCCGCTCGTCGACGCGGGCGCGCTCGGGGCGGCGACCTCGGACCGGGGCCCGGCATGACCGGCCTTCTCGGCACGCTCGCCGAGGCGTGGGACGAGGTGCGCGTCCACAAGACGCGGGTGCTGCTGTCCCTGGTCGGCGTCTTCCTCGCCGTGTTCGCGATGACCACCGTCACCGCGCTCGGGCTCATGGTCGCCCAGGTGCAGCAGGAGCTGGGGGAGCGGTCGGGTGGCCGGGCGGCGACCGTCGCCGTCAGCGCCTGGGACCCGGCCACCGGGATGCCGCCGAACAGCACGCGGTGGGACGCCGCCGTGGCCGACCTGGTGGAGCGCTACGACATCGCGACGGCGGCGACCATCTCCTACGGCGAGACGCGCTTCCGGATGCCCGGGGGCACGACCGCCGTGCAGACCCGGCGGGTGTCGCCCAGCTACGGCGAGCTGCACCGCGTCGAGCCGATCGAGGGGCGCTGGCTGCGGGAGGGCGACCGGGAGAACCTCTCGCCGTCCGTCGTCGTCAACGAGGCCTTCATGGCCGCCCTCGGTGCGCCCGACCTCGCCGGCCGGCCGACCGTCGTGATCGGCGGTCCGAGCCCGGTGGTCGCCACCATCGTCGGCGTGGTCCGGGAGGGCTACGGCGAGGAGCTGCTGGCCTACCGGGTGGACCGCTCGGCCGGGCCCTGGGACGCCGCGGTGGACCCGGCGACCGCGATGTACGGCGGCCCCAGCACCCTGGAGCTGTGGGTGCCGGCCGACCAGGTCGACCAGGTGATGGAGACGGTGCGCAACGACCTGTCGCTCGCCCTGGGCGGCGGGCTGCAGGTGGACACGTACCGCAGCGACCCGCAGGGCGCCGAGGAGACGATCGCCATGCTCCGGCTCGCGATCCGCGGCGCCGGGACCGTCGTCCTGATCCTCGGCGGGCTCGGGGTGCTCAACATCGGCCTGGTCACCGTGCGGCAGCGGATCCGCGAGATCGGCGTGCGGCGGAGCTTCGGCGCCACCTCGGGCCGGATCTTCGCGGCGGTGATGCTGGAGAGCGTGTGCGCCACCGCGCTGGCGGGCGTGCTCGCGGTCGGGGCGTCGATCGTGCTCGTGCGGAACCTGCCGCTCGAGCGGCTGCTCAACAACGGCATCCCGATCGCCGACATGCCGGGCTTCCCGGTCGCGGCCGCGGTCGAGGGGCTGATCGCCGCCACGGCGGTCGGCGCGCTCGCTGGGCTGCTCCCTGCGATCATCGCCGTCCGCGCCAAGGTCATCGACGCGATCAGGTTCTGAACTGCCGAGATCCCGTGATCTCGGCAGTTCAGAGGGCCTGATGCGCCGAGATCGCGGGATCTCGGCGGGGTTCAGGCGCGGGTGAGGAGGGCGACCGGGAGCTTCGCCAGGAGGGCTTCGACGCCGACGCCGCCCATGTCCGACACGACCCGCTCGCCGGTGAGCAGGTCCTGCCACGCGCCGGTCGGCAGCTTCAGCGCGGTGTCGCCCCAGCCCGTCGCCGCCAGCCCGACCGGCAGCCGGGTCGCCACCGCGACGACCCCGCCCCGGTCGAAGGCGACCAGGTGCTCGGCGGCCGTCCCGGTGACCTCGACCGGCTCGTAGCCGGCGAACCACTCCGGGTGGTCGCGGCGGGCCCGCAGGACCCGGGACACGACCAGCAGCTTGGCCGCGCCGCTCTCGTCGAGCGCCGGCACCTCCCCGCCGTCGAGCGCCGCGAGCAGCTCTCGCCGCCGGGCGTAGTCGACCGGACGGCGGTTGTCGGGGTCGACGAGCGAGAAGTCCCAGAGCTCGGTGCCCTGGTAGACGTCCGGCACGCCGGGCATGGTCAGCTGCAGCAGCTTCTGGGTCAGCGAGTTGCCGTAGCCGGACGGCGTGATGCGCTCGACGAACTTGTGGATCCGGGCCGCGGTCGCCTCGTCGTCGTACGCGGCGTCGACGAGGGCGTGCAGCTGCTCCTCGAACTCCTGGACCGGGTTCGTCCACGTGGTCGACGTGCCGGCCTCGCGGGCCGCCTTCTCGACGTAGGCGTGCGCCCGCTCGCGCGAGATCGGCCACGCTCCGACCAGGTTCTGCCAGACCAGGTGCGCCAGCGGGCGGTCGGCCAGCGGGTGCCGGGAGAGCAGGTAGCGGACCAGGCTCGCCCACTCGGTCGGGACCTCGGCGAGGACCGCCAGCCGCGCCCGGACGTCCTCGCTGCGCTTGGTGTCGTGCGTCGACAGCGTCGTCATGGACTCGGGGTAGCGCTCCGCCCGGCGCTGCTGCGCCGCGTGGAACTCCTCGACGGTGCTGCCGAAGCGGGCGGGGTCCCCGCCGACCTCGTTGAGCATGACGAACCGCGCCCACCGGTAGTACGCGCTGTCCTCGACGCCCTTGGCCATGACCGGGCCGCTGGTCTGCTCGAACCGGGTCGCGGCCTCGGTGCCGGCCTGCGAGAGGACCGGGTGGAGGGCGTCGACGGCGGCGGCGAGGTCCGGACGCCGCTCGCGGACGGCGGAGACGGTCGCGTCGAGGTGCTCGCGGCCGTCGGGCAGGTAGCTGCGGTAGACGGGGAAGGTGGCCAGCAGCTCCGCCAGCGCCTCCGTCTGCTGGGCGGCGTCGACACCGGGCAGCTCGCCGATCACCCGCACCAGACGGGCGACCTCCGAGCCGAGCATCCCGTCGGTGACCTCGCGCTTGCAGTCGTGGACGAGCTGCTCGTAGTCGACCGGCTTCCCGGCCAGCTCGGTGTCGAGCGCGGTGAGCGCCTCCTCACCGGCCGGGTCGACCAGGAGCTCGTCGACCTCGGCGAGGGCGTCGTAGCCCGTCGTCCCGGCGGTCTTCCACGACTCGGGCAGGTCCTCGCCCGGCTCGAGGATCTTCTCGACGACCGTCCACCGGCCGCCCGAGGCCTCGGCCAGGCGGTCCAGGTAGCCCTTGGGGTCGGCGAGACCGTCCGGGTGGTCGATCCGGAGCCCGTCGACGGCGCCGTCGCGCACCAGCTGCAGCACCAGCTCGTGCGTGGCGTCGAAGATCGCCGGGTCCTCGACCCGCAGCCCGGCGAGGGTGTTGATCGCGAAGAACCGCCGGTAGTTGAGGTCGGAGTCGGCGCGCCGCCAGTCGACCAGCTCGTAGTTCTGCCGGGCGTGCACCTCCTGGGGGGTGCCGCTCCCCGTGCCGGGCGCGAGCGGGAAGCGGTTGTCGTAGTAGCGGAGTTCGCCGTCCACCACCTCGAGCTTCTCGACGTCGTCCGCCGAGCCCAGGACGGGGATGCGGACCTTGCCGCCGCCGAACTCCCAGTCCACGTCGAACGCGTCGGCGTGCGCCGACGCCTGCCCGTGCTGCAGCACGTCCCACCACCAGGGCGCGGCGGACGGGTCGTCGACGCCCATGTGGTTGGGCACGAGGTCGAGCACCAGGCCGAGACCGTGCTCGTGGAGGGCGGCGACGAACCGGTCGAAGCCCTCGCGGCCGCCGCGTGCCTCGTCGACGTGCGCGTGGTCGACGGTGTCGTACCCGTGGTTGCTGCCCTCCGCCGACCGCAGGAGCGGCGAGGAGTAGGCGTGGGTGACCCCGAGGTCGGCCAGGTAGCCGGCCACCTCCGCGGCGTCGTCCAGCCGGAAGCCGGCGTGGATCTGCAGGCGGTAGGTCGCGGCAGGGACGTCCCGCCGCTCGGTCACTGGGCCGGGCCCGTCAGCACGATGATCGAGCGGCCCTGCACGGTCACGGTCTCGCCCGGCTTGAGCTCGACCGGCTCGACCTCGTGCATCTCGGCGGTGTCGAGCACCGTCGTCCACTGCTGGGCGTACTCCTCGCCGGGCAGGGTGAACTCGATCGGCTCGTGCGAGGCGTTGAACGCCAGGTAGAAGTGGTCGTCGGTGACGTACTCACCGCGCTCGTCCATCTCGCGGATGCCGACGCCGTTGAGGTACACGGCGAGCGACTTGGCGTAGCCGACGTCCCAGTCCTCGTCGCCCATCTGCTCGCCCTCGGGGGTCAGCCAGTCGATGTCGGGGACGGGTTCGCCCAGGCCGCGGCGCACCGGCCGGCCGTGGAAGAAGCGGCGGCGGCGGAACGTCGGGTGGTCGTGGCGGAGCTTGGTCACCTTCTTGGTGAACTCGAGCAGCCCCTCGTCGACGTGCTCCCAGTCGATCCAGGTGAGCGGGGAGTCCTGCGCGTAGCCGTTGTTGTTGCCCTGCTGGGTGCGGCCGAGCTCGTCGCCGTGCAGCAGCATCGGCACGCCCTGGCTGAGCATCAACGTGGCGATGAAGTTCCGCCGCTGCTGCCCCCGCAGCTGCAGGACCTCCGGGTCGTCGGTGGGGCCCTCGACGCCGGAGTTCCAGCTGCGGTTGTGGCTCTCGCCGTCGTTGTTGTCCTCGCCGTTGGCCTCGTTGTGCTTCTCGTTGTAGGAGACGAGGTCGTTGAGCGTGAAGCCGTCGTGGGCGGTGACGAAGTTGATGCTGGCCACCGGCCGGCGGCCCGAGTGCTGGTAGAGGTCGGCCGAGCCGGTGATCCGGCTGGCGAACTCGCCGACGGTCGCGTCCTCGCCCCGCCAGAAGTCGCGGACGGTGTCGCGGTACTTCCCGTTCCACTCGGTCCACAGCGCCGGGAAGTTGCCGACCTGGTAGCCGCCCTCGCCGACGTCCCACGGCTCGGCGATCAGCTTCACCTGGCTGACCACGGGGTCCTGGTGCACGAGGTCGAAGAACGTCGCCAGCCGGTCGACGGCGTGCAGCTCGCGGGCCAGGGCGGAGGCGAGGTCGAAGCGGAAACCGTCGACGTGCATCTCGGTGACCCAGTAGCGCAGCGAGTCCATGATCAGCTGCAGCGACTGCGGCGTCCGGACGTTGAGGGTGTTCCCCGTGCCCGTGTAGTCCATGTAGTAGCGCTCGTCGCCCTCGACGAGCTTGTAGTAGGTGCGGTTGTCGATGCCGCGGAAGGACAGCGTCGGGCCGTTGTGGTTGCCCTCGGCGGTGTGGTTGTAGACGACGTCGAGGATCACCTCGATGCCGGCCTCGTGCAGGGCCCGGACCATGCCCTTGAACTCCTGCACCTGCTGGCCGGCCGTCGTCGCGCTGGCGTACTCGTTGTGCGGCGCGAAGAAGCCGATGCTGTTGTAGCCCCAGTAGTTGCGCAGGCCCTTCTGCTGGAGGGTGTCGTCCTGCACGAACTGGTGCACGGGCAGCAGCTCGATCGCGGTGATCCCGAGTTCGGTGAGGTGCTCGATCGTGGCCGGGTGCGCGATGCCGGCGTAGGTGCCGCGCAGCTCCTCGGGGATGCGCGGGTTGGTCATGGTCAGGCCCTTGACGTGGGCCTCGTAGATGACCGTCTTGTTGTAGGGCGTCTTGGGCGGGCGGTCGACGCCCCAGTCGAAGTAGGGGTTGACGACGACGGACTTCGGCATGTGCGCCGCGGAGTCCTCGTCGTTGCGCTCCTTGGTCTCGAAGTCGTAGCCGAACACCGACGGGTCCCAGTCGATCTGGCCGTCGACGGCCTTGGCGTACGGGTCGAGCAGGAGCTTGTTGGGGTTGCAGCGCAGCCCCTGGGCCGGGTCGTAGGGGCCGTGCACGCGGAAGCCGTACTTCTGGCCGGGGTGGATCCCCGGGAGGAAGGCGTGCCAGACGTAGCCGTCCATCTCGGGGAGCCGGATCCGCTCCTCGTTGCCGTCGTCGTCGAAGAGGCACAGCTCGACCTTCTCGGCGACCTCGCTGAAGATCGCGAAGTTGGTGCCGGTGCCGTCGTACGTGGCCCCGAGGGGGTAGGCACTGCCGGGCCAGACCTGCGTCATCCTGGGAATTTCCTCCTGCGCTGTGCCCCGGTCCCCGGGGCGTGGGGTGGTTCTCCGGCGATCTTCGCGGAGGAAGTCGTCTGGTGCGACCGTGCACGGGTGCCCTGGGGAACCGCCCCGCACACCTGACTTCCGTGTGAGTCCTGCCGCTCCGGGCACCGGGACGACGACGCCCCCCGCGGCCGGGCCGCGGGGGGCGTCGTGCGCAGGCTCCGGCCCGGGACCGCGGCGAGCGGCCAGGGACCGGGCGGCGCGCGGCGGGCTACCCCGGGGGGTCGGACACCGCCCATCCGGGGGCCGACCTCGCCCGGCGAAGCCGGGTGGCGCTGGTCCCCGGTCTGGAACCGCTCCTGCGACCAGGCACGCTAGGGGGGCGCCGCCATCGAGGACAAGTATCAGTTGCGTCCCGTTCTCCCCGGGTTCACCAGTCGGCCCATCCGCTCGCTCGGACCCGTTCTGTCACACCCGCGTCGTACCGTTTCTCCCGTGCGCGCGACCACCGACA
Organism: Blastococcus sp. SYSU D00922; assembly: GCF_054050495.1. Lineage (NCBI taxonomy): Bacteria > Bacillati > Actinomycetota > Actinomycetes > Geodermatophilales > Geodermatophilaceae > Blastococcus > Blastococcus sp. SYSU D00922. The sequence continues at coordinate 16,237 of NZ_JBJGZL010000016.1, forward strand.
TCCGGCCGACCCAGGGCAAGTTCCGGGTCGTCAGCGAGTTCGAGCCCTCCGGTGACCAGCCGGCGGCGATCACGGCCCTCGCCGAGAAGGTCAACTCGGGGGAGAAGGACGTCGTCCTGCTGGGCGCCACCGGTACCGGGAAGTCGGCGACGACCGCCTGGCTGATCGAGCAGGTGCAGCGCCCGACGCTGGTCATGGCGCCGAACAAGACCCTCGCGGCGCAGCTGGCCAACGAGTTCCGCGAGCTGCTGCCCAACAACGCGGTCGAGTACTTCGTCTCGTACTACGACTACTACCAGCCCGAGGCGTACGTCCCCCAGACCGACACCTACATCGAGAAGGACTCCTCGATCAACGAGGAGGTCGAGCGCCTGCGCCACTCGGCGACGCAGGCGCTGCTCACCCGGCGGGACGTCGTGGTCGTGGCCACCGTGTCCTGCATCTACGGCCTGGGCACCCCGCAGGAGTACGTCGACCGGGCGCTGAAAATCTCGGTGGGGGAGGAGCGCGACCGCGACGAGCTGCTCCGCACGCTGGTCACCGAGCAGTACACCCGCAACCTGTCGTTCACCCGTGGCACGTTCCGCGTGCGCGGCGACACGATCGAGGTCTTCCCGGTCTACGAGGAGCTCGCCGTCCGGATCGAGATGTTCGGCGACGAGGTGGAGCGGCTGTACTACCTGCACCCGCTGACCGGTGAGGTCGTGCGCGAGGTCCAGGAGCTGTTCGTCTTCCCGGCCACGCACTACGTCGCCGGCCCCGACCGCATGGAGCGGGCCATCCGGGGCATCGAGGCCGAGCTCGAGCAGCGGCTGGCGGAGCTGGAGCGCCAGGGCAAGCTGCTGGAGGCCCAGCGGCTGCGCATGCGCACCACCTACGACATCGAGATGATGCGCCAGGTCGGGTTCTGCTCCGGCATCGAGAACTACTCGCGGCACATCGACGGGCGGGCGCCGGGCAGCGCCGGCGCGTGTCTCATCGACTACTTCCCCGAGGACTTCCTGCTCGTCATCGACGAGTCGCACGTGACCGTGCCGCAGATCGGCGGCATGTACGAGGGCGACATGAGCCGCAAGCGGACGCTGGTCGAGCACGGCTTCCGGCTGCCGTCGGCCATGGACAATCGGCCGCTGAAGTGGGAGGAGTTCACCGACCGGATCGGCCAGACCGTCTACCTGTCCGCGACGCCGGGGAACTACGAGCTCGGGCGCACCGGCGGTGAGTTCGTCGAGCAGGTCATCCGCCCGACCGGCCTGGTCGACCCCGAGGTGGTGGTCAAGCCGACCAAGGGGCAGATCGACGACCTGGTGCACGAGATCCGCCTCCGCACGGAGAAGGACGAGCGGATCCTGGTCACGACGCTGACCAAGAAGATGGCCGAGGACCTCACCGACTACCTGCTGGAGCTGGGCATCAAGGTCCGCTACCTGCACTCGGAGGTCGACACCCTGCGCCGGGTGGAGCTGCTGCGCGAGCTGCGGCAGGGCGAGTACGACGTGCTGGTCGGCATCAACCTGCTCCGCGAGGGTCTCGACCTGCCGGAGGTGTCGCTGGTCGCCATCCTGGACGCCGACAAGGAGGGCTTCCTCCGCTCGGGCACCTCGCTGATCCAGACCATCGGGCGCGCGGCCCGGAACGTCTCCGGCCAGGTGCACATGTACGCGGACAAGATCACGCCGTCGATGGCCCAGGCGATCGAGGAGACCAACCGCCGGCGCGAGAAGCAGATCGCCTACAACACCGAGCGCGGCGTCGACCCGCAGCCGCTGCGGAAGAAGATCGTCGACATCCTCGACGGCATCTACCGCGAGGCGGAGGATTCCGAGTCGGCCGAGCTCATCGGCGGCTCGGGCCGGCAGCAGTCGCGTGGCAAGGCGCCCGTCCCGGGTCTGTCGTCGAAGGGCAAGGCCAAGGCCGGTTCGATCGACGTCCAGGGCCTGCCGCGCAACGAGCTGGCCGACCTGATCACGCAGATGAACGAGCAGATGCTGGCGGCGGCGCGCGAGCTGCAGTTCGAGGTCGCCGCCCGGCTGCGCGACGAGCTGAGCGAGCTCAAGAAGGAGCTCCGCCAGTTCGACGCGGCTCACGCGTGACGGGTCCGCCGTGACCCGGGACGAGCTGGTCGCCTACTGCCTCGCCAAGCCGGGCGCCGAGGAGACGTACCCCTGGGGCGAGGAGGAGCTGGTCGCCAAGGTTGGCGGCAAGGGCTTCGCCTTCATCGGCGCGAGCACTGTGAGCGTCAAGTGCGGTCGCGACGCCGCCGAGGCAGGGGAGTGGCGCGACCGCTACCCCGGGGCCGTGACGGCGAGCCACTACGTGGGCCGGTACGGCTGGAACTCCGTCGACTTCACCGGCCCGGTGCCCGACGACGAGGTGCACGAGCTGGTCGACGCCTCCTACGACGCCGCCGTCGCTGCGCTGCCGAGGAGCCGGCGCCCCGCCTGAGCGGGCGCTGTGACGCACGTCTCGCGAGCGCCGGTGGCGACCGGGAACTCTCGCCCGCCGGCTGCCGTTGCACGGGACGGACCACACGGAGTGCGGGCGCTGACGCGCGCCCTCGACCGGGGGTCCGTGGAGGGGAGTATCCCCACGCGGCAGGGCCGTCAGTACGAGATCCCATGATCTCCGGTCCCGTCGGTCGCCGGCTCCGGCCGGTGGCGGGAGAGACCTCCGGAACTGACTGCTGCCAGTTGCCGGAGGCAATGCCGTATGGACGTCCCTTTCTGGGTGTGGGCTCTCACGATCGGTCTGATCGTCGGGATGCTGATCTTCGACCTCGTCGGGCACGTGCGGACCCCGCACGCGCCCACCCTGCGTGAATCCGCGATCTGGTCCGGCGTCTACGTCGCCATCGCGGTCGTGTTCGGCCTGCTGATCTTCTGGTTCTACGGGGCCCAGTTCGGCGGCGAGTACTTCGCCGGCTACATCACCGAGAAGAGCTTGTCGATCGACAACCTCTTCGTCTTCGTGCTGATCATGGCCAGCTTCTCCGTGCCGCGGGAACTGCAGCAGAAGGTGCTGCTGTACGGCATCACGTTCGCGTTGATCCTGCGGACCGTCTTCATCCTCATCGGCGCCGCCGCGATCGAGAACTTCAGCTGGGTCTTCTACCTCTTCGGCGCGATCCTGATCTACACCGCCTGGGCGCAGGCGCGCAGCGGTGGGCACGGGGAGGAAGAGGACTACAAGGAGAACATCCTCCTGCGCGGCGCTCGCAGGATCTTCCCGACCACCGACGAGTACCACTCGGACAAGATGGCCGTGAAGATCGACGGCAAGCGGTACATCACCCCGCTGGCCATCGCGCTCATCGCCATCGGCAGCGCCGACATCCTCTTCGCGGTCGACTCGATCCCGGCGATCTTCGGGCTCACCCAGGAGACCTACCTGGTCTTCGCGGCCAACGCCTTCTCGCTGCTCGGCCTGCGCCAGTTGTTCTTCCTCATCGACGGCCTGCTCGACCGGCTCGTCTACCTGTCCTACGGTCTCGCCGTCATCCTCGGGTTCATCGGCGTCAAGCTGGTCATCCACGCCCTGCACACCAACGAGCTGGGGTTCATCAACGGCGGCGAGCACGTCACCGTGATCCCGGAGATCCCGACGTGGCTGTCGCTGTCGGTCATCCTCGTGACCCTCGTCGTCACCACCGTGGCCAGCCTGGCGAAGAACCGGCGCGACCGGGCCGAGCACGTCGCGCTGGCCGGCAGCGGCGCCGTCGGCGGCGCGGCCCCGGCCGACGCCGGGCCGGCGGTCCCGGCGAGCAGTACGCCCGACCGGGACGTCGCCGCGTCGGTCACCGCCTCCGAGGACGAACCGCTCCACCGCTAGCACTGATCCACCGCGTCGCTGCGGTGCCGGCAACGGGCCGCAGCGACGCGTCATGACCGCCCGACCGGTTCCGGCGCCGTCAGCGACGGCGGGGGCCCGCCCGTAGAGTGAGGCCCCGTGGAGCTCCCCGTCTGGTTCGAGGTCACGACGTTCGTGGGGCTGACAGTCCTGCTGCTCGCCGACCTCGCCATCGTCGCCCGCCGTCCGCACGAGCCCTCCGTCAAGGAGGCGAGCCTCTGGGTCAGCTTCTACGTCGGGCTCGCCCTGATATTCGGGCTCCTGCTGCTGGCCTTCACCAACGGCACGTACGCGACGGAGTTCTACGCCGGGTGGCTGACCGAGTACTCGCTCTCGGTCGACAACCTCTTCGTCTTCGTGATCATCATGGCGCGCTTCCAGGTGCCCCGGAAGCTCCAGCAAGAGGCGCTGATGGTGGGCATCATCATCGCGCTGGTGCTCCGCGGGATCTTCATCCTGCTGGGCGCCGCGGTGATCGAGCGCTTCACCTGGGTCTTCTACATCTTCGGCGCGTTCCTCGTGTACACGGCGATCAACCTCGTGCGGCACCGCGGCGAGGACGAGGACTACGAGGAGAACGCCTTTATCCGGCGGATGCGCAAGGTCCTGCCGATCACCAAGGACTTCCACGGCGCCAAGATCCGGGTGACCGAGGGCGGCAAGAAGATGTGGACGCCGATGATCGTCGTCTTCCTCGCCCTCGGGACGACGGACCTGCTCTTCGCCCTCGACAGCATCCCGGCGATCTTCGGCCTGACGAAGGAGCCGTTCATCGTCTTCACGGCCAACGTGTTCGCGCTGATGGGTCTGCGCCAGCTCTACTTCCTGCTGGGCGGCCTGCTCAAGCGGCTGGTCTACCTGTCGATCGGCCTGGCGGTGATCCTCGCCTTCATCGGCGTGAAGCTGATCATGGAGGCGCTGCACACCAACGAGCTGCCGTTCATCAACGGCGGGGAGCACATCGACGCCGTGCCGGAGATCCCCATCTGGCTGTCGCTCACGATCATCCTCGGCGTCCTCGTCGTCGCGACGGTCGCCAGCCTGGTCAAGACGCGGGGGCAGCTGGTCGACGCCGACGAGACCGCCGTCGACACCGCGACCGCGCAGTCGGTGCCGACCGGTGGCCCGGAGGCGGCAGCCGCCGCGGAGTCCCGGATCGCCGACGAGTCCGACGAGGAGCGCGCCCGCCGCTGAGCCGGGGGCGGGGCTCGGGCTCCGCCCGCTCGGCTAGCGTCGCGGTCATGCGGCCGACCGACCTCGCGCTCCTGCGCACGCCGGGCGCCCCCACGGTGTCGCCGGACGGCCGGATGGCGGTGGTCGCCGTCACCCGACCCGACCTCGAGTCCGACGAGTACCGCGGCCAGCTCTGGGCCGTGCCCACGGACGGGTCCGCCCCTGCCCGGCCGGTGACGTCGGGGCACCGCGACACCGCCCCGGCCTTCTCCCCGGACGGCCGCTGGCTGGCCTTCCTGAGCGCCGAGCCGGGCGGGCGTCCCCAGATCTGGCTGCTGCCCACTGCGGGGGGCGAGCCGCGCCGGCTCACCGACCACCACCTGGGTGCGGGCGCGCCGGTCTGGTCGCCGGACTCCCGGCGGCTCGCGTACGTCGCCCGGGTGCCGGAGCACGGCCGCTACGGCACGGTCGCCGACGTGGAACCCGGGGCCGAGCCGCCCCGGCTGATCACGACCCTGCAGTACCGGCTGGACGGCGTCGGCTTCCTGGCCGACCGCCGGAGCCAGGTGTTCATGCTCGACCTGCCTGCCGACTTCACCGACGACACGGCCCCGCTGCCGGAGCCGGTCCAGGTGACGGAGGGGGACGCGGACTGCGAGGACGTCACGTGGCGCCCGGACGGCGCGGAGCTGGCCTTCGTCTCGGCGCGCCACCCCCGCGCCGACCGCGACCTCGTCCGGGACGTCTACGCCGTCGCCCCCGACGGCTCGGGGCTGCGCCGGGTCACCGCCTCCCGAGGCGACTGCGCCCTTCCCGCCTGGGCGGGCGACGAGCTGTTCGTCACCGCCGTCCCCGACCTGGGCCCCGAGGGTCTGGATTTCGTCGCCCAGCAGGCGGTGCCGTGCCGGGTGGCCGACGACGGGTCGCTCGTCCCGCTGCTGGACCCGGAGGAGCACCAGCGCGGTGACGAGACGCCGGCGACGGTGGTGACCGACGGAGCCCTCCTCGTCGGGGTCGAGCGCCGCGGGAGCGTGGAGCTCTTGTCCGTGCCGCTCGACGGCAGCGCCCCGACCGCGCTGGTCGACGGGCCGTTCGGCGTGCGCTCCTTCGCCACCGGGGGAGGGGTCGTGGTGGCCGTCGTCGCGCACGACAGGTCCGCGGGCGAGCTGGTCGCCCTGACGTCCGGACGGCGCCGGCTGCTGACCTCGTTCGGCCGGGCGCTGGGTGAGACCGGCCGGGTGCACCGCATGCGGGAGCGGACGGCGACGGCGCCCGACGGGCACCCGGTGCACGGCTGGGTGACCACCCCGCCGGGGCCCGGGCCGCACCCCGTTCTGCTCACCGTGCACGGTGGCCCGTTCACGCAGTACGGCTGGACGCTGTTCGACGAGACCCAGACCTACGTCTCCGCCGGGTACGCCGTCGTCCAGTGCAACCCGCGCGGCTCGTCCGGCTACGGGGCCGCGCACGGCCGGGCCATCGAGGGCGCGTGGGGCGGGGTGGACGTCGACGACGTGCTCGCGTTCCTGGACGCCGCGCTCGAGGACCCGGCGCTCGACGAGGAGCGGGTGGGCGTCATGGGCGGGTCGTACGGCGGCTACCTCACCGCGCTGCTCATCGGCCGCACGAGCCGGTTCGCCGCGGCCGTCGTGGAGCGCGCCTTCACCGACCCGGTCAGCTTCGTCGGGTCGTCGGACGTCGGCTGGTACCTCCCGGACCGCTACCTGGGCACCGACCCGGAGCGCATCGCCGCCCAGAGCGCCCTGGCGTCCGCGCACCGGATCACGACACCGACCCTGGTGATCCACTCCGAGGAGGACTGGCGCACGCCCCTCGAGCAGGGCGCGCGGCTCTACGTCGAGCTCAAGCGGCGGGACGTGCCGTCCGAGCTGCTGCTCTTCCCCGGAGAGGGGCACGAGCTCAGCCGGTCGGGTCGGCCTCGGCACCGCCTGGCGCGGTTCGATCACATCCTCCGCTGGTGGGCCCGCTGGCTGCCGACGGCGCAGAACCCCGGCGACGCGCAGGAGGTCGGGCCGGCCGAGGCGGCGGCGGCGAACGGGCACCGGCCCGCCCAGCCGCTCGCGGTGCGCGCCGGCCGGGTCGGCTGAGGACCGCGCGGATGCCCGACGTCCTGGGCCGCCGGGCGCTCGGGCGGGCCACGCTGGCCCGGCAGCTGCTGCTGGAGCGGGTGGACCGGCCGGTCGCCGGGGCGCTGGAGCACCTGGTCGGCCTGCAGGCGCAGGTCCCGCGGGTGCCGCACCTGGCGCTCTGGGACCGGCTGCGGGGATACGACACCGCCGAGCTCGACGCCCTGATGACCGGGCGGGACGTGGTGCGCACGCAGCTGATGCGGACCACCATCCACACGGTCACGGCCGCGGATGCGCTGGTGCTCCGGCCGCTGCTGCAGCCGGTGCTCGACCGCACGGTCTCCAGCACCGCCTGGGGCCAGCGGCTCCGGGGTCAGGACGTCGCGGCGGTGGTCGCCGAGGCGGCGGAGCTGCTCGCGGGAACGCCCATGGGGCGTGCGCAGCTCCAGCGTGAGCTGGCCCGGCGGCACCCGGGTGTCGACGCCGAGGCCGTCGCCTTCTGCGTCTCCTACTGGGTGCCGTGGGTGCAGCCCCCGCCGCGCGGGCTGTGGGACGGGACGGGCGCGGCGGTGATGACGACGGTCGACGCGTGGCTGGCCGGGCGTCCGGCCACGGCGGGCTCGCTGGACGACCTGGTCCGGCGGTACCTCGGGGCGTTCGGGCCGGCCACCGTGCGCGACGTCCAGGCCTGGTGCGGCCTGACGAAGCTGCGGGAGGTCGTGGACCGCCTGGGGGACGAGCTCCGGCGGTTCCGCGGGGAGGACGGCGCCGAGCTGTTCGACGTCCCGGACGGCGAACTGCCCGACCCGGACACCCCGGCGCCGGTCCGCTTCCTCGCCGAGTACGACAACGTCGTCCTGTCGCACGCGGACCGCTCCCGCGTCGTCGCCGACGCCGACCACGTGCTGCTCCAGGGCGGGCCCCGCGGCTGGGTGGGGACGGTGCTGGTGGACGGGCTGCTCCGCGCCACCTGGGCGGCCCGCCGCGAGGGCGGGGCGACGGTGCTCACCGTCCGGCAGTCGGAGCCGCTGACGCCCGCGGAGCGGGACGACGTCCTGGCGGAGGGGGAGGGGTTGCTGTCCTTCCTGGCCCCGGGCCGGGAGCACGACGTCCGGTTCGGGGAGTGACGTGGTCGGGACCGGCCCGCAGGGCCGGCCCCGACCACATCAGGTGCTACGCGGTCTCGAGCTCGTGCGAGTGCCCGCCGCCGCCCGCTTCCTCGGTGGCGAAGGTGCCCTGCGGGCCCGCCGGAGCCGGCAGCACGAACGGCTTGCCGGGGACCTTCTTGCCCGGGACGCCGTTCACCGACTCCGTCGAGTAGGCGAACGTCTGCATCGCGAACGCGATCAGGTCGCTGTTGACCTCCAACGCGTGCTCGTTCAGGTTGTCGATGTCGTCGCAGGCCAGGTGGTAGCACTGGTCGAACGACTCACCGGCGACGCCGCCCCAGATCTCCTGCTGCTCCGCGGTCTTCAGCACCTCCGCGCCGGTGAACAGACCGCTCGACGGGATGCCCGCGAGGATGAACGCCTCGTAGTCGCTGCGACCGGAGAACTCGGTGTCGTCGTAGGGCTCCTCGATCATCGTGTAGTACGACTCGTAGACGTCCTCGATGGCGGTCGAGCCGGGCGGGACGGGCACCGGCGCCTCGAACGTCGACTCGTCGGCGTCGTAGACCATCTGGATGTAGTTCGGCGAGCCGACCATGTCGTAGTTCATGTAGAGCGCGATGCGGTCGCGCTCGGCCTCCGACAGCCCCTCGACGTAGTCGGCGGAGCCCACCAGGCCCTGCTCCTCAGCCGCCCACCAGCCGAAGCGGAGGGTGTTCTCCGGCTTCGTGTTGGCCAGCATCAGGGCGGTCTCCAGGATTGCGGCGGACCCGGAGCCGTTGTCGTTGATGCCTGGGCCCTCGATGACGCTGTCCAGGTGCGCGCCGGCCATGACCACGTTGTCGGTGTTCTTGCCCGGCAGCTCGGCGATGACGTTGTAGTCGGTGCGCGTCTCGGCGGGGTCGACGTTCACGTACGCCGTCGAGCCCGGCTCGGCGAGTGCGAGGCCGTCCTCGAAGCTCGCCCCGACGACGGGAATGCCGTGGGTGACCGGTCCGGGCGCCCCCGGGATCGGCTCGTCCACGCTCGTCGCGTCCGCGACGACGAGCTCCTCGCGCTCCGGCGTGTTGCCCTGGTTGAAGACGATCACGGCCTCGGCGCCCGCCTGCTCGGCGTAGAAGGCCTTCGTCCCGAAGAAGCAGGTACCGCGCTGGACGAGTGCGATGTCACTGTCACCGGACCAGTCGAACGGAGCGAAGTCCTCCGGCTCGCAGCCGCTCGTCGAGACGGCGTCGTCGCCCTTCTCGAGGTTGATGTCGATCGGGAACACGTTGCCCTCGACCTCGCCCGACCCGCTGCCGGTGAAGACGCCCGTCTCGTACTCGGCCTGGGTGGGAGCGAGCTGGCGCAGGGTCGCGGGGAAGTTGAACGTGACCTCGACGGGGTCGAGCGTCACGACGTAGCCGGCGTCCTCGAGCAGGCCGGCCACGTAGTCGACGCTGTCGGCGTAGCCGTCGGTCCCCGCGGCGCGCGTGCCGGGGTAGACGGGGTCGGTGCTCTTCGTCGCGATGTCCTGGAAGGCCCGGAGGTGCTCCATGACGCCCTCGAGCGTCACGCACTCCAGCAACTTGTCGTAGCTGTTGTTGCTCCGGTGCTCGCAGGCGTTCCCGCCGCCGTGCCCACCGCCGGGCTTGCCGCCGCCGGGTGCGGCGGCCGCCGTGGCGGGCAGGCCTACGGCGAGCAGCAGCGCGCCCGTGGTCACGGCCAGCGCGCGGCGCCCCGGCCTCGTTCGCAGTTCGTGCATCCCGTTCCCCTTCGTCTCGCCCGGCGCGGTCGCCGGTGCTGGGCGGTCCCCGATTCCGGTGACGATGGCCGGACGGGGACCACCCGACAACGCGAGGAGTGAGGGATCGGTTACGGGGAAACGGGGTACCAGCGGAAGTTGCTCTCGCAACCACCGCGCCAGCCCGGGCAAACTTCCTGTGACTGCACGTCACCAAGCGGCGACGCACCGATGTGTCGAATGTGACTGTGCGTCAATCACTTGGGCCGTTCGAGTCACCATCCGCGGGCGCGCCACTCGCCCACACGGGGCTGGAGCGGGCTCGCGCCATCAGCCTCGGCTCGCGGCGTCCCGTCCCGCTGCGATGCGCTCAGCCACGCGCCAGGCATTGGCCATGATCGTCAGCGTCGGGTTCGCGCCGGTACCGGTCGGGAACGGGCCGCCGTCGACGACGAACAGATTGCTGACGGTGTGCGCCCGGCAGTCGCGGTCGAGCACCGAGGTCTCCGGGTCGTCGCCCATGCGTGTGGTCCCGTGCTGGTGGGAGCAGTTGCCGGTGACCCGGTCCGGGTAGACCTTCTGCACACTGGTCGCGCCGGCCGCCTCGAGGATCTCCGCGCTGCGGTCGATGAGGAACCGTCCCATCGCGAGGTCGTTCTCGTGGGGGGTGAGCGTGATGCGCGCGACGGGCAGTCCCCAGTCGTCGACGACGGTGTCGTCGAGGTCGACGCGGTTGTCGTGCTGGGGCAGGTCGTGCAGCACCATCGACGCCGCCATGGAGTGGTTGAAGAACTCCCGGTCGACGCGCTTCGCCTCCGCCCCCCAGGCCGGACGGTCCGGCAGGGACCAGTTGATCGGCAGGGGGATGCCGACCCCGGACGTCGCCATGTGACCGCCGCCCGCGAACCCGCGGCTGTCGTCGTGGGCGTAGAACTCGAAGGAGCTCGCGCTGACGTAGCCGCCGCCCGCCCACGCGTAGATCGGGTCGTCGAAGGTGCCCACGGCGGAGCTGAACTCGTGGAAGGTGACGTTGCGGCCGACGAGGTCGTTCTCGTTGGCGAGGCCGCGAGGGTGCCGGGCCGAGGTGGACAGCAGCATCAGCCGCGCGGTCTCCACCGCGCCGCAGGCCAGGATGACGACGTCGGCCTCCTGTTCGTGGAGCCGGCCCTCGGCGTCCTCGTAGACCGCGCCCTTGGCTCTGCCGCGCTCGTCGACCGTGATCTCCCGGACATAGCTGTCCGGGCGCAGGTCGTACCGCCCGGTCGCGACCGCGTGCGGCACGAAGACGTTGAGGGCGCTCGACCGGGTGCCGGTCGGGTCGCCGTGCTGCTGCGCGAATGCGCTGATCACCGTCGCGGGCCGGCCGTCGAAGGGCTGGGAGAGGGCGGCCTGCGGGGTCGGGAACGAGTTCCAGCCCAGGGCCGACGCACCGGCGTGGTACTTCTCCGCGTACCGCGACATGGGCATCGGCGGGCACGGATAGCCCTTGGACCGGAAAGACTCGTAGCGGTTGGCACCGGCCTTGCCGGAGACACCGAAGGCCCATTCGACAGCGGTGTAGTACGGCTCGAGCTCGGCGTAGGAGATCGGCCAGTCGGCCAGGGAGGCGCCGGGGACGTCCCCCACGACGCTGTGGAAGCGGAAGTCCTCCTCGGTGAAGCGGGGCAGCCAGCCCTGCCAGTGCACGGTGCCGCCGCCGACCATCTGGGGCACGGGGCAGAACAGCTCGGTGGTGGCCGGCTGGTCGACGCCGGTGCGGTGCGTCCGGGGGTTCAGCAGCGGGTCCGGCCAGAGGTCGTACCGGTTGATGCTGGCGAGCTCGTCACCGCCGAACGTCTCCTTGGTGCGCCACGGCCCCTTCTCGAGCGCCACGACTCGCAGCCCCCGCTCGGTGAGCACTTTGGCGGCCGTCGCGCCCGAGGCGCCGGCGCCGATGATGAGGACGTCCGTGCGATCGCGGCCGGTGGTCGTGGTCATGTCAGTCCTCCGTCCCGGGGTGCACCGGGTTCTCGGCGAAGTAGTCGATCGTCGTGTAGCGGCCCTGGTGCACCTCGGCGAGGCTGGCCGGCCCCGGGAAGCCGATGACCTGCCAGCCGATGTGGTCGCGGTTGCCGCCGTACACCGGATCGGCGTAGAAGCCCTGGCGGGTGTGCAGGGCGAGGAGCGGGACGAACCCGAGGTCGAGCTCGGCGTTGGTCTGCTGCAGGGCGGTCTCGACCGGGGCGCCGTACAGGGTCACCCGGCTGCGGGCGAGATCGGCTTCCTGCGCGTGACCCTCGGGACGCTCGAGCTCCCGGAGGACGTCGTCCTGGGCGTCGGCGTCGAGGTCGACGAAATCTGCCCCGTGCTTGCGCGCTGCGGCGTCCAGCGCCCGGACGCCGGCGACGTACCGCTCCCGGATCAGCTCCAGGCGGTGCGTCCAGGCGGCGAGCCGTCGCCCGGTCAGGGCCTCGAAGCCGCTGCCGTCCGGGCGCGCGTAGACGTACCCGGGACCGGACAGGTACCGGTCGAGGAAGTCGATCGTCCCTGCCTCGGCAGCGCCGGGCGCGTCGTCCGTGGGGATCATCCGGGCCATCGCGGCGGCGATGGTGGCTCGCTGGTGCCCGTCGAAGAACGTGTCGCCGGTCATGCGGGCACTCCCACCCAGGTCCGGGCGTGCGACGAGCGCAGCACCGCGTCGGTGATCCGAGCGGCGCGTGCGCCGTCGGCGAAGGTCGGCAGGCCGGGTACGTGCTCCCCGCGGACCGAGCGGACGACGTCGAGGACGAACGCGTCGAAGCTGTCCTGGTAGCCCTGCGGGTGCCCGGCCGGGACGACGGCGTAGCCCGCGGCTGCCGGGTCGAGGGCGGCGGGATCCCGCAGCACCGTGCGGTTGCCGTCCACGCCGCCGATCCACAGCTCCTCGGGCTGCTCCTGGTTGAACGCCACGGACGCGACCGTTCCGTCGAACGAGAAGGCCAGCCGGTTCTTGCGGCCCGGCGAGGCCTGGGACACGACGAGGGAGCCGGTGGCCCCCTGATCGGTCTCGAACACCACCGAGGCGCCGTCCTCCGTGGACACCGGCTGGCCGGCCCGCTCCGGGTGCAGGACCGCTGTCCGTGCCGACAGCGCCGTGATGCGGTGCCCGGTGACGAACTCCATGAGGTCGCACCAGTGGATGCCGACGTCGCCGAACGCGCGGGACTGCCCGCCCCGTGCGGCGTCCACTCGCCAGTTCGTCCCGCCGGGAGCGGCGAGCCAGTCCTGCAGGTAGGAACCGTGCAGCATCCACAACGTGCCGGCGTCGCCGCGGGCCACCATCGCGCGGGCGTGCCGGACGGTGGGGTAGAAGCGGTAGACGAACGGGACGGCGGCGACCACGTCCGCCGCGGTGGCGAGCTCCGCGAGCGTGGCCGCCTCGGCCGGGTCGGTCGCGAGCGGCTTCTCGCAGACGACGTGCTTGCCGGCCTCGAGCGCCAGGCGCGCGAGGGTCCCGTGGGTGTCGTTCGGCGTGCAGATGTGCACGACGTCGACCTCCGGCGAGGTCACGACCTCCGCCGCGTGACCCGCCGCCGACTCGGCGCCGAGGGATGAGCGGGCGGCCTGTCCCCGTTCCGGGGTGCTGCCGGCCACCACGGAGACGACCGACCCCGCCCGCCGCACCGCGCGGGCGTGCACGGTCGCCATGAACCCCGTGCCGACGATCCCGTGCCGCAGCGGCGCGTCGCTCACTTCCGCCTCGCCAGCGCGACGGCGAGGATGATGATCACGCCTCGGACGACCTGCTGCTGGCTGGTGTCCAGCCCGGCGAGCACCAGCCCGTTGTTGATGAGTCCGATGAGCAGGGCGCCCACCAGGGTCCCGACGACCGACCCCGCGCCTCCGAACAGGCTGGTACCACCGAGGATCACCGCGGCGATCGCCGAGAGCTCGTCGCCGGTGCCCCACTGGAAGCGCCCCGACTCCAGCCGACCGGCGTAGAGCATGCCCGCCAGAGCGGCCAGCACGGACGAGATGAGCAGGACCTGGAACTTGATCCGGCGGGTGTTGATCCCGGTGAAGTCCGCGGCCGTGCGATTGCCGCCGGTGGCGAGGACCTGGCGCCCGAAGCGGGTCTTCGCCAGACCCACGGCACCGATGACGACGACGATGGCCATCCAGACGAGCAGGCCGGGGACCGGCCCGAAGTTGCCGCCACCGAAGACGAGGTTGTACGTCGCGTCGAGGATCGGCTGGGGCGCGGAATCGGTGATCCACTGCGCGACCCCGACAGCGATGCCGAGCATGCCGAGCGTGACCAGGAAGGACGGGATGTTGAGCATGCTCACCAACGCGCCGTTGATCGACCCCACCACGATGCCGACCAGGAGGCCGCCGGCGATGCCGGCCACGACGCCGTAGTTCGAGATCGCCATCGCGGTGATCACGCTGGCCAGGCCGGCGGTCGATCCCACGGACAGATCGATCTCGGCGCAGGCGATGACGTACGTCATGCCGACGGCGATGATCGCGATGATCGCCGACTGCCGGACGATGTTGAGCAGGTTGTTCGGGGTGAGGAAGCCGTTGTCGCCGAGGGTCACCGCGAAGACGATGAAGACCAGGACGAAGCCGATGTAGATGATGTACCGGCGCCAGTCCAGCCCGGAGAGGAAGGCGGTGCGGCTCGCGCTGCGGCTCCCCACGTCGGCCGGTGGGGACGTCGTCGTCGCCATGGGTCAGGCTCCTTGCACGGATAGTTGGAGGAACTGCTCGTCGGGGATGTCGGCCCGCGCGAGGACGCGGTGCACCGCGCCGTTGCGCAGCACGACGACGCGATCGCTCACGGCGAGCAGCTCGGGGTACTCGGAAGAGATGACGAGGACGCCCATGCCCTCGTCGGCGAGACCGCGGATCGTGTCCAGGATCTCGGTCTTGGTGCCGATGTCGACCCCGGCCGTCGGCTCGTCCATGACCAGGACCGCGGGGTCGGTTCCCAGCCACTTGGCGATGACGACCTTCTGCTGGTTGCCGCCCGAGAGCCGGCGCACGGCCCTGGCGTCGTCGGCCACCTTGACGCGGAACCGCTGGATGAGATCCCGGGCGACCCTTCGCGCTGCGCGGTCGTCGACGAGCGGCCCCCACCGGAACCGTCGCAGCAGCGGCAGCAGGAGGTTGTCCCGGACCGAGTGGTCGAGGACGAGTCCCTGGGCCCGCCGGTCCTCCGGGATCATGGCGATCCCGGCGGCGATGGCCTGCCGGGGACTGGTGAGGCGTACGGCGCGGCCGTGGACGAGCACCTCGCCGGTGGTGATGGGGTCGATGCCGAACAGCGCTCGGGCCAGCTCCGTCCGCCCACTGCCCATCAGCCCGGCGAGCCCGACGATCTCCCCGGGGGCGATGGAGAAGGAGACGTCCTGGACCCACGGGCCTGCAGTCACGCCGCGCAGCTCGAGCACCGGGGCGACGTCGGCCCCGCCGCCCGCGGGCTCCCCCTGAGCGGTGCGTTGCTTGTACGCCATCTCTCCTTCCATCTGCTGGCCGACGATCCCCTCCACCACCTGCGCCGGGGTGAGGTCGCTCAGCCGCTCGGTGAGCAGGCGACGGCCGTCGCGCAGGATGGTGATGCGGTCGGCGATCCTGAAGACCTCGTCCATCCGGTGCGAGATGTAGATGACCGACATCCCCCGCGCCTTGAGCCGTCCGACGAGCTCGAAGAGGTTGTCGGCCTCGTGCTTGGCCAGGCTGGCGGTGGGCTCGTCCATGATGAGGACGCGGGCGTTCTGAGCGAGCGCCTTGGCGATCTCCGTGAGCTGCCAGTACGCCGTGCCGAGCCGGCCGACCGTGGCGGTCGGGTCGACGTCGACCTCCATCTGGGCGAAGACGGCCCGCGCCAGGGCGACGGCCTGCTTGTCCCGGATGAGGCCGGAGGCGAGTGGCTCGACACCGAGGAAGATGTTCTGCGCCACCGTCAGGGTGGGGACGAGGCTGAACTCCTGGAACACCATGCCGATGCCCACGGCCCGCGCGTCGTGGGTGCTGGTCAGCTCGACCGCGCGTCCGTCCACCTCGATCTCGCCGGCGTCCTTGCTGTAGACGCCCTGCAGGATCTTCATCAGCGTCGACTTGCCGGCCCCGTTCCCCCCGGCGAGGGCATGGATCTCGCCTCGCCGCACCTCGAAGTCGACGTCGGTCAGGACGCGGACTCCGTCGAAGGACTTGGTGACCCCGTGCATCCGTACCGCAGGTGCTCCGGCGGCCGTGCCGCCGTCACTGCCTGGGCTCATGTCGCTCCTTCTCGTCGGGGCCGGCGTCGGTCGGGGTGGTCAGTCGACGTACGAGTCGGCGAGGTCCGCGGGCGCGTCCTCTCCGTAGACCGTCTTCCACGCCTCCAGGACGTTCTCGTGCGAGACGCCGAGCGAGGGCAGGGCCACGTAGGCCGGGGTCTGCTCGCCCAGCAACGCCAGGGCGGCCAGCCGGGCCTCGGTGACACCCTGCTGGTAGGGCCGCTGGGCGCCGAGCCCGACGACGTTCTTGTTCTGGGCCATCGAGATGGCCACGTTCAGCCCGAGGTCCTGGGTCGCGACCTTGAGGTCGTCGCGTCCAGCGGCCCGCGCCGCTGCCAGCACGCCCTCCGCGGGGACGTCCCACACCGCCCACAGACCGTCGAGGTCCGGGTGCTGGCTCAGCATCGCGTTGGCCGCCGTCTGCGCGTCACCGGCGAAGTCCGGACCGGCGATGCCCTGCTCCTCGACGATCTCGATGTCGGGGTATTCCTGCTCGATGGTCTGCTTGAAGCCGTCGTACCGCTGCTGCGTCACGAAGAAGTCGGCCTCGTGGAAGATCAGGCCGAGGGTGCCCTGACCGCCGAGCGACCGGGCCATCAGGTGCGCCGAGATGACGCCGTTGCCGAAGTTGTCCGCCGAGACCGTCGAGACGTAGTCCTCTCCGGCGACGAAACCCTCCGGGACGTTGTCCATGAACACGAGCTTCGTGCCGGCCTCGACCGCCGCCCGATAGGCGCCTGCGGTCGCCACCGGGTCGGTGGGCAGCGAGACGATGACGTCGGGCTGCTGGGTGAGCGCGTTCTCGATGTCGGACACCTGCTGAGCCGGGTCGAAGTCGGCGTCCGTGACGGAGAGGACCTCGATGCCGAGGCGCCCGAACTCGTCCCGGAGACCCTCGATCTGCGAGGTGGACCAGTCGTCTCCCGCGTAGTGCATGACGACGGCCGCGCTCGCTCCGAGGGCCTTGACCTGCTCGACCTGCTCGTCCGTGAGCTCCGCCGCGTCCGCGGACTCGGGCTCCTCACCGTTCGGTCCGGTGCTGAGGACCTGCGACTCCACCTCGGCGAGCGCCGCGTCGACCTGCTCGAGGAAGGCCTCGTCGACCTCGCCCTCGGGGTCGGAGGCGCCCCCACCTGCGGCGGTGCAGGCCGTGAGGGCGAAGCAGAACGCGGCGGGCACCGCGAGCAGCCGGACGCCGAAGCCGCGGCGGCCCGGCAGGACTGACCTGGACATGGAGAGACCTTTCGAGAGGGTTTCGGACGAGGGCTGGATCGAACGCAGGAGGCGGTGCGTCAGGACGGGCCGCCGACGAGCAGGCGGCGCAGGTGGTCGAGGCTCACCGCGGCGGCATCCCGGGGGGCGCCCTCGGTGGAGTCGAGCTCGACGACGAGCCAGCTGTCGTAGCCGGCCTCCACGACGGCACGGAGGATGTCGTCGAAGTCCAGGTCGCCCTGCCCCAGCGGGAGAAAGGTGCGGGTGGCGAGGTCGATGTCCTTCAGGTGGACGTGCTTCAGGCGCTCGGGATAGCGGCGGATCAGCGCGGCCGGGTCCCCGCCGCCGGCGGCGAGGTGAGCGGTGTCCGGGCAGAAGCCGATGCGGGTGCGGGTCATGAGCCGGTCGAGCTCGTCCGGGGACTCCACGATGGTCGACAGGTGGGGGTGGTAGCTGGCGTCGAGCCCGTGCTCGGCCGCGAGGTCGACCACCGCGTCGAGTGCCGCACCGAGCCGGTCGTAGTCCTCTTCAGGGGTGCCCGTGGCCCGGCGCGCACCGCCGCCGACGACGAGGCGCGAGGCCCCGAACCGACGTGCCAGCTCGCACGCCCTGCGCAGGCGCGCCATCTCGTCGGGCAGCACGTCGGCGTACACGAAGTTGGCACCCGAGTAGACGCTGACCAGCTCCACGCCCGTTGCGGCGAGCGTGTCGAGGAAGGGCAGCGGGTCGTCGGCGATCGCGGCGAGATTGCCGTCGAACACCTCGGTCCCCTCGTAGCCGAGGGCCCCTATGGCCTGTACCGCCTCGATGATCGAGCCGTGGGACCGGTAGTAGAGGTCCTTGATGCTGGTCACTCCGGTGGGGTCCCCGACGACCCCACCCCAGGTGATCGTGTGGTGAGCGATCCGCATCGTTGCGTCCTTCCACGTGGTGCGCTGCACGACTGCTCAGTCGTGATGTCGAGTGGCTCGTCGTCGCCCTCCGCGGCTGCGGGGTCTCCGGCGACGACGTCCGGCCAGGCAGGGAGTGATGTCGAGCGGCTCGACGGGCTCCCGAACGCCCGTCGTTGCCGTGGATCCCGCGGCCCCGCGTCCTCGGCAGGGGTCGAGACAGGTTCGACGTGCACCGGTACGGCCGGCTGGTGCACCAGCCGGGCGAGAGCCGGCCGGTTCGTGGGCAGAGAGCGGGGACGGCTGCTTGTGCCGCCTCGCCTCGACCTCATGTGGTCGCCCGCTTGTGGCGCGCGTCTCAGGAAGTGTGAACGTTCGCCCTATGTCGCGTCAAGGGTTGGGCGAACGTTCGCCTCAGGATCGCCAGGAGGCCGACAGCGGGCCCTCGGCTGCGCCGCGTGCCCGCCCGCTGAGCTGCTCGGAGCGTTCCCGTGCTCAGCGGTGCGCGGTCGATCCGCGCACGATGAGTTGGGGGATGGCGGGCGTCGTGTCGACGTCGTCGCCGGCGATCAGACCGAGCAGGATCTCCATGCAGCGCGCGCCGACGGTCTGGAACGACTGACGGACCGTGGTCAGCGGCGGATGCACCTGCGGCGCGAACTCGTTGTCGTCGAATCCGACCACCGAGATGTCTCCAGGGACCGAAACGCCGGCCTCGTACAGCGCGCGCAGGAAACCGAGGGCCATGAGGTCCGACGCGATGAAGATCGACGTCGGGAGGCCCTCGGCAACCATCTCCTGCCCGATCCGGTATGCGCTCTCCCCGGACCAGTCGCCGTAACGGATGGGGCCGGGCCGGAGCCTGTGGGCCTCGAGCTCGGCCTGCCAGCCACGCAGCCGGACCTGACCGTCGAGCCACTCCTGGCTGCCGGCCAGGTGGGCGATCTCCCGGTGGCCCAGGCGGGCGAGGTGACGGACGGCCAGGCGGGCTCCGAGCTCCTGGTCCTCGAAGAAGACGGTGATCCCGGCGTGACTGGCCTCGCCCGGGGACAGCATCACCACGGGGAGGTCCGCGGACGTCTCCTGGGCGACGTGCGCCATCGGCACGCGCGGAGCGATGACGACGATCCCCTCCACGCCGCGCTCGGTGAACTTGCCCAACGTGTCGGTCAACAGCTCCGGGTTCGGGTTGCTCATCGTCGCCACCAGCGCCGAGTAGCCCGCCTCCCGGGCCGCCGACTCCACGGCGGCGAGCGTGCTCACCGGCCCGAACCGCGGCGAGGCGTCCGCGATCACGCCGATCGTGCGCGACCGGCTGGTCAAGAGCGCACGGGCGGCGTCGTTGCGCCGGTAGCCAAGTTCGGCGATCACCGCCAGGACGCGGTCCCGGGTGGCGACGGAGACCCGCGGCCCGTTGTTGATGACGCGGGAGACGGTCTGGTGGGAGACCCCTGCCTCCCGGGCGACATCCTTCAGCGACGGTGGCCTGACCCTGGACCTCACGCTGCTCCTCTGGCCGCTCGACTGGCGAGGCGAGACTCGGGCAAGGATATCGGTACAGGTCAGCGCCGCTTCGCGGTCCAGCGCATCCGCGGTGGGCGGTCGTGAGGGAGTGCCCGGGAGTGGCGTGGATCAGGCCCGGGTGATCGTCGGGCACCGACGTGGTGGGCCACCCCGTCAGGCGTCGCGAGAACCCGCCGACTCGCAGACGCGGACGCACGTGGTGGACGCGTCACGGCCTCACGGTGATTCCCGTCGACGGCCTCGACGCCCTCACCAACCGCGTTCGCGCCACTCACGGAGGTGGGGGCGCTCGGCGCCGAGGGTCGTGTCCTTTCCGTGGCCGGGGTAGACCCACGTCTCGTCCGGGAGGACGTCGAACAGACGGCGCTCGACGTCCTCGATGAGGCTGGCGAAGCGCTCCGGGTCCTTCTGCGTGTTGCCGACCCCGCCGGGGAAGAGGCTGTCGCCGGTGAAGACGTGGACGCCCGCGTCGTCCGGGCCTCGCCAGACGAGGGCGATGCTGCCGGGGGTGTGCCCGCGCAGGTGGACGACCTCGAGCACCTGGTCGCCGACATTCACCGTGTCCCCGTGCTCCACGGTGCGCTGCACGGGGACCGGCAGGTCCGCCGCATCGGCCGTCCCCGCGACGGTGACAGCTCCGGTCGCCTCGGCGACCTCGGGCAGCGCCCGGTGGTGGTCCCAGTGGCCGTGGGTGGTGACGACGGTGCGCACGCCCCCGTCCCCGATGAGCGCCAGGAGCGCCTGGGGATCGGCGGCGGCGTCGATCAGCAGCCCCTCGCCGGTGGCCGTCGACCGCAGCAGGTACGCGTTGTTCGCCATCTCGCTCACCGCGAGCTTCGTGATGGTGAGCCCGGGCAGCTCGCGCACGTCGGCGGGGCCGCCCACCTCGACGTCGCCGGTGTAGGCCCGGTCGCCGGACGGGGGAGAGGCGGTCATCGAGGACTCCGATCGGAAAGTGTCGGCGGACGCCGTTACGGTCCAGGCATGGACGCTAGCGGAGCTCTCGACAGTGCCCGGCCCGCTCCGAGCGCGGCCGCCACGGTGGGCCTGCCGGCCACCGAGATCGCGCGGCTGGTGCGCTCGGGCGAGGTGACGGCGGTCGACGTCGTCCGCGCCCACCTCGACCACATCGACACCGTGGATGCCCGGGTCGGTGCCTTCCGCGTCGTCCGGCGCGAGGCCGCGCTCGCCGAGGCGCACGCCATCGACACGGCGCTCACCCGCTTCGCGCTCCCGCTCGCCGGCGTCCCGATCGCGGTGAAGGACAACGTGGACGTCGCGGGCGAGGTCTGCACCGACGGCTCGCCGGCCTGCCCGGAGCGGACGGCGGACCGGGACCACCCGGTGGTCGCCCGGCTCCGCAAGGCGGGGGCGATCGTCGTCGGCATCACGCGCGCCCCCGAGCTGTGCCTCTACGCCGCGACCGACGGCCCCGGCGCGGTCAGCCGCAACCCCTGGGACACGGCGCGCTCGCCGGCCGGCAGCTCCGGGGGCAGCGCCGCGGCGGTGGCCTCCGGCTCGGTCCCCCTGGCGCACGGCAACGACGGCATGGGGTCCCTGCGCCTCCCGGCCGCCGCCTGCGGCCTGGTCACCCTCAAGCCCGGCACCGGTGTCGTGCCCGCCGAGATCGGCGCGGACAGCTGGTCGGGCATGGCGGTGAACGGCGCCCTGGCGACCACGGTGTCCGACCTCGCGGTGGCCCACGCCGTGCTGGCGGGGGAGGAGCCGGGCGAGCCCGAGGCTCCCGGCCGGCCGCTGCGCATCGCGCTGTCCACCCGCTCCCCGGTCCCGGGTGTGCGTGCCGACGCGGCCACCCGCGCGGCGGTCGAGGCGGTGGTCGAGCGCCTCAGGGCGGCCGGCCACACGGTGGTGCGCCGCGAGCCCCCGATCACCCTCGGTGCGGCCGCCGGGGCGCTGACCCGGTGGATGGTCGGCGCGGAGGACGACGCGGAGCACCTGGGGATCGACCGGCGCGCGCTCCAGCCGCGCAGCCGCACGCACGCCCGCATCGGTCGCCTCGTCCGGCGGGCGGGCCTGGTCCGCCCGCGGACGGCCGAGCGGTTCCGGGAGCGGATGGTGGCGTTCTTCGGCGACGTCGACGTTCTGCTCAGCCCGGTCACGACGGGTCCGCCGCTGCCCGCGCGGCCCTGGCACGAGCGCGGGTTCCTGGCCAACATCGCGGCCAACGCCCGCTGGGCACCGTGGACCGCCGCCTGGAACCTCGCCGGCCTGCCGGCCGCCGTGCTCCCCGCCGGCAGCCGGCCCGACGGGCTGCCGGTGGCGGTCCAGTTCGTCGGCCCCCCGGGTGCCGAATCGCGGCTACTCTGGCTGGCCGGAGAGCTGGAACGCCTGCAGCCCTGGCGGCGCTACGCCCCCGTCTTCGATCCCACCGCGCCACCGTCCGCGCCGCCCGCCCGGGCGTCCGCGGGGTAGGACGGCGCGCCGTCGCGCGAGCGTGACGGGAGCGACACGGGGGCACGCCGAGCGGGGGGAACAGCTCCCTGACCGGGGGCCTTGCTCCCGGTGATGATGCATCTGGCCACAGCGACTGACAGGGATCACATGGACCGGCTCGTCGTCCGCGGCGCCCGTGAGCACAACCTCAAGGACGTCCACCTCGACCTGCCCCGCGACGCGCTGATCGTCTTCACGGGGCTCTCCGGCTCGGGCAAGTCCAGCCTCGCCTTCGACACCATCTTCGCCGAGGGCCAGCGCCGGTACGTCGAGTCGCTGTCGGCCTATGCCCGCCAGTTCCTCGGGCAGATGGACAAGCCCGACGTCGACTTCATCGAGGGCCTGTCCCCGGCGGTGTCGATCGACCAGAAGTCGACCAACCGCAACCCGCGGTCGACCGTCGGCACCATCACCGAGGTCTACGACTACCTCCGGCTGCTCTACGCCCGCGCCGGTCAGCCGCACTGCCCGAACTGCGGCAAGCCGATCTCCCGGCAGACGCCGCAGCAGATCGTCGACCAGGTGCTCGCCATGGAGGAGGGCACCCGCTTCCAGGTGCTCGCCCCGGTCGTCCGCGCGCGCAAGGGCGAGTACGTCGACCTGTTCAGCTCCCTGCAGACGCAGGGCTTCTCCCGGGTCCGCGTGGACGGCGTCATCCACTCGCTGACCGAGCCGCCCAAGCTCAAGAAGCAGGAGAAGCACACGATCGAGGTGATCGTCGACCGCCTCACCGTCAAGGAGAGCGCGAAGCGCCGGCTCACCGACTCGGTCGAGACCGCGCTGGGCCTGGCCGGCGGTCTCGTCGTCCTCGACTTCGTCGACCTCGCGGAGGACGACCCGGAGCGCGAGCGCACGTTCTCCGAGCACCTGGCGTGCGTGGACGACGGCCTGTCGTTCGAGGCCCTCGAGCCCCGCTCCTTCTCGTTCAACTCGCCCTTCGGCGCCTGCCCCGAGTGCACCGGCATCGGCACCCGCAAGGAGGTCGACCCCGAGCTCGTCGTCCCCGACCCGGAGAAGAGCCTCGCCCAGGGTGCGATCGCACCGTGGTCGACGTCGATGAGCAACGAGTACTTCACCCGGCTGCTCACCGGTCTGTCGCAGCAGCTCGGCTTCTCGATGGACGACCCGTGGGAGCGGCTGCCCGCCAAGGCGCAGAAGGCGATCCTGCACGGCTCGCCCGACCAGGTGCACGTCCGCTACAAGAACCGCTACGGCCGCGAGCGCAGCTACTACGCCGCCTTCGAGGGCGTGCTGCCCTTCCTCGAGCGCCGGCACGAGGACACCGACAGCGACTACATGCGGGACAAGTACGAGGGCTACATGCGGGACGTGCCCTGTCCCGTCTGCCACGGCACCCGCCTGAAGCCGGAGATCCTGGCGGTCAAGCTGAACAGCCGCTCGATCGCCGAGGTCACCAACCTGTCGATCGGCGAGGCGTCGGACTGGCTGAACTCCCTGGAGCTGGGCGAGCGCGAGCGGGCGATCGCCGACCGGGTGCTCAAGGAGATCCAGGCGCGGCTGTCCTTCCTGGTCGACGTCGGGCTGGACTACCTGTCCCTGGACCGGCCGGCGGCCACCCTCGCCGGGGGTGAGGCGCAGCGCATCCGGCTGGCCACCCAGATCGGGTCCGGCCTGGTCGGCGTCCTCTACGTCCTCGACGAGCCGTCGATCGGCCTGCACCAGCGAGACAACACCCGCCTGATCGAGACGCTCGTGCGGCTGCGCGACATGGGCAACACGCTCATCGTCGTCGAGCACGACGAGGACACGATGAAGGTCGCCGACTGGATCGTCGACATCGGTCCGGGCGCCGGCGAGCACGGCGGCGAGATCGTCGTCAGCGGATCGCTCGAGGACCTCAAGGCGAACGAGCGGTCGCTGACCGGCGCCTACCTGTCCGGGCGCCGTTCGATCGAGGTGCCGGAGAAGCGGCGCGAGCCGACCCCGGGCCGCGAGCTCGTCGTCAAGGGCGCCCGGGAGCACAACCTCAAGGGCGTCGACGTGACGTTCCCGCTCGGGTGCCTGGTGGCCGTGACCGGCGTGTCCGGATCGGGCAAGTCCAGCCTGGTCAACGACATCCTCTACACGACGCTGGCCAACCAGCTGAACCGCGCGCGGATGGTGCCCGGCCGGCACCGGACCATCACCGGCCTGGAGCACCTGGACAAGGTCGTGCACGTCGACCAGTCGCCGATCGGCCGCACCCCGCGGTCCAACCCGGCGACGTACACCGGCGTCTGGGACCACGTCCGCAAGCTGTTCGCCAGCACCTCCGAGGCGAAGATCCGCGGGTACCAGCCGGGCCGCTTCTCGTTCAACGTCAAGGGTGGCCGCTGCGAGGCGTGCTCCGGTGACGGGACCCTGAAGATCGAGATGAACTTCCTGCCCGACGTCTACGTCCCGTGCGAGGTGTGCAAGGGCGCCCGGTTCAACCGGGAGACCCTCGAGGTGCACTACAAGGGCAAGACGGTCGCCGAGGTCCTCGACATGCCGATCGAGGAGGCGGCGGACTTCTTCGCCGCCATCCCGGCGATCGCCCGCTACCTGCGCACGCTCACGGAGGTCGGTCTGGGCTACGTACGGCTCGGGCAGCCCGCCACCACGCTGTCCGGTGGTGAGGCGCAGCGCGTGAAGCTGGCCAGCGAGCTGCAGAAGCGGTCCAACGGCCGGAGCATCTACGTCCTGGACGAGCCGACCACGGGTCTGCACTTCGAGGACATCCGCAAGCTCCTGCTCGTCCTGCAGGGCCTGGTCGACAAGGGCAACTCGGTCATCGTCATCGAGCACAACCTCGACGTGATCAAGAGCGCCGACTGGCTGATCGACATGGGTCCCGAGGGCGGGTTCCGCGGCGGCACGGTCGTCGCGGAGGGGCCGCCGGAGTTCCTGGCCACGGTCCCCGAGAGCCACACGGGCCGGTACCTGGTCCCCATGCTCGACCCGGACGCCGTCGCGGCGGCCGCCGCCCCGAAGAAGCGGGCGCGCAGGAAGGCGAGCTGAGGCCAGCGGCTTGACCGCGCACGGCCCGACCGGTAGTCCGGGGTGCACACCGGCTGCCGGGAGGGGCGTGCGATGAGCTTCAGGTCCGACGACGGCGTGCTGCAGGGGCCCGACGGGTCCCGGGTGCGTTACCGCCACTGGCAGCCGGGCGGCGAGGTCCGGGGCACCGTGCAGGTCGTGCACGGTGCCTCGGAGCACTCCGGCCGCTACAGCCGTCTGGCCGGCGCGCTCACAGACCGCGGCATCGCCGTGTACGCCATGGACCTGCGCGGCCACGGCCGCACGGCGGAGAGCACCGGCATCGGGCGGTTCGGAGGGCTCGGGGTCGACGCGGTCCTCGGCGACGTCGAGGCGCTGCACCTGGTGATGGACGAGCGCCACCCTGGGGTGCCGCGCGTGCTGCTCGGGCACTCGATGGGCTCGATCATCGCGCTGGCCGCCGCCGAGCGGAACGGCGCCGACCTCGCCGGGCTGGCGCTCTCGGGGCCGATCGGTGTCGCCCCGCACCTGGTCGACAGCGTCACGGCGCTCGAGGAGGCCGTCGCCGCCGGCGCGGGGGACCACGCCCTCGACGCGCTCGGCGCCTTCAACGAGTCCTTCGAGCCGGCCCGCACGCGCTACGACTGGCTCTCCCGAGACCCGGCGGAGGTCGACGCCTACATCGCCGATCCGCTCAGCGGTGACGAGATGCCGCTGACCGTCGCCTACGCGGCCGGGGTCTTCGCGCTCGCCGTCCGGGCCGCCACCCCCGAGGCGGTCGCGGCCCTGCCGGACGGGCTCCCCGTGCTCCTGCAGTCAGGGCAGCTGGACCCGGTCGGCGGCACGGACGCCGTCCAGGTGACCGCCCTCGCGCAGCTGTTCACCGAACGCGGCCTGCCGGTCGAGCAGCACGTGTACCCGCAGGCCCGCCACGAGGTCTTCAACGAGACCAACCGCGACGAGGTCGTCGCCGACCTCCTCGCCTGGCTGGACCCGAGGCTGGGGGCGCCGGTCGCCTGACCTGCCGGGTCGCGCGTCCGATCCCGCAGGAGGAACGTGGAGCGCGCCACCGACCGGCGGAGGTGAGACGTGGGGATCACCCGGCGCTCGTTCCTGGCCGGTGCCGTCGTCGCGCCCGTGCTCGGGGGGCTGTCGGGGTGCGCGGGCACGGTCGTCCAACCCGGCGACCTCTCGCGCCTGCGGGTCATGGCCCCCGCCAGCCCCGGGGGCGGCTGGGACACCACGGCCCGCGTCCTGCAGCGGGTCATCCAGACCAGCGGGCTGGCGCGCAACGTCCAGGTGTTCAACGTCGAGGGCGCCGGCGGCGTCATCGGCCTGGGCCAGCTGGCCCGGGAGGACGACGACGCGCTGCTGATGATGATGGGGCTGGTCATGGTCGGCGCCGTCGACACCAACGACTCGGCGACCCGGCTCACCGACGTGACGCCGATCGCCCGGCTGATCGGCGAGACGGAGCTGATCGTCGCTGCCGCTGACGCGCCGTTCGACGACATCGAGGGCTTCGTCGAGGTATGGGCCGCGGACCCGGCCGGGACCCCCATCGCCGGAGGGTCGGCCGGTGGGACCGACCAGATCCTCGCCGGCCTGCTCGCCCAGGCCGCCGGCATCGACCCCGCCCAGGTCAACTACATCCCGTACTCGGGTGGCGGAGAGTCGCTCTCGGCCCTGCTGGGCGGCCAGGTGCTCGCCGGCATCTCCGGCACCGCCGACTACGGACCGCAGGTGCAGTCCGGCGACCTCGTCGGGCTCGCGGTGTCCACGGCCGAGCGTTCGGACCAGGTGCCCGACGTGCCGACGCTCGTCGAGTCGGGGTTCGACGTCGAGGTGGACAACTGGCGCGGCGTCATGGCCCGGCCGGGCATGAGCCGCTCGGCCCGCGAGGACCTCATCCAGCTGGTCGTGGACGCACACGACTCCGACGAGTGGCAGGAGGAGCTGGAGAACCGGGGGTGGGAGGACCTCCTGCTCACCGGCGACGACTACCGCGACTTCCTCGCGGAGGAGGAGATCCGCGTGCGGGAGATCCTGACCCAGATCGGGCTGATCCAGTGAGCACCGCAGCGGGCAGCGTGCCCGCGCCGGAGCCGACGCAGGACGGGGCCCCGCAGCCACCTGCCGGGCGCAACACCGGCGAGCTCGTCATGGCCGTCCTGCTCGGCCTGCTGGGGCTCTACCTCGTCCTCGACGCCGCGAGCATCGCCGTGCCGGACTCGACGAACACGATCGGGCCCCGGTTCTTCCCCTACCTCGTCGGCGGGCTCGTCGTCGCCACGGCCCTCGCGCTGGGGATCCGCGTCTACCGCGGCGATCGGGTGGCCGGGGACGAGAGCGAGGACGTCGACCTCGACGCACCGACGTCGTGGCGGTCGCTCGGCATCGTCGCGGTGGCGTTCCTGGCCCACGCGATGCTGATCAACGTCATCGGCTGGCCCCTGGCCGTGACCCTCATGTTCGGCGTCGTGGCGTGGGCGCTGGGGGCCCGCGGGATCGTCCGGCCGCTGCTCGCCGGCGGCATCACGTCGGTGATCGTGTGGATCGTGTTCGTGAAGGCGCTGAACGTGGCGCTCCCCGGCGGGGTGCTGCTCGAGCTCGCGACGAGCTGGTTCTGATGGGGTTCAGCGACCTCCTGGGCGGGTTCGCCGAGGCCCTGACCCCGCTCAACCTGCTGTTCGCCCTGATCGGCGTGGTCCTCGGGACGGCGGTCGGCGTGCTCCCGGGCATCGGGCCGGCGATGACCGTCGCGCTCCTCCTGCCGGCCACCTACGTCCTCGAGCCCACCAGCGCGCTGATCATGTTCGCCGGCATCTACTACGGCGGGATGTACGGCGGCTCGACCACGTCGATCCTGCTCAACACCCCTGGCGAGTCGAGCTCGATCATGACCGCGCTGGAGGGCAATCAGATGGCCAAGGCGGGCCGGGGCGCCGCCGCGCTGGCCACCGCGGCCATCGGCTCGTTCGTGGCCGGCACCATCGCGACGTTGCTGCTCGCCCTCGTCGCCCCGACGATCGTCGATCTCGCGGTCGGCATCACCGCCGCGGACTACTTCGCGCTCGCCGTCCTCGCCTTCGTCGCGGTCGCGACCATCCTGGGCGCCTCCCCGCTGCGGGGTCTGGCCGCCCTCGGTGTCGGCCTGTACCTGGGGCTGGTCGGCACGGACGTCCTCACGGGGCAGGAACGCTTCACCCTCGGCGTCCCGCAGCTGTCCGACGGCATCGACGTCGTCGTCGTGGCCGTCGCCCTCTTCGCCGTCGGGGAGGCGCTGTACGTCGCCTCCCGGCTGCGCCGGGGGCCGGTCCAGGTGATGCCCGTGTCGGGTCCCACCCTCACGCGGCAGGACTTCCGCCGCTCGTGGAAGCCCTGGTTGCGCGGGACCGCCCTCGGCTTCCCGTTCGGGGCCATGCCGGCCGGCGGCGCGGAGATCCCGACGTTCCTCTCCTACGCGGCCGAGCGGCGGCTCACCAAGCACCCCGAGGAGTTCGGGAAGGGGGCGATCGAGGGCGTCGCAGGGCCCGAGGCCGCCAACAACGCCGCCGCGGCGGGCGTCCTCGTCCCGCTGCTCACCCTCGGCATCCCGACGTCGGCCACCGCGGCCATCCTGCTGACCGCCTTCCAGGGCTACGGCATCCAACCCGGCCCGACGCTCCTCACGACCGAGTCGACGCTGGTCTGGACGCTGATCGCGTCGCTGCTCATCGGCAACCTCATGCTGCTGGTGCTCAACCTGCCGCTGGCCGGGGTCTGGGTGAAGGTCCTGCGCATCCCGCGGCCCTACCTCTACGCCGGCATCCTGCTGTTCGCCTCGCTCGGGTGCTACGCGGTGAACGCCGACCCGTTCGACCTGGTGCTGCTCCTCGTGGTCGGCCTCCTCGGGTTCTTCATGCGGCGCTACGGCTGGCCGGTCGCCCCGGCGGTGGTCGGCCTCATCCTCGGACCGATCGCGGAGACGAACCTCCGCCGCGCCCTGGCGATCAGCAGCGGCGACCTGTCGGTGCTGGTCGACACCTGGTTCAGCCGCATCGTGCTGTTCCTGGCGCTGGCGGCCCTGATCGGCCCGATCGTGCTCCGCCTCGTGCGGGGGCGGCGCTCGACACCCGAGGAGGTCCAGCGGGACGGCCGGCTGGAGCACAAGGGACCCGTGGTCGCAGCCCGCCACGACAGCGGTGACGTCAGCGGAGGGGAGGGGCCGTGAGCGCACCGGCCGTCGTCGTCGGGTTCGTCCCCGGGCCGCGCGGGCAGGCGGCGCTGCTGCACGGCATCGAGGAGTGCCGACGACGGGGTGCGCGCCTCGTCGTCGTCAACAGCTCGCGGGGCGACGCCCTCGTGGACGAGCGGTACGTCCAGGGCGACGCGCTGCGCCGGCTGCAGGACGAGCTCGACGTCGCCGGCGTGCCTGCCGAGCTGCGCCAACCCGCGCGTGGCCGGGACGTCGCCGAGGAGCTCGCCGCGGCCGTCGAGGAGACCGGCGCGGAGCTCGTGGTCATCGGGCTCCGCCGTCGGAGCGCCGTCGGCAAGCTGCTGATGGGCAGCGCCGCCCAGCGGATCCTGCTCGACGTCGAGTGCCCCGTCCTCGCCGTGAAGGGTCCACCCGCGCAGGGGTGACCTCGGGGCCGCCCCTTGGCAGCTGCGCCGCCCGGACCTATGGTCCGTGTGACGGACGTCACCCTGGGTCGCCGGACGGTGGCCGCGAGGAGGCAGTGGATGACCGCGCTCACGCCCGGCTGCGACCCGGACATGTCCACCACCGGGGCGCCGTACGGCTCCGTCCCCGCCCGCCCGCGCCTGCTGTCGGGGGCGGTCCTGCTGGGCTTCGTGGTGCTGGCCGTGCTGCTCGTGGGTGCCGGTGCCCCGGGCCTCCTGACGGTCCCCGTGCTGGTCGTCGCCGCCCCGTGCGCCCTCGCCCTCGTCGCGCGGGCCGTCCGGCTCGCGCAGCGCGCTGGATCGACCGCGGCGGCCTCCGTGGCGCGAGCGCTGCACCCGTCCCGGCCGGCCGCGGGCGCGACGCCCTGAGCCGGACCGCCCGTCCGATGTGACGCCAGGGGCGGACGGGTACGGGGCTCGGCGGCGTGTCGGTCCCGCGACCTAATGTGGGGGCATGGCCGATCCGTCCACGTACCGCCCGGCGGTCGGCAGCATCCCGGAGTCGCCCGGGGTCTACAAGTTCCGCGACCCCAACGGCCGGGTCATCTACGTCGGCAAGGCCAAGAGCCTCCGCCAGCGGCTGAACAGCTACTTCGCCGACGTCGCCGGCCTGCACCCGCGCACCCGCCAGATGGTCACGACGGCGGCCGCCGTCGAGTGGACCGTCGTCGGCACCGAGGTCGAGGCCCTCCAGCTCGAGTACAACTGGATCAAGGAGTTCGACCCCCGGTTCAACGTCCGCTACCGCGACGACAAGAGCTACCCGTCGCTGGCCGTGACGCTGAACGAGGAGTACCCGCGGCTGCAGGTCATGCGGGGTCCGAAGAAGAAGGGCGTCCGGTACTTCGGGCCCTACGCGCACGCCTGGGCCATCCGCGAGACGCTCGACACCCTCACCCGTGTCTTCCCCGCCCGGACCTGCTCGAACGGGGTCTTCAAGCGGGCCGGCCAGATCGGGCGCCCCTGCCTGCTCGGCTACATCGGCAAGTGCGCCGCGCCCTGCGTCGGGCGGGTCAGCGCCGACGAGCACCGGAAGATCGTCGACGACTTCTGCGACTTCATGGCCGGCAAGACCGAGACCATGATCAAGCGGCTCGAGCGCGAGATGGCCGAGGCCGCGCAGGCGTTGGAGTACGAGAAGGCCGCCCGGCTGCGCGACGACATCGGCGCCCTCCGCCGCGCGCTGGAGAAGCAGGCCGTCGTCCTCGGTGACGGCACGGACGCCGACGTGGTCGCCTTCGCGCAGGACGAGCTGGAGGCCGCCGTCCAGGTCTTCCACGTGCGCGGCGGCCGGGTCCGCGGCCAGCGGGGCTGGATCGTCGACAAGGTCGAGGCGGTGACCACCGGCGAGCTCGTCGAGCAGTTCCTGCTGCAGGTCTACGGCGGCGTCGACGAGCAGACCGGCATCGGCGAGGCGGGGGAGGCCGTTCCCCGGGAGGTCCTGGTGCCCGAGCTTCCTGACGACGCCGACGTGTACACCGAGCTGCTCGAGGAGCTCCGCGGCGGCCGGGTCTCGCTGCGGGTGCCGCAGCGGGGTGACAAGCGCAGCCTGCTGGAGACGGTGGAGCGCAACGCCAAGGAGGCGTTCGCGCGGCACCGGGTGAAGCGGGCCAGCGACCTCACCGCGCGCTCCCTGGCGCTGTCCGAGCTGCAGGAGGCGCTGGAGCTGCCGGACGCGCCGCTGCGCATCGAGTGCATCGACATCTCGCACGTCCAGGGCACCAACGTGGTGGCCAGCATGGTCGTGTTCGAGGACGGGCTGGCCAAGAAGTCCGACTACCGCCGCTTCTCCGTCGCCCAGGGCACCGACGACACCGCCGCGATGGCCGAGGTCGTGCGCCGCCGGTTCGCCCGGCACCTCAAGGAGGAGGCCGACCGCCGCGACGAGCAGGGCGTCGCCGCGGAGGAGGGCCGACCACGCCGGTTCGCCTACCCGCCGAACCTCCTCGTCGTCGACGGCGGTGCACCCCAGGTGGCGGCGGCCAGCCGGTCACTGACGGAACTCGGCATCGTCGACGTCGCGGTCTGCGGGCTGGCCAAGCGCATGGAGGAGGTGTGGCTGCCCGGCGACAGCGACCCGGTGATCCTGCCCCGCACCTCCGAGGCGCTGTACCTGCTGCAGCGCGTGCGTGACGAGGCCCACCGGTTCGCGATCACGTACCACCGGCAGAAGCGGTCCACCAGCATGCTGGTGTCGATGTTGGACGACGTCCCCGGCCTCGGGGAGACGCGGCGGAAGGCGCTGATGAAGCAGTTCGGTTCCCTCAAGCGGCTGCGGGCCGCCACCGTCGAGGAGCTGACGGCGGTGCCCGGCATCGGCCGGCGCACGGCCGAGGCGGTGCAGGCGGCGATCGCCGAGCCCGCGGTCGAGGACGGGCAGCAGGACGACGGAGGCGCCGAGTCGACCACCGCGCCGCAGGGGCCGGCGGAGCGCGGCACTCCACGGCCGGGCGCGGGGGAGACCGCCGAGGTCGGCCGGGTGGCCTCGTGAGCGACGAGCTCGACGGCGGGGCACCGGGCCCGGCCGGACCGCAGACCGACGTCCCGCCGGGGCTCGACCCCGCGAGCACCGAGGTGCAGCCGCTCGAGGTCGTCGTCGTCACCGGCCTGTCGGGGGCGGGGAAGCTGAGCGCGGGCCGCGTCCTGGAGGACCTGGGCTGGTTCGTCGTCGACAACCTGCCGCCGGCGCTCCTGCAGCCGATGGTGGAGCTGGGTGCGCGCGGCGACATCCGCCGTTTCGCCGCGGTCGTCGACGTGCGCAGCCGCGCCTTCTCCAGCGACCTGCAGGAGTCGATCCGGGTCCTGTCCGACGCGGGCAACCGGCCGCGTGTCATCTACGTGCACGCCCGCGACGAGGTGCTCGTCCGTCGCTACGAGTCGGTGCGCCGCGAGCACCCGCTGCAGGGCAACGGGACGCTCATCGACGGGATCTCCGCCGAGCGGGCGCTGCTGACCGGGATCGCCGGTGACGCCGACCTGTGGGTGGACACCAGCGACCTCAACGTGCACCAGCTGCGCGCCACCCTGGAGAACGCGTTCGCCCGCGAGGGCCGCACCCAGCCGCTGACGGCGACGGTCATGAGCTTCGGCTTCAAGTACGGGCTGCCCCTGGACGCCGACCTGGTGGTGGACGCGCGCTTCCTGCCCAACCCGCACTGGATCCCCGAGCTGCGGCCCAAGACCGGGCAGGACGCCGACGTGAGCGCCTACGTGCTCGGCCAGCCCGACGCGGGCGAGTTCCTCGACCGGTACAGCGACGTCCTCCGGCTGCTCATCCCCGGGTACCGGCGGGAGGGGAAGCGGTACCTGACGCTCGCCGTCGGCTGCACCGGCGGCAAGCACCGCAGCGTGGCCATCGCCGAGGAGTTCGCCCGGCGGCTCACCGCCGAGGGCCTCACCGCCGCGGCCCGGCACCGCGACCTGGGCCGCGAGTAGTGGGCGCCGGACCTCGCGTGGTCGCCTTCGGCGGCGGGCACGGGTTGGCGGCGGCCCTCGCCGCGTGGCGGCGGATCACGGCGGAGCTGACCGCCGTCGTCACCGTCGCCGACGACGGCGGCTCGTCCGGCCGGATCCGCCGCGAGATGCCGATGCTGCCGCCGGGCGACCTGCGGATGGCGCTGGCCGCCCTGGCCGGCGACACCGACCAGGGGCGGGAGCTGGCCGACCTGCTGCAGCACCGCCTGGGCGGCACCGGCGTCCTCGCCGGGCACCCCGTCGGCAACCTCATGCTCACCGGGCTCACCGAGATGCACGGCGGCGACCTGACCCGCGCCCTCGACCAGCTCGGGCAGCTGCTCGGCTGCTGCGGGCGGGTGCTGCCGATGGCCGACGTGCCGCTCGACCTCGTGGCGCGGGTGGAGAGCACCGACCCCGATGACCCGGAGCGCAGCCGCACGATCCGCGGCCAGGTGGCGATCGCCGCGACGCCCGGTCACGTCCGCGACATCCTCCTGTCCCCGTCGGACCCGCCGGTGCACCCGGACGTGCTCGCGGCCATCTCCGCGGCGGACGTGGTCTCGCTCGGTCCCGGTTCCTGGTACACCTCTGTCCTGCCGCACCTGCTCGTGCCGCGGCTGCGCGCCGCGCTGGCCGCGTCGCAGGCCCGGGTGGTCGTGGTGCTCAACCTCGTCCCGCAGCCGGGCGAGACCGACGGCTTTTCTCCGGAGGAGCATCTGAGCGTCCTGCGGGCCCATCTGGGCGGAGTGGCGTTGCACACGGTGATCGCCGATGCTGACTCGGTGGTTGACCGCCGTGGTCTCCTGTCTGCGGTGCGCGAGTGCGGCGCCGAGCTCGTCCTGGCTCCGGTCGCCGAGCTCGACGGCGCGCCACGGCACGATCCCGTGCGACTGTCCGCCGCACTGGCCTCCGTGGTCGGTGCCCGGTGAGGGAGTACGGGTGTCCGATCGGGTATCGGAACTGGCGGTCGACAGCTTTCGATCCTGAGCGGTCGGTACAAGGGGGAAGGGGACGCCGCACATGGCGATGACCGCAATGGTCAAGGACGAGCTCTCGCGGGTCGAGTGCACGAAGACGTCCGAGCGCAAGGCCGAGGTGACGGCGCTGCTGCGCTTCTCGGGCGGGCTGCACATCGTGGGCGGACGCGTGGTCATCGAGGCCGAGCTCGACACGGGATCGGTGGCCAGACGGCTGCGCCGCGACATCAGCGAGGTCTACGGCTACACCAGCGGGGTCAGCGTGCTCGCCGGCGGCAACATCCGCCGCGGGGTGCGCTACCTGGTCCGGATCGCCAAGCACGGCGAGGGCCTGGCCCGTCAGACCGGGCTCGTCGACCAGCGCGGCCGGCCGGTGCGCGGACTGCCGCCGGCGGTCGTGTCCGGCGGCATCAACGACGCCGAGGCCGCCTGGCGTGGCGCCTTCCTGGCGCACGGCTCCCTCACCGAGCCCGGCCGCTCCTCCTCGCTCGAGGTGACCTGCCCGGGGCCGGAGGCCGCGATGGCGCTCGTGGGCGCCGCTCGCCGGCTCGGGATCCCGGCCAAGGCGCGGGAAGTCCGCGGCGCGGACCGCGTCGTCATCCGCGACGGCGACGCCATCAGCGCGCTGCTGACCCGCATGGGCGCGCACGACGCCGTCCTCGCCTGGGAGGAGCGGCGGATGCGCCGCGAGGTCCGGGCCACCGCCAACCGGCTGGCCAACTTCGACGACGCCAACCTGCGCCGCTCGGCGCGGGCCGCGGTGGCGGCCAGCGCCCGCGTGGAGCGCGCGCTGGAGATCCTGGCCAACGACGCGCCCGAGCACCTGCTGGTCGCCGGCCGGCTGCGCCTGGAGTACGGCCAGGCGTCGCTGGAGGAGCTCGGTCAGCGCGCCGACCCGCCGATGACCAAGGACGCCGTCGCCGGCCGGATCCGCCGGCTGCTCGCCATGGCCGACAAGCGGGCCAAGGACCTCGGCATCCCTGATACGGAGTCCGTCGTCACCGACGACATGCTCGCCCAGTAGCGGAGCACGCCGACAGGCCCGTCGCCCTCATGGGTGGCGGGCCTGTCGCATGCGGGGCGGAGGTCGTCCTCTTGATCGCCGGGGACCGGGAGCCTCGTCACACCGGGACCGATAGGGTTTCCGGTGAGCGAGGCCGCATCCCCGACGCGCGGCCCATGAGCTGACGTGGAGGCTGCAGTGACTGTCCGGGTGGGCATCAACGGGTTCGGTCGGATCGGCCGCAACTTCTGGCGGGCGGCTGCGGCCAGCGGCCAGGACATCGAGATCGTGGCGGTCAACGACCTCACCAGCAACGAGGCCCTGGCCCACCTGCTCAAGTACGACAGCATCCTCGGCGTCCTCAAGGAGGACGTCGCCGCGGACAGCGAGGGCATCAAGATCGGCGGCAGCACCATGAAGGTGCTGTCCGAGCGCGACCCCGCGAACCTGCCCTGGGCCGACCTGGGCGTCGACGTCGTCGTCGAGTCCACCGGCTTCTTCACCAAGGCCGCGGACGCCCGCAAGCACGTCGACGCCGGCGGTGCCAAGAAGGTCATCATCTCGGCGCCCGCCACCGACGACGACATCACGATCGTCATGGGCGTCAACGACGACCTCTACGACGGCTCGCAGACGATCATCAGCAACGCGTCCTGCACCACGAACTGCCTGGCGCCGCTGGCGAAGGTCCTCAACGACGCGTTCGGCATCGAGCGCGGCCTGATGACGACCATCCACGCCTACACCGCCGACCAGAACCTCCAGGACGGCCCGCACAAGGACCTGCGCCGCGCCCGCGCCGCCGCCCTCAACATGGTGCCGACCTCGACCGGCGCCGCGAAGGCGATCGGGCTGGTGCTGCCCGAGCTCAAGGGCAAGCTGGACGGCTACGCCATCCGCGTGCCCGTGCCGACCGGCTCGGCCACCGACCTCACCGTCCAGCTCACCCGCGAGGCCACGGCCGACGAGATCGACCAGGCCTACCGCGAGGCCGCGGCCGGCCCGCTCGGCAAGTACCTGACCTACACCGACGCGCCGATCGTCTCCTCCGACATCGTCACCGACCCGTCGTCCTGCATCTACGACGCGAAGCTGACGAAGGTCTTCGGGCCCATGGCCAAGGTGCTCGGTTGGTACGACAACGAGTGGGGCTACTCGAACCGCCTCGTCGACCTCGTGTCGCTGGTGGGCAACAAGCTCTGATGCGTTCCGTCGACGACCTCATCACCGAGGGCGTCTCGGGTCGGCGCGTGCTCCTGCGCGCCGACCTGAACGTCCCGCTCGACAAGAGCACCCGCGAGATCACCGACGACGGCCGGATCCGCGCGAGCCTGCCCACCCTGCAGGCGCTGCGCGAGGCCGGCGCGCGGGTGATCGTCTCCGCCCACCTCGGCCGCCCGAAGGGCGCCCCGGATCCGCAGTTCTCCCTCGCGCCGGTCGCCGCGCGCCTGGGCGAGCTGCTCGGGACGACGGTCCCGCTGGCCGGCGACGTCGCCGGGGACGACGCCCGCGCCAAGGCGGCCGCGCTCGGCGACGGCGACGTCCTCCTGCTGGAGAACGTCCGCTTCGAGGCCGCCGAGACGTCCAAGGACGACGCCGAGCGCGGCGAGCTCGCCGACCGGTTCGCCGCCCTGGCCGACGTCTACGTGGACGACGCGTTCGGCGCCGTGCACCGCAAGCACGCCTCGGTGTTCGACGTCGCCGAGCGGCTGCCGCGCTACGCCGGGCGGCTGGTGGCCCGCGAGCTCGACGTCCTGCAGCGGCTCACCACCGAGCCCGACCGGCCCTACGTCGTCGTCCTCGGCGGCTCCAAGGTCAGCGACAAGCTGGCGGTGATCGAGGCGCTGCTGCCCAAGGTCGACCGGCTGCTCGTGGGCGGCGGCATGTGCTTCACCTTCCTCGAGGCCCAGGGCCACGAGGTCGGGAAGTCGCTGCTCGAGGCCGACCAGGTCGACACGTGCCGCAGGCTGCTCGACGAGGCCGGCGACCGGATCGTGCTGCCGGTCGACGTGGTCTGCGCGCCGGAGTTCAGCGCCGACGCCCCGACGACGACGGTGTCCGTGGAGCAGATCCCGGAGGACCAGATGGGCCTCGACGTCGGCCCGCGCACCGTCGAGCTGTTCGGGACCACGCTGGGCGACGCCCGCACGGTGTTCTGGAACGGCCCGATGGGCGTGTTCGAGCTGGCTCCGTTCCAAGCCGGGACCCGCGGCGTGGCCGCGGCCGTCGGCGCGGTGGCCGGGCTGTCCGTCGTGGGCGGCGGCGACTCCGCCGCGGCCGTCCGGCAGCTCGGGCTGGACGAGGCCGCCTACGGCCACATCAGCACCGGTGGCGGTGCCTCCCTGGAGTACCTCGAGGGCCGGGAGCTCCCGGGCCTCACGGTGCTCGCCGACTGAACGGGGCCGACATGGCACGCAAGGAGTCCGCTCCCAAGCGGGGGGCCTTCCAGGGCGGTGACCGGCGGACGCTGATCGCCGGCAACTGGAAGATGAACATGACGCACCTCGAGGCGATCGGCCTGGTGCAGAAGCTCGCCTTCACCGTCCCCGGACCGGTCCTCGACACCGCCGAGGTCGTCGTCCTGCCGCCGTTCACCGCGCTGCGCAGCGTGCAGACGCTCGTCACCGGGGACAAGCTGTCGGTCGGCTTCGGGGCGCAGGACCTCTCGGTCCACGACTCCGGCGCCTACACCGGCGAGGTCAGCGGCACGATGCTCGCCGCGCTGGCCTGCCAGTACGTGACGGTCGGGCACTCTGAGCGCCGGGCCATGCACGCCGAGGACGACGCCGTCG
The DNA here is from genome assembly GCF_054050495.1 of Blastococcus sp. SYSU D00922. Lineage (NCBI taxonomy): Bacteria > Bacillati > Actinomycetota > Actinomycetes > Geodermatophilales > Geodermatophilaceae > Blastococcus > Blastococcus sp. SYSU D00922. Next base: position 54,372 of record NZ_JBJGZL010000016.1, read on the forward strand.
TCGCCGCCAAGGCGCAGGCCGCCCTGCGGCACGGCATCGTGCCGATCGTCTGCGTGGGGGAGGGGCTCGACGTCCGCAAGGCCGAGGAGCACGTCGGCTACTGCACCGATCAGCTCGACGCCTCGCTCGACGGGCTGACCGCCGAGCAGGTCGCCGGCATCGTCATCGCGTACGAGCCGGTCTGGGCGATCGGCACGGGTGAGGTGGCCACCCCGGAGGACGCCCAGGAGGTCTGCGGCGCACTCCGGGCACGGCTCGCCGAGCGGTACGGCCCGGACGCGGCCGCATCCGTCCGTATCCTCTACGGCGGGTCGGTGAAGGCCGCGAGCACGGCCGGGATCCTGGCCGGGGCGGACATCGACGGTGCACTGGTCGGCGGCGCGAGCCTGGACGCCGACGAGTTCGCGCAGATCTGTCGGATCGCCGCCGACGGCAGCTGAGCCCCGCTGCCGCCGCCGGCCGCATGGGACGTGGGGGCGGGCAGCAGGCAGTGGAGAACACCCTGGAGCGGCTGACCGGCCGGCTGCCGGCATGGGCCCGGAACCGGTCGCCGCGCCGCATCGCCGCGGCCGCCGCCGTCGTCCTGCTGATCGTCGTCATCGCCGTCAGCTGCGGCGGCGGCTCCGGCGGGCGCGCCGACGTCCCGGTCGTCGAGGGCGAGCCGGACGCCGGCGTGACCGGCGTCCGGGCGCCGTCGACGGCGACCGGCGAGACGCTGCGGGTGGTGTCGGCCGAGATCGACAGCCTGGACCCGCAGCGCTCGTACCTGCCCGGTGTCTGGAACCTGATGCGGCTCTACACCCGCACGCTCGTCACGTACTCCTCCGAGCCCGGCCACACCGACGAGCTGGTCCCCGACCTCGCCACCGACCTGGGGACGGCGTCGGAGGACGGGCTGAGCTGGACGTTCACGCTGCGCGAGGGCGTGATGTTCGAGACCGGCCGGCCGATCACCAGCCGCGACATCAAGTACGGCATCGAGCGGTCCTTCGCCTCCGACGTGATCGTCGGCGGCCCGACGTACGTCGTCGACCTGTTCGACGTGCCGGGCAACGAGTACGCGGGGCCGTACCAGGACGAGTCCGCCGACAAGCTGGGTCTGCCGACCATCGAGACGCCCGACGACCGGACGATCGTCTTCCGGTTGCGCGCTCCCCAGCCGGACCTGCCCTTCGTGATGGCGCTGCCGTCGAGCGGCCCGGTGCCGATCGAGGCCGACACCGGGGCCGGGTACGGCGCCGACCCGGTGTCGTCGGGTCCCTACGCGATCACGTCGGTCGACCCCGCGACCGGGATCCTGCTCGAGCGCAACCCGCAGTGGAACCCGGACACCGACGACGTCCGCACCGCCCTGCCCGACCGCGTCGTCGTGCGGACCGGCGTGAACGGCGTCGAGCGCGACCAGGCGCTGCTGGCCGGGTCGGCCGACGTCGACATCACCGGCACCGGCGTCCAGCCGGCGACGACGTCGCGGCTGGCCGCGGACGAGGACCACCCGGTGCGCGACCGGGTGGACGACACGACCACCGGCGCGATGCGCCTCCTCGCGATGCCCACGGACGTCGCGCCGATGGACAACCCCGACTGCCGGGCCGCGGTCGCGGCCGCCGTGGACCGCGAGGCGATCCAGGAGCAGCTCGGCGGGCCGGTCAACGCCGTCCGCCGGTCGGTGCTGTGGCCGCGGGCCCTCGACGGCGGCCCCGAGGACGCCGATCCCCGCCGCGACCCCGGCGCCGCGCGCGCCGCGCTCGAGGCCTGCGGTCAGCCCGACGGCTTCAGCACCGTCCTCGCCGTCGCCGACACGCCGACCAGCGTCGACGTCGCCGACCTGATCGCCGGCCAGCTGGGCGAGGTCGGCATCGACGTGACCGTGCAGCCGCTGGGCGCGACCAGCTTCTACGCCACCGACGTCGGCTCCCCGGACAACGTGGCGGCCAACGGGTTCGGCCTCGTCCTCGCCACGTGGACGGCGGACTTCCCGACCCCGGCGTCGTTCCTGGCGCCGCTGGTCGACAGCCGCAGCACCCGCGCGGTCGGGAACACGAACTACGCGCGGCTGGCCGACCCGGACGTCGACGCGCTCGTGGACGCCGCCCGGCTGGCGGGCGACCCGGCGGCGTGGCGCGAGGTCGTCGGCGCGGTGGACGGCACGTCGGCGTACGTGCCGCTGGCCGAGACCCGCGTCCAGCTGCTGGCGGGGCAGCGGTTGCGCAACGGCGTGGTGATGCAGCCCTACAGCGGCTACGACCTCGCGACCGCGGGCGTGAAGTAGGCTCGGAGGTCAGAGCCCGGTGTCGTCCTGCCGGCCGCCCAACCTGGAGAAGTCGTCATGGAGCTGGTCCTCAACGTGCTGCTGGTGCTCACCAGCGCGATCCTCGTGGTGCTGATCCTGCTGCACCGCGGCAAGGGCGGCGGCCTGTCCTCCATGTTCGGCGGCGCGGTGTCCTCGTCCCTCAGCGGCTCCTCCGTGGTCGAGAAGAACCTCAACCGGCTCACCGTCTTCTGCGCGCTGATCTGGGCCGTCTGCATCGTGGGCCTGGGCATCCTCCTCAAGGTCGGCTGAGCGCCTTCACACCCCCTCGCTCCGGATCGGCACCGATCCGGAGCGAAATCGTGACCGGAGATCGCCCCTCCAGGCCCTAGACTGCCCGCGCGGCCGTGATCTGCCGCACGAACCCGAAGACACAGGGGGCGCTCGTGGCTGGTGGCAACGCGATCCGGGGGACCCGGGTCGGCGCAGGTCCGATGGGTGAGGCGGAGCGCGGGGAAGCCGCGCCCCGCAACCGGATCCCGTTCTGGTGCGCGAACCGGCACGAGACGCGGGTGGCCTTCGCGTCCGACGCCGACGTGCCCGAGCTCTGGGACTGCCCGCGCTGCGGCCTCCCGGCCGGTCAGGACCAGCAGAACCCGCCGCCGGCGCCGCGCACCGAGCCGTACAAGACGCACCTGGCCTACGTCCGCGAGCGGCGCAGCGACGCGGACGGGCACGCCCTGCTCGAAGAGGCCCTGACCCGGCTGCACCAGCGCCGGGCCTGAGCCCCGCGGTCAGTCGCCCCGGCGCGGGCCGGGCACGGCCGCCCGGGTGACCCAGCGGGCTGTCTCCACGTCCCAGTACTGCGACCGGGGCCGGCTGCCGCGCGCGTACTGCCCGGGCTCCAGCCAGGGCAGCGGGCGCACCGTCCCCGGCGTGCGCGGGGCGGGGATCGCGCCCGTCGTCGGGCGGGCGAGAACGGTGCCGTCGGTCATCGGGTGCTCCTGGTCTCCGGGTCCACTCGGCGGCAGGATGCCGCCTCCGGAGGGGAGAGGAGCCGCCCCCGCCGCGCGGATACCCGGCGCGCCGCCGGTCGCTACGGGGTGCGGTCGGCGAGTCGCACGCGGGCGAGGTGGTCGGCGGTCAGGAACGCCCGGCGGAGCCCGTCGCTGAGCCCCTCGAACGGCGACACCTGCGAACGGTGCTCGGCGATGGCCGCCTCGCGGCGGTCGAGCACGTCGCTGGTGTCGACGACGTCGGTGATGTCGGCGTCCTCCCGCCCCAGGCCGGCCGGGTCGAGCGCGTGGTACGCGGTGTCGGGCCGCACCGCCCGCATCTCGTCCAGCCACCCTCGGAGCAGGCTGTTGGGCAGGCAGTACTCGACGAGCAGGGGAGCGGGGCCGGCCGCGTCGGCGACGGCCTCGCGGGCGGCGGCACCGATGTGCAGGTGGTCGCGGTGCCCGTCGCTGCCGTCCAGCGTGAGCAGCACCTGCGGCTGCAGCTCCGCGATCAGCCGCGCCAGCGTCCGGGCGACCTCGTCGACCGGGGCCGCGCACAGCGAGCCATCGGGCAGGTCGCCGTCGAACCCGGAGTCGCGGTAGCCGAGGAGCTCGACCCGGGCGACGCCCAGCCGGGCGGCGGCCCGCCGCAGCTCGGCCTCGCGGACGGTCCCGAGGTCGCCGTCCACCGTGCCCGGCACCGTCTCTCCGGCCTCGCCGCGGGTGGCGCACACGACGGTGACCTCGGCCCCGCGCGCCGCCGCGTGGGCGATGGTCGAGCCGCACCCGAACGACTCGTCGTCCGGGTGCGCCACCGCGACCAGCCAGCGGTCGCCCGGGCGGACGTCGAGCAGGGGGTCACGGGCGCTGTCGGTCATGCGACCATCCGTCCTCGCAGACGCCGGCCGCCGGTCGGCTAGCCGGGGGGTGCCGGCAGCTTGCCCGCGGCGGCGCGGTCGAGCAACCACCTGGTGGCCCGCACGCCGTGGACGCCCGCGGCGGGGAGCTGCACGGGGTCGGCGTCCTCGGCCAGCGCCGCGGCCACCGCGGCCGCCTTGCCTTCGCCGGCCACGAGCAGCCACACCTCGTCGGCCGCGTTGATGGCGGTGAAGCCGAGGCTCACGCGGGTGGGCGGCGGCTTCGGGCAGTCGCGCACCGGGACGACCGGGCGCTCGTCCCGGACGGCGGGGGAGTCGGGGAAGATCGACGCGACGTGGCCCTCGGGCCCCATGCCCAGGAGCAGGACGTCGACGTGCGGCAGCGCCTTCCCCTCGTCGGCCGCCCCGGCCAGCTCGGCGGCGTACCAGGCGGCCGCGTCCTCGGGCTCGGCGAACTCGCCGTCCGAGGCCGGCATCGCGTGGATCCGGTGCTCCGGCACGCCGACGCGCGCCAACAGCGCCTCGCGGGCCTGCTTCTCGTTGCGGTCGTCGCTGTCGGCGGGCACGAAGCGCTCGTCGCCCCACCAGACGTCGACGTTCTCCCAGTCGACGGTCTCGCGCACCGGCTCCTCGGCGAGGCCGGCGACGTGCTCCAGCACCGCCGTGCCGACGCCGCCACCGGTGAGCACCACCGATGCCCGACCGTGCAGGATCTGGGCCGCGGCGAGCCGGGCCACGAGGGCCTCGGCCACCGCACGGGCCAGCGCGTCGGCGTCGGCCTCGACGACGACGTCCGGCCGGGGGGCGGTCACGAGTCGCCGGCCGGCTTTGCGGCGGCCTTCTTGCGCGGCCGGCCGTTGCCGTCGCCGTTCTCGGCGGGGTCGAACCAGACGTGCTCGCGGTCGGGGGAGCGGCCGGACAGGCCGGTCACGCCGGTCGCCGCCTGGAGCGCGTCGCTGTATGGCTCGTCGCGGTCCAGCCGCCGCAGCTCCTCGCTGAGCAGGTCCCCGAGCACGCGGTCGGGGAGGGCCACGGTCGCGTCCGGCCGGTAGGGCTGGGAGATGGCGGCACCACCCCGGCGGTCGGCCTGGATCCGCACCTCCTCGTCCTGGTCGAGCTGCAGGGTGACGGAGTCGACGCCGCTGGAGTTGGGCTTGCGCCCGCCGTCCTCGACGGCGACGGGGCACCCGCACCGGGACGAGATCCAGCCGGCCAGCAGCTGGGCGGTCGGGTTCGCCGAGTCGCCCTCGACGCGCGCCCCGCGGACCGCGACGGGCTCGCCGCGCCGTCCGGAGACGGAGTCCAGGGTGGAGGCGAGGATCGACCGCCAGGCGGTGCTGCGGGTCCACGCGAGGTCCGTGTCACCGGGCGCGTAGTCGACGGCGCGGGTCTTGAGCGCGGCCAGCGGGTCCTCGGCGATGGAGCTGTCGGTGATCCGCCGGTGCGCGAAGACCGCCAGCGCGTCGGTGGCGAGCTTCTCCGGGGGAGCGGCGTGCCACCAGGCGACGACCGGTGCGTCGGCGGCCAGCAGCGGCAGGACGACGGACTCGGCGTGCAGGCCCAGACGGCCGTACATCCGCATGACCACGGCCTCGCCGGGGCCGAGGCGCCCGCCGATGAGCACCTCCGCGTCCAGGCGCGGGGCCGGGGCCTCCAGCTGGCGGCGGACCACGACGAGGATGCGGCAGGGGTGGGCCTCGGCGGCGTGGGTCGCCGCCTCCTCCGCCTCGGTCACCCGGCTCTCGTCGGCGACGACGACCAGCGTCAGCGCCACGCCGGACAGGACAGCACCGCCGGTGCGCCGCTGAGCGGCCAGTTCCTTCACGACGGCCGAGCCGGTCGTGTCCCAGAGCGTGGTCACGGTGTCTCCTCGATTCGGAGGGGGAGCAGGGGGCTCATGGCCGTCGCCACCGCCGTCCCTCGGACGCGAGCATCTCCTCGGCAGCGCGGGGCCCCCACTCACCGGCGCGGTAGGGGTGCGGCGTCGACCCGGCCCAGAACTCCTCGAGCGGGTCGATCACGGCCCAGGAGGCCTCCACCTCGGCGTTGCGCGGGAACAGCGTCGCGTCGCCCAGCAGCACGTCGAGCAGCAGCCGCTCGTACGCCTCGGGGCTGGCCTCGGTGAACTGCTCGCCGTAGAGGAAGTCCATCGAGACGTCGCGGACCTCCATGACGCTGCCGGGCACCTTCGACCCGAACTTGAGGGTGACACCTTCGTCGGGCTGGACCCGCACGACGAGCTGGTTGTTGCCCAGTTCCTCGGTGTCGGTGTCGGCGAAGGGCAGGTGCGGGGCACGCTTGAACACCAGCGCGATCTCGGTGACCCGGCGGGGGAGCCGCTTGCCGGTGCGCAGGTAGAAGGGCACCCCGGCCCAACGGCGGGTCTCCACGCCGAGCCGGACGGCGGCGAACGTCTCCGTCCTCGACTTGGGGTCGACCCCTTCCTCCTGCCGGTAGCCGTTGGCCCGCTGACCGGCCAGCCAGCCCTGCTCGTACTGCCCGCGGACGGCGAAGGTCTCCAGGTCCTCGGGCAGCGAGATGGCGCGCAGGACCTTCAGCTTCTCGGTCCGGATCTCCTCGGCGGAGAACTCGACCGGTTCCTCCATGGCGGTCAGCGCGAGCAGCTGGAGGAGGTGGTTCTGCAGGACGTCGCGGGCGGCGCCGGTCTTCTCGTAGAACTGCGCCCGCCCGCCGATGCCGACGTCCTCGGCCATGGTGATCTGCACGGAGTCGACGTTCTGGGCGTTCCAGATGGGCTCGAACAGGCTGTTGGCGAACCGCAGGGCCAGCAGGTTCTGGACCGTCTCCTTGCCCAGGTAGTGGTCGATCCGGAAGACGTCCTCGGCGCTGAAGACCGAGTCGACGAGCGCGTTGAGCTCGCGGCTGGAGGGCAGGTCCTCGCCGAAGGGCTTCTCGACGACGACGCGGCGCCACCGGTCCGGCGTGCTCTGCGCCATGCCCGTGCGCTCCATCTGCTTGAGCACCGTGGGGAACATGGCCGGCGGGATCGAGAGGTAGAACGCGGCGTTCCCGCCGATGCCGTGCGACCCCTCCAGCTCCCGCAACGTGGCGGCCAGCTGGTCGAACGCGTCGTCGTCGTCGAACGAGCCCTGGACGAAGTGGACGGTCGCGGCCAGGCGCTCCCAGACCTCCTCGCGCCACGGGGTGCGCGCGTGCGCACGCGCGGATTCCCGCGAGAGCTCGGCGAAGTCCTGGTCCTCCCAGTCGCGGCGGGCGAACCCGAGCAGCGCGAAGTTGGTGGGCAGCAGGCCGCGGTTGGCCAGGTCGTACACCGCGGGCAGGAGCTTCTTGCGGGCGAGGTCGCCGGTGATGCCGAAGACGACCAGGGCGCACGGCTCGGGTACCCGGGGCAGCCGCCGGTCCCGCGGGTCGCGCAGCGGGTTGGGGATCATGTCCGTCCGTCCTCGAGGTCTGGGAAGGGTCCCGTCGTCCGGCCCGGCGGGAGGACCGGACGACGGGGTCGGTCAGGCGAGGGCCGAGAGGAGCTGGCCCAACCCAGCGGCGCGGTCGGTCAGGTGCAGGTGCAGCAGCGGGCGGTCGCGGTCCGCGAGGGCCTTGCGGTCGCCACCGGCCTGCGCCGCCTGCAGGGTCCCGAAGGTGTACGGCTGGTCGGGCACGGCCAGGTCCTCGGTCACCACGCCGGTGATCTGCAGGAACGCCCCGACCTGCGGGCCGCCCTTGTGGTACTGCCCGGTGGAGTGCAGGAAGCGGGGCCCCCACCCGAAGGTGACGGCGTGCTCGCCGCGGCGGGCCAGGGCGGCCCGCAGGTTCTCGGCGCTGGCGTCCTTCTCCCGGTCGAGGTAGGCCATCACCGCGAGGTAGCCCCGCGGCGGGACGGCGGCCAGCAGCGCGTCGACGGCCAGCACCAGGCCGTCGTGCGAGGACAGGTCGACCCCGTCGAGCACGCCGCCGCTGCCGCGGATCTCGATCGCGCCGATCGTCGCCGCGGGCCGCTCGTCCGGCAGCCCCTCGCCGAGGATCCGCTGGGTGTTCTCCTTGCTCTCGGTGACGTTGGGCTGGTCGAAGGGGTTGATCCCCAGGACCCGCCCGGCCACCGCGGTGGCGTACTCCCAGCCGAGGAACTGCGCGCCGAGCGGGCCGGCGACGCTGACCGACGGCTCGGTGCCCGGCCTGCCGGAGCCGACGACGGCGAGCAGAACGTCGGCGCCGGTGGCGCCGGGCGCATCGACCGACTCGACGACGACGGGCAGGATGCCGCGCCCCTCCTTGCCGGTCGACTCGGCGATCAGCTGCTCGGCCCAGTCGCCGAAACCGGTGATGCCGGAGCCGCCGTCGGCCAGGGCGAGCTTGTCGCGCCCGGCGCGGAAGCCAGCGCCCATGGCGACACCCAGCTCGAGGGCGGGGTTGCCCGGCTCGGCGAGCGTGCCGGCCAGCTCCTCGGCCTCGTCGAGCAGCGCGCCGACGTCGGCACCGGCCAGCGCCGACGGCACGAGACCGAAGGCGGAGAGGGCGGAGTAGCGGCCACCGACGTTCGGGTCGGCGAGGAAGACCGCCCGCGCGCCCATGGCGGCGGCGGTCTCGGAGAGGGGCGACCCGGGGTCGGTGACGACGACGAAGCGCCGGCCGATCTCCTTCTCGTCGAGGCCGGCCTCGGCGAACGCGGCGATGAACGCCCGTCGCTGGCTGTCGGTCTCGACGGTGCCGCCGGACTTCGAGCTGACCACGACCACGGTGCGGTCGAGGTCGTCCATCGCCGCGGCCACCTGGCCGGGGTCGGTGGTGTCGAGGACGACGAGGGGCACCCCCGCCGTCCGGCAGATGACCTCCGGCGCGAGGGAGGACCCGCCCATGCCGCAGAGCACGATGCGGTCCAGCCCCTCGCCGGCGAGCTCGGCACGCAGGTCGGCCAGGCGCGACACCAGTTCGCGCGAGGTGGCCGGCAGGTCGAGCCAGCCCAGGCGGATCGACGCCTCGCTCTCGGCGTCGGGACCCCACAGCGTAGCGTCCTTGCCGACCAGCCGGCCGGCGACGTCGTCGTCGGTGAGCGGGCCCCGGACCGAGTCCGGGATCTCCAGCCCCGAGACGGTGACCTGCAGGGTCATGCCTTGTCCTCGAGCTGGGTGCGCACCGACTCGGTCAGCTCGTCCCAGGAGTCGACGAACTTCTGCACGCCCTCCTCCTCGAGGACCCGGAAGACGTCGTCGAGGTCGATGCCGGCGTCGCGCACCGCCTGCATGACGGCGGCGGCGTCGTCGTAGGCCTTCTGCACCGGCGTGCCGGGGCTGCCGTGGTCGGCGTAGGCCATCATGGTCTTCTCGGGCATGGTGTTGACCGTGCCGGGCGCGATCAGCTCGCTGATGTACATCGTGTCCGAGTACTCGGGGTTCTTGACCCCGGTCGAGGCCCACAGCGGCCGCTGCGGGACGGCCCCCTGCGCCTCCAGCGCCCGCCACCGGTCGGAGGAGAAGACCTCCTCGTAGGCCTGGTACGCGAGCTGGGCGTTCGCGATACCGGCCTTGCCCTTGAGCGAGGGGTCGGCGCCGGCCTTGTCGAGGCGCTTGTCGATCTCGGTGTCCACGCGGGACACGAAGAACGACGCCACCGACGCGATGCCGGCCAGCGAGCCGCCCTCGGCCACCCGCTTCTCCAGGCCGGAGAGGTAGGCGTCCATGACCGCGCGGTAGCGCTCGAGGCTGAAGATCAGGGTGACGTTGACGCTGATGCCGTTGGCGATCGTCTCGGTGATCGCCGGCAGGCCCGCCTCCGTCGCCGGGATCTTGATGTAGAGGTTCTCGCGGTCGACCAGCCACCACAGGTGCGCGGCCTCGGCCGCGGTGGCGTCGGTGTCGTGGGCGAGGCCGGGGGCGACCTCGAGCGACACGCGGCCGTCGCCGGGGGAGGCCTCGGCGACCGGGGCGAGCAGGTCGCAGGCGTCCCGGACGTCGGAGGCCGTGATGGTGCGCAGGGCCTCCTCGACGCTCACCTGACGAACGGCGAGCGCGTGCAGCTGGTCGTCGTAGGACTCCGACCCGCTGATCGCGGCCGCGAAGATGGTCGGGTTGGTGGTGACGCCGACGACGGAGTACTCGTCGACGAGGGACTGCAGGTTGCCGCTGCGGATCCGATCCCGGGAGAGGTCGTCGAGCCAGACGGCGACCCCTGCCTCGGAGAGCTCGGCCAGCTTCTCGTTCTGTGCCATGTCACTGCCTCTCAGGCTGTGGTGTTGTGTCGGCGTCCCGTTTCAGCGGTCGCCGGTGGGGTGGGGGAGGCCGCCGGTCGCGGCGACGGGTCCGGCAGGGACGGCATTACCCGAGGCGGCGGCCTCGATGCTCTCGCGCGCGGCGGCCACGACCGCCTCGTCGGTGAGGCCGAACTTCTCGTAGAGCACCGTGTACGCCGCGCTCGCGCCGTAGTGGGTGAGCCCGACGATCCGGCCGGCGTCGCCGACGAACTCGCGCCAGCCCATCGGCACGCCGGCCTCGACGCTGACGCGGGCGCGGACGGTGGGCGGGAGCACCTCGTCCTTGTAGGCCTGGTCCTGGTCGGCGAACCACTCGACGCACGGCACGCTCACCACGCGGGTCGGGACGCCGTCGGCCTCCAGCCGCTCGCGGGCGGCGACGGCGATCTGCACCTCGGAGCCGGTGCCCATGAGGATCACCTGCGGGTTGCCGTCGGACGCCTCGGCGAGCACGTAGGCGCCGCGTGCGACGCCGTCGGCCGAGCCGAACTCGCCGCGGTCGAACACGGGCAGGTTCTGCCGCGACAGCAGCAGACCGGCCGGGCGGTCGTTGTTCTCCAGGATCGTGCGCCAGGCGATCGCCGTCTCGTTGGCGTCGGCGGGCCGGACGACGTCCAGACCCGGGATGGCGCGCAGCGCGGCGAAGTGCTCGATCGGCTGGTGGGTCGGGCCGTCCTCGCCGAGGCCGATCGAGTCGTGGGTCCAGACGTAGATGACCGGCAGCTGCATGAGCGCGGCGAGGCGGACGGCGCCGCGCATGTAGTCGGAGAACGTCAGGAACGTGCCGCCGTAGACGCGGGTGCCGCCGTGCAGCGCGATGCCGTTCATGACGGCGCCCATCGCGTGCTCCCGGACGCCGAAGTGCAGCGTGCGGCCGTAGGGCCCACCGCTCCACATCTTGGTCTGGCGGTCGGCGGGCAGGAACGACGGCTCGCCCTTGACGGCGGTGTTGTTGCTCTCCGCGAGGTCGGCCGACCCGCCCCACAGCTCCGGGAGCTCGGGGTAGAGGGCGGCGAGGACCTCGCCGCTGGCCTTGCGGGTCGCGACGCCCTTGGGGTCGGCGTCCCAGGTCGGCAGCTTCTGCGTCCAGCCCTCGGGGAGGGTGCGGGTGCCCATGCGCTCGAGCAGGGCGGCGCCGTCCGGGTTGCCCTGCTTCCAGGCGTCGAACTCCTTCTGCCAGCCGGCGTGGGCCTCCTGGCCGCGGTCGACGACCTTGCGGGCGTGCTCGATGACCTCGGGGGCGACCTCGAAGGTCTGCTCGGGGTCGAAGCCGAGCACCTCCTTGGTGGCCTTGACCTCGTCGTCGCCGAGTGCGGAGCCGTGCGCGGCGCCGGTGTTCTGCTTGTTGGGCGCGGGCCAGCCGATGATCGTCTTGAGCACGATGATCGAGGGGCGGCGGGTCTCGGCCTTGGCGGCGGCGAACGCGGCGTCGACCGCGGCGAGGTCCTCGCCGTCGTCCACGTGCTGCACGTGCCAGCCGTAGGCCTCGTAGCGCTTGCCGACGTCCTCGGTGAAGGCGACGTTCGTGTCGTCCTCGATCGAGATCTTGTTGTCGTCGTAGACGAGGACCAGGTTGCCCAGCTGCTGGGTGCCGGCCAGCGACGACGCCTCGCCGCTCACGCCCTCCTCCAGGTCGCCGTCGGAGGCGAAGGCCCAGACGGTGTGGTCGAAGAGGCTCTCGCCCTCGGGGGCGTCGGGGTCGAGCAGGCCGCGCTCGCGGCGGGCGGCCATCGCCATGCCGACCGCGTTGCCGACGCCCTGGCCGAGCGGGCCGGTCGTCGTCTCGACGCCGGGGGTGTGGTTGACCTCGGGGTGGCCCGGGGTCTGCGAGCCCCAGGTGCGCAGCGCCTTCAGGTCGTCGAGCTCCAGGCCGTAGCCGGAGAGGTAGAGCTGGACGTAGAGGGTGAGGCTCGAGTGGCCCATCGACAGCACGAAGCGGTCGCGACCGACCCAGTTCGGGTCGCTGGGGTCGTGGCGGAGCCACTTCTGGAAGAGCAGGTAGGCGGTGGGCGCCATGCTCATCGCGGTGCCCGGGTGGCCGTTGCCGACCTTCTGGACGGCGTCCATGGCGAGGACGCGCGCGGTGTCGATCGCGCGGCGGTCCAGGTCGCCGAAGCCGTCGGGCAGGGTGGGGTTCGGCTGCGTGGGGCTGCCGGTCGGGCTGTCGGAGGCGGCCTCGGCCGGAGCTTCGGACCCGGTGCTCTGCGTCATGTGCTGGGTGCTCCCTCGGAAGATGGTCCTGCGTGCGGCCGGCGCCCGGCTCGGTCCCGCGCTGGACCGGGGGCGCACCGTCGTCGTCGACGTCGGCCCTACCCGCTGCACACGCAGCAACAACGCGATCAACCCTAGTCATCCGCGCTCATGCCGCGACGTGGCCCGTGCCCCGTCCGGGCTACAGTGGCGGGAGTTCACATCCCCGGTCTCGAAGGGACACCCTGGTGCCCTGCTGCCCGCGCGCTGCCGCGCACGAGGGCACCCGGTGACGGCGCTGTCGGAGCGCCGCTCCGCCCCCGCTCACCGCGACCCCGGCTCGCTCCGCGCCCGGGTCGGCGCGTACGTCGCGCTGACCAAGCCGCGGATCATCGAGCTGCTCCTGGTGACGACGGTCCCCGCGATGATGCTGGCCGCCCGGGGCTGGCCGTCCCTGTCGCTCCTGCTGGTCACCCTGCTCGGCGGGACGCTCGCGGCCGGCGCCGCGAACGTCTTCAACTGCTACTTCGACCGCGACATCGACCGGTTGATGAAGCGCACGCAGAACCGGCCGCTGGTCACCGGCGCGGTCACCCCGAAGGCGGCGCTGGTCTTCGGCCTCGTGCTCACCCTGTCGTCGATCGTGCTGCTCGCCCTGACCACGACGCTGCTGGCCGCCGCCCTCGCCGCGGCCGCGATCTTCTACTACGCCGTCCTGTACACGATGGTCTTCAAGCGGCACACCCGCCGCAGCACCGAGTTCGGCGGCGTGCCCGGGGCGGCCCCGGTGCTCATCGGCTGGGCCGCGGTCACGGGGTCGCTCGACTGGCCGGCGGTCGTCGTGTTCGGCGTCGTGTTCTGCTGGCAGATGCCGCACTTCTGGGCCCTGGCCATGCGGTTCAAGGACGACTACGCGCGGGCCGACGTCCCGATGCTCCCGGTGGTGACCACCGACCTGTCGGTGGGCCGGCAGACCGTCGTCTGGGCGTGGGTGACCGTCGCCGTCTCGCTGCTGCTGTGGCCGGTGGCTTCCGGTTACGGGATCGGGCTGGGCTACACGATCCCGGCGGTCCTGCTCGGCGGCTGGTTCGTGCTCGAGTCGCACCGCCTGCTCGGCCGCATCAAGCGCGGCGGCGAGACCAAGCCGATGCAGCTGTTCCACGTGTCGATCTCGTACCTGGCGCTGCTGATGGTCGCGATCGTCGTCGACGCCATCGTGTGAGGCGCGACCTCGCCAACGCCCGGATGGGGCAGTTCGTCGGGGCCGACGGGCGCACGTACTCGCTGACGGCCTCCCGCATCGAGGCAGCCGAGGCCGAGGCCCTGATCGAGGACGGGTGGCCGGTGCTCACCTACTTCGCGGGCGGGCGGTTGGTCTGGCACGACGAGACGGACGCCTGGCCGGCCTGGGCGGACGCCCGCAGTGCCGAGGAGACCGTCACCGCCGGTCGCTGGGAGTCACCCGACGGCTCGCTCGCCGTCGTCCTCGTCTGGCACGACTAGGCCTCGACACCGTGCGCTGATGCGCAGTTCTGGGCGTCGGAATCGCGCATCTGCGCACCCTGTCGGGCTGAGCCGCGCCGGTCAGCGGGCCGCGGCCGCCTCGGGCGTCTGCGCCGCGACGGGCAGCTCGGAGGCCGGGCCGCGCACCGACCAGACGAGCCGCGCGGTGTAGGCGGTGATCAGCACCGCGCCCAGCATGTGCAGCAGCACGAGCGCGATGGGCAGGTCGGTGAAGTACTGGACGTAGCCGACGATGCCCTGCGCCACCTGGACGATCAGCAGGTCGCGCGCCGCCCGGCGGACGCGGCCGGGGGAGTCGGTCGCGTAGAGGGCGACCAGCAGCGCGACGGTCAGGCCGATCAGCAGGAAGACGACGTCGGCGTGCAGCTGGCTGACCAGCTCGGGGTCGAAGCCCATCCGGTCGCCGGTCGGGACGTCGTTCGAGTCGACGTCGCCGCTGTGCGGCCCGCTGCCGGTGACGATCGTGCCCAGCACCAGGACCGCGGCGGTGACGGCGGCGATGCCCCAGGTGAGCAGGACGAACGGACGGCGGAGCAGCGGCTGGCCCACGCCGGGCTCCCGCGACCTCAGCCACAGCGTCGTGGCGAGCGCGACCAGGGCGGCGGAGACCAGGAAGTGCGCGGCCACCGTCCACGGGTTCAGGCCGGTGAGCACCGTGACGCCGCCGAGCAGCGCCTGCGCCGGGATGCCGAGGAAGGTGATGACCGCGAGCGGCCGCAGGTCGCGCCGCGCCGAGCGCCAGACGACGACGACGGTCGCGATCGCCACCGCGGTCAGCACGAAGGTGAGCAGGCGGTTGCCGAACTCGATGGCGCCGTGGCCCGCCAGCTCCGGCGTCGCGACGAAGCTCTCCGAGGTACAGCGCGGCCACGTCGGGCAGCCCAGGCCGGAGCCGGTCAGCCGCACGGCGCCGCCGGTGACGACGATCAGCCCGTTCGCCACGGCGTTGGCCAGGGCGACGCGGGAGACGGTCGCGGGGGAGAAGGCGGAGGGGAGAACCGGCACACGTCGATGCTAGGCGGTGGGGCGCAGCGTGAGGCTGCTCACGAGTCGTCCCCCGGAGGCCTCTTCTTAGGTGCACCTTCCTTGCGAGGTCGCCGAAATAGGACACACTCGTGTTGTGGAAAGCGTTGCGGCACACCCGCGCTCGTCGGCTGCGGCCGACGACGGGCGTACCCGCGACCGCGTCAGCGCCCTGCTCATGGAGCACGGCCCGCAGACCGCCACGGAGCTGGCGGGCCGGCTGGGCATCTCGCCGGCCGCCGTCCGCCGGCACCTGGACTCGCTCGTCGCCGCCGGCCGGCTCGAGGAGCGCAAGGGTGGGCTGGGTGCGGAAAGTCGGGCAGCGCACCGCGGCCGCGGCCGTCCGGCGCGCCGCTTCCACCTCACCGACGCCGGCCGCGCGACCTTCCCGCACGCCTACGACGACCTCGCCCTGACGGCACTGCGCTACGTCGCCGCTTCCGGGGGGCCCGACGCTGTCCGCGCCGTCGCCGAGCAGCAGCTCGCCGGCCTCGAGGCCCGCGCCTCGAGCGCCGTCCAGCAGGCCGTCGACGGCCGCGGCGGAGAGCCCGTCGACCGTGCGCAGGCCCTCGCCGCCGCCCTGACCGCCGAGGGCTACGCTGCCACGGCCTCGGCGATCTCCGGCGGGGGGCAGCTCTGCCAGCACCACTGCCCGGTGGCGCACGTGGCCGCGGAGTTCCCCCAGCTGTGCGAGGCCGAGACAGCGGTGATCGGCCGGCTCGTCGGCACCCACGTGCAGCGGCTGGCGACGATCGCCCACGGCGACGGGATCTGCACCACGCACATCCCCGGGCCACTGCAGTCGAGATCACCGCGCCCGGGGAACAGATCGGCCCCCGAACGCCCTGTACCACGTGAGCCCGCAGCGCCCGATCGCGCGCGCACGAGCACCAGCACCACCCCCACGAACGACCGGGAGAGGACGCCCGCATGACCAGCACCCAGCAGCCGCTGACCCAGGACGAGCAGATCGACCAGCTCGGCCGCTACGAGTACGGCTGGGCGGACGCCGACGTCGCCGGTGCGTCGGCCAAGCGAGGGTTGAACGAGGACGTCGTCCGCGACATCTCCCGCCGCAAGAACGAGCCCGAGTGGATGCTCGAGCGGCGCCTCAAGGCCCTCAAGCTGTTCGACCGCAAGCCCATGCCCGACTGGGGTTCGGACCTCTCCGGCATCGACTTCCAGAACATCAAGTACTTCGTGCGCTCGACCGAGGCCCAGGCCGCCTCGTGGGAGGAGCTGCCCGAGGACATCAAGAACACCTACGACCGGCTCGGCATCCCCGAGGCGGAGAAGCAGCGCCTGGTCGCCGGCGTCGCCGCGCAGTACGAGTCCGAGGTCGTCTACCACCAGATCCAGAAGGAGCTGGAGGACCAGGGCGTCATCTTCCTGGACACCGACACGGCCCTGAAGGAGCACCCGGAGATCTTCCAGGAGTACTTCGGCTCGGTGATCCCGTCCGGCGACAACAAGTTCGCCGCGCTGAACACCGCCGTCTGGTCGGGTGGCTCGTTCATCTACGTGCCGAAGGGCGTGCACGTCGACATCCCGCTGCAGGCCTACTTCCGGATCAACACCGAGAACATGGGCCAGTTCGAGCGGACGCTGATCATCGTCGACGAGGGCGCCTACGTGCACTACGTCGAGGGCTGCACCGCGCCGATCTACAAGAGCGACTCGCTGCACTCCGCGGTCGTCGAGATCATCGTCAAGAAGAACGCGCGCTGCCGGTACACGACCATCCAGAACTGGTCGAACAACGTCTACAACCTGGTCACCAAGCGGGCCGTGGCCCACGAGGGCGCGACCATGGAGTGGGTCGACGGCAACCTCGGCTCCAAGGTGACGATGAAGTACCCGGCCGTGTGGATGACCGGCGAGCACGCCAAGGGCGAGGTCCTCTCGATCGCCTTCGCGGGCGAGGGCCAGCACCAGGACGCCGGCGCCAAGATGGTCCACGCCGCCCCGCACACCTCCTCGACGATCGTATCGAAGTCGGTGGCCCGCGGCGGTGGCCGCACGTCCTACCGCGGCCTGGTCCAGATCGACGAGGGCGCCTACGGCTCCAAGTCGACGGTCAAGTGCGACGCCCTGCTCGTCGACACGATCAGCCGCTCGGACACCTACCCCTACGTCGACGTCCGCGAGGACGACGTGGCCATGGGTCACGAGGCGACCGTGTCGCGGGTCAGCGACGACCAGCTCTTCTACCTGATGAGCCGTGGCCTGTCCGAGGACGAGGCGATGGCCATGGTCGTCCGCGGGTTCGTGGAGCCGATCGCCCGCGAGCTGCCCATGGAGTACGCCCTCGAGCTCAACCGGCTCATCGAGCTGCAGATGGAAGGTGCCGTCGGCTGATGCCGTCCGACAACACGACCGAACTCACCACCGACACCGCGACCCTCGCCGGGGAGCTCTTCGCTCCCGGCGTCGGCGCGCAGGCGGGTCCGCCGACCACGCCGGCCGACTCGACCGGTGTCGCCCCGGGCGCGCACTCGCACGGCGGTCCGGCCCCGACCGGCTCGCCGGCGGAGCGGTTCACCTCGACCGACCCGGACGCCTTCGGCGTCCCCACCGGTCGCGAGGAGACGTGGCGCTTCACGCCCATGAAGCGGATCCGCCCGCTCCTGGACGGCGCCCCGTCCGACGCCCACCTGACCTGGACGACCGACCTGCCCGAGGGCGTCGAGCTGACCAGCGTCGAGGCCGGCGACCCGCTGCTGAAGAGCCTGCCCGAGCCGGCCGACCGGCTCGCCGCGCTCACCCGCCAGCGCAGCGGCGGCGCCGCCGTCGTCCGCGTGGCCAAGGAGGCGCAGCTGGACCGGCCGGTCACCCTCGGCCTGGCCGGCACCGGCTCGGACGACGTCGTGTGGGGCCAGCTCGTGATCGAGGTCGGCGCCTTCGCCGAGGCCACGATCGTCCTCGACCACTCCGGCCTGGCCCGGTACTCCGGCGGCGTCTCGGTGCTCGTCGGTGACGGCGCCCAGGTGAACCTGGTGTCCGTGCAGGACTGGGCGCCCGGTGCCGTGCACGGCGGCCAGTACGACGCCGTCGTCGGCCGCGACGCGACCTTCAAGCAGGTCGTGGTCACCCTCGGCGGCGACCTCGTGCGCCTGGTCAGCAACGTGCAGTACGCCGGACCCGGCGGCACCGCGGAGCTGTTCGGCGTCTACTTCGCCGACGAGACCCAGCACCAGGAGCACCGCCTCTGGGTCGACCACGCCGTCCCGAACTGCCGCAGCAACGTCCTCTACAAGGGCGCGCTGCAGGGCGAGGAGGCGCGCACCGTCTGGATCGGCGACGTCCGCATCCGGCCCGCCGCCACCGGGACCGAGACCTACGAGCTCAACCGCAACCTGGTGCTCACCGACGGCGCCCGCGCCGACTCGGTGCCGAACCTGGAGATCGAGACCGGCGAGATCGTCGGCGCCGGCCACGCCAGCGCCACCGGCCGGTTCGACGACGAGCAGCTGTTCTACCTCTGCTCCCGCGGCATCGACGCCGAGACGGCGCGTCGCCTCGTGGTCCGCGGCTTCTTCGCCGACGTCGTCCAGCACATCGGCGTCGACGCCCTGCAGGACCGGCTCATGCGCTCCATCGAGACCCGCCTCGGCGCGTTGCCGGGTCTCGAGGAGCAGGAGGTCGTGCCGGCATGAGCTTCGAGCGGGTCTGCGCCCTCTCCGACATCAAGGAGCCAGGCTCCCTGAGGGTCGAGCTGGACGACGTCGACATCGCCATCGTCCGGTTCGAGGGCGAGGTCTACGCGATCCAGGACCTCTGCTCGCACGCCGAGGTGCCGCTGTCCGAAGGGGACGTCGAGGAGTTCAAGGGCGCCCCCACCATCGAGTGCTGGCTGCACGGGTCGTGCTTCGACCTGCGCACCGGCGAGCCCACCAACCTGCCGGCCACCGAGCCGGTCGATGTCTACCCGGTCCGCGTGGAGGGGGAGGACGTGTACGTCGACACCGAGTCGAACGGCGCGCTCCCCGCCGCGGCCAGCAACTGAGGAGCGAAGTGTCCGTTCTCGAGATCCGCGACCTGCACGTCACCGTCGGGGAGGGTGACGACGCCAAGGAGATCCTGCGCGGCGTCGACCTGACCGTCCGGTCCGGCGAGACGCACGCGATCATGGGCCCGAACGGCTCGGGCAAGTCGACCCTGGCCTACTCGATCGCCGGCCACCCGAAGTACACGATCACCGGCGGCACGGTGACCCTCGACGGCGAGGACGTCCTCGCGATGACCGTCGACGAGCGCGCCCGCGCCGGCCTGTTCCTCGCCATGCAGTACCCGGTCGAGGTCCCCGGCGTGAGCGTCTCCAACTTCCTGCGCACCGCGGCCACCGCGATCCAGGGCGAGGCGCCGAAGCTGCGCACCTGGGTCAAGGACGTCAAGACCGAGATGGCCGGCCTGGAGATGGACCCGGCGTTCGCCGAGCGCAACGTCAACGAGGGCTTCTCCGGCGGTGAGAAGAAGCGCCACGAGATCCTGCAGATGCGCCTGCTCAAGCCGCGCATCGCGATCCTCGACGAGACCGACTCCGGCCTCGACGTCGACGCCCTGCGCATCGTGTCCGAGGGCGTCAACAAGAGCCGCGAGGACAGCGACGTCGGCGTCCTGCTGATCACGCACTACACGCGCATCCTGCGCTACATCAAGCCGGACTTCGTGCACGTCTTCGTCAACGGCAAGGTCGTCGACGAGGGCGGTCAGGAGCTGGCCGACAAGCTCGAGAACGAGGGCTACGCCGCCTACGTGAAGGGCTCGACGGAGGTCGCATCCGCATGACCCAGCTCGCCGCGCGTCCCGCTGCCGGGGCGCAGGAGCCCCTGCCGCTGGACGTCGAGGCGATCCGGGCGGACTTCCCGATCCTGTCCCGCACCGTGCGGGACGGGAAGCGGCTGGTCTACCTCGACTCCGGCGCCACCTCGCAGAAGCCGCGCCAGGTGCTCGACGCCGAGCGCTGGTTCTACGAGAACGTGAACGCGGCCCCGCACCGCGGCGCGCACCTGCTCGCCGAGGAGGCGACGGGCGCCTACGAGGAGGCCCGCGCCACCATCGGCCGCTTCATCGGCGCACCCGAGCGGGAGATCGTCTTCACCCGCAACACCACCGAGGCGATCAACCTCGTGGCCTACGCGATGAGCAACGCCGCGACCGCCAAGGAGCCGGAGTTCCGGGCCTACGCGGTCGGCCAGGGCGACGAGATCGTGGTCACCGAGATGGAGCACCACGCCGACCTCGTGCCGTGGCAGCAGCTGTGCGAGCGCACCGGCGCGACCCTGCGCTGGCTCGGCCTCACCGACGACGGCCGGCTGGACCTCTCGGACCTGGACACGGTGGTCAACGAGCGGACCAAGCTGGTCGCGGTCACCCAGCAGTCGAACATCCTCGGCACGATCAACCCGATCGCGCCGATCGTCGAGCGGGCGCACGCGGTGGGCGCGCTGGTGCTGGTCGACGGCGCCCAGTCGGTGCCGCACCAGCCGGTCGACGTCACCGAGCTGGGCGCGGACTTCCTGGTGTTCTCCGGCCACAAGATGCTCGGGCCCACCGGCGTCGGCGTGCTCTGGGGTCGCTACGACGTCCTCGACAAGCTGCCGCCGTTCCTCACCGGCGGCTCGATGATCGAGGTCGTGCGCATGGAGGGCAGCACCTTCATGCCGCCGCCGCAGCGCTTCGAGGCCGGCGTGCCGATGACCGCCCAGGTCATCGGCCTGGCCGCCGCCGTCGAGTACCTGCAGGGCCTGGGCATGGACAAGGTGCAGGCCCACGAGGAGGCGATCACCGCCTACGCGCTGGAGAAGCTCGCCGAGATCCCCGGCGTCACGGTGATCGGCCCGGCCGACACGGTGGCCCGCGGCGGCGCGATCTCCTTCACGGTCGAGGGGATCCACCCGCACGACGTGGGCCAGGTGCTCGACGACCACGGCATCGCCGTCCGCGTGGGGCACCACTGCGCCTGGCCGGTCGTGCGGCGCTACGGCGTCCCCGCGACCACCCGCGCCACGTTCTACGTGCACACCGGCTACGACGACATCGACGCGCTCGCCGACGGAATTCGCGCGGCCCAGAAGTTCTTCGGAACTGTGTGAGGCGCGACTGATGCAGCTGGAGTCGATGTACCAGGAGATCATCCTGGACCACTACAAGAACCCGCACGGGCGCGGCCTGCGCGAGCCGTTCGAGGCCGAGGTGCACCACGTCAACCCGACCTGCGGTGACGAGGTGACCCTGCGGCTGCACGTCGAGGGCGACACCATCGCCGACGTGTCCTACGAGGGCATGGGCTGCTCGATCAGCCAGGCGTCGATCTCGGCGATGTACGACCTGGTGATCGGCAAGACGGTGCCGCAGGCCCTGGAGACCGGCGAGCACTTCATGACCCTGATGCAGGCCAAGGGCGACCCGTCGGTCGCCGAGAAGCTCGAGGACGAGCTGGAGGACGCCGTCGCGTTCGCCGGCGTGTCCAAGTACCCCGCGCGCATCAAGTGCGCCCTGATGAGCTGGATGGCGTTGAAGGACGCGTCCGCCCGAGCCTGGGGAGGCACCACGTGAGCGAGACGACCGAGAACCCGACCACCACCGACGAGACCCCCGCCGAGCTGCCGGCCTACAAGTCGGCGCTCATCGAGGACGTCGAGGAGGCCATGCGCGACGTCGTCGACCCCGAGCTCGGCGTCAACGTCGTCGACCTCGGCCTGGTCTACGGCCTGGACGTCGCCGAGGAGGGGGCGTCGCAGGTCGCGATCATCGACATGACGCTGACCTCCGCGGCCTGCCCGCTGACCGACGTCATCGAGGACCAGGCCCGCCAGGCGCTGACCGGCGGCCCCGGCCCCGGCCTGGTCGACGACATCCGGATCAACTGGGTCTGGATGCCGCCGTGGGGCCCCGACAAGATCACCGACGACGGCCGCGAGCAGCTCCGCGCCCTCGGCTTCCGCGTCTGAGGCTTCCGCACCTCCGCTTCTGGGGTGTTCTTCCCGCTCCCGGGGTCCTGCAGGACTCCAGGAGCGCGAGGAACACCCCAGAAGCGCGTTCTGGGCCGGATCAGCGGAGGTCGGCGAGGCGGGCGCCGAACCCCGCGACCGGACGCCGCTCCCGACGCATCCCGAGCGCCAGCAGGGCGCAACCCACCACGAGGGCCGTGGCGAGCGGCCAGGGCAGCGCCCGCACGGTGAAGCCGAGCCCGAGGAACAGCACCGTCCCGGCACCGACCATCAGCGGCGCTCGCAGACCGGTGCGCGCGCCGGCCACCAGCACCGCCGCGGCGGCGAGCAGCACCCACACGGCCCGGTCGCCGTCCGACGTCGTCACCGCCAGGACGGCCGAGGGCACCGCGGCGGTGAGCAGGCCGGGGCCCCACGCGGGCCAGGACGGCCCGTCGACGAGCCGGGGCCCGGCGGCGACCAGCAGCCCGATCGCCGCGGGCAGCGAGTACCACTCGACCGCCGCCAGGTCCGCCGCCGCCGCGAAGAACCAGCCGGCCGCCACGAGCTGAACGGCACCGCCGCGCCAGGCGGTCGCCGACGTCGGGTGCAGCGGGTCGCCGGGGACGTGGGTCCGCCACGCCCAGGTGAGCGTGAAGACGCCCTGCACGGCGAGCAGGACGGCGAGCGTGGTCCGGTGGTGCTCGACGCGGAGCAGCGTCGCCGCGGCCAGCGAGCAGAGCGCGGCCGCGCGCGCCGTCGCGCTGCGGGAGGACGCGTCGAGGCCGGCGCCCACCGTCATCGCCACGCAGTAGAGGACGGTCAGCAGCACGCCCACGGCGACCGGGCCGAGCAGCCGGTCCGGCAGGGCCAGCAGGGCGGCGCCGGCCAGGCAGCCGATCGCGGTCGGCAGGGCCACGGGACGGTCGTCGGGACGCCGGGCGGCGACCAGCACCGTGGGCAGCGCGGTGAGCAGGAGCAGCAGGCTGAGCTCCGACCACCGCTCGAGGCCGACCAGCTGCACGACCGAGAACAGGGCCATCACGGTGCCGGCCGACAACGCGACGGGCAGCAGGAGGCCGCGCCGCCAGCCGGTGAGGACCGCTGCCGCCGTGTTCGCCAGCAGGACACCGGCGTAGCCGGTGAGCGTCATCGCGAGCGTGCCCAGCGACGAGAACGCCCCGGTCACGGCGGCCCCGGCCACGACCCCCGCCACCACCGGGATCGCGACCGGTGGACCGGTGAGCGGTTCGAGCTCCGCGCGGAGCCGGGTGACCAGGAGCCCCGCGGCAGCGGCGACCATCAGCGCCGCGGACAGCCAGCGCTCCCCGCCGGCCCCGTTCCAGGCACTGGACGACCCGCCGACGACCCCGGCCAGCCACCACGGGGCCGTGGTCACCAGCGCGACCTGCGCGACGGCCCGCCGCCCGAAGAGCGCGATCCCCAGGCCGACGAGCGCGACACCGAGGAGGACCGTGGTCTCCAGGGCATCGGGGACCACGTCGAAGGCGCGGAGGACGGCCAGCTGCGCCGCGGCCCACGACGCCAGCGGCCAGCTCGCGGTCGTGGGCGCCACCCGGTGCAGGCCGAGGAAGCCGGCCGCCAGGAGGGCGGCCCAGCCGGGCGCGCCCCCGAGCACCGGTGCCCCGAGATCGGAGCCGGCGAGGGCGAGGCCCGCGGTGGACGCGGCCAGGGTCTCCTCGGAGCTGCGCAGGCCCGTCCGGGCGGCGCGCACGGAGAACCAGGCGGTCCCGGCCGCCAGGACCAGCAGCAGCACGCGGACGGGACCACCGCCGTAGGCGGAGGCGACCGCCGCGCCCGCGCTGACCAGCAGCACGGCACCCACGCCGAGGAGGACCTGCGCCGGCCGGGCGCGGTAGGGCAGGGGCGGCAGCGGCGCCGTCCCGACCGTCCGGTCCACGCTGGTCACCTCGTCACGGTAGGGCGGACGAGGGAGCGTGGCACCCGGTCAGCGCATCTGCGCCACCCAGGCGACGGCCTCCCGGGCCTGCTGGCGGCGGCGCTCGTACGTGGCGCCGACGACGAGCAGCAGCAGCCCGGCTGTCCCGAGCGTGACCCAGCGCGGCAACAGCGGCGCGTACGGCCCGAGCCGGCCGACGGCGACCAGCAGCAGCACGCCCGCCCCGATCACGAACGGCGCCTGCCGGTGGAGGACGGTGCCCACGACGGTGAGCAGCGCCGCCGCCGCGATGACCAGGACCAGGCGGAGCGCCGTCGGGTCGGCGACGACCACCAGGGCGGAGGGGACCAGGGCCACCCCGGCCGCCGCACCCTCCGCCGCCCAGGACGGCGCCCCCGCCCGCAGCTGCGGCAGGGCGACGACCAGCAGCCCGACCGCGGCGGGCAGCGTGTACGCCTCCACCGCCTCGATGCCGGCCCCGCCGACGGCGATCCACGAGGCGACGACGAGGTCCGCCACGGCGACCACGCCCACCCAGCGGCGGGAGGCGACGATCGCGTAGGCGCCGGCCGCGACGCCGGCGATGCCGAGCTGGACGGCGACCTGGCCCCAGGCCCCGACCGCGCCGCTGGTCGCGCCCGCGGCCAGGCCGGCCAGCGCGCCGGCGCCGGCCGCCGTCCACTCCTCGGGGTGGCCGGTGCGGACGGTCGCGACGGCGAAGGCCGCCGCGGCCAGCAGCGCCAGGAGCAGCCCGGCGACGGTCGCGGTGAGGACGCCGTCGGCGCGGGCGAGCAGCAGCGCGCACCCCGGGGCGAGGAGCGCCAAGGCCGTGGCCGGGGGACGCAGCAGCGGGAGGCGCACCGCGGCGAGCACCGCCGGCACCGTCGCGGCCAGCGCCACGAGAGCCAGCGCGCCGTAGCGCCTGTCCTCGGCGAGCAGCAGCGCGTGCGCGCCGGCCAGCAGCCCGCCGCCGGCGACCAGGGCGGCCGTGGGAGCGGTCCGGGGCGCGGTGAGGACGGCGACGGTGAGCGCCACGAGGCCGAGGCCGGCCGCGACCCACCAGCCCTGCTCGCCGGCCGTCGCGAGCGAGCCGGCCAGCGAGAGGCCCAGCACGGCGCCGACGGTGCCGGGCAGGAGCTCGGCGAACCGCGCGACGGGGCGCCGGTGGTCGATCACCAGCGCCGCGGCTCCGGCGAGCACGAGCACGCCGGACGCCGTCCAGGAGTCGCCGGCATCCCCGCTCCACGCCGTGGCCAGGCCGCCGAGCGTGCCGACGACCGCGAGGAACGTCGCGAGAACCGTGGCGACGGGCGCCAGGGAACGCCGCAGGCGGGCGGCGGCCACGAGGTCGGCAGCCGCCGTCCCGAGCGCGACGGCGACACCGGCGGGCCCGGTCAGCAGCTCACCGGTCAGGAACAGGAAGGGCAGGGGCTGGGCCGCGAGCAGCGCGGCCAGCGGCCAGGTGGCGGTCGTGCGGGTCAGCCGTCCGAGCGCGAGCGCCACGACGACGACGACGGCGCAGGACACCGCCCACCACAGGCGCAGCGACATCTCCTCCAGCCGGAAGAGGCCGAGCGCCCGCGCCGCGCCGAGGTCGATGGCGAGCAGCGCCGCGCCGGCGGCGGCCAGCGCCTCCTCGGTGGCGCGGAGCCCGCGGCGGGCGGTCATGGCGGAGGCGGCGCAGGCGACCGCCGTGACCGTGACCATCACGCCCGCCTGGAAGGCGAGGCCGAACCGCGTCCAGGCGACGGCCACGAAGGTGATCGCGGCCGCGACGACCAGCAGCGCACCCAGCCCGAGGAGCACCTCCTGCGGGCTGAGCCGGCGCCGAGGTGCCGCCGGCGGTGCGGGGGCCGGCGGCGCGGGGGCCGACGGATGCCACGACGGCGGAGCCGGCGCCGGCGGCACCCAGGCCGGGGGAGCGGCCGGGACCGGAGGGGCGGCACCCGGCGCGCTGGCGCGCAGCGTGGCCAGCAGCTGGTCCCGCTCGCGGGAGAGCTCGGCCATCGTGGTCCCGATCCGGGCCAGGACCAGGGCGGACTGCGCGGCGGCCGGCAACCCGCAGGACGGGCACGGGCCCGCGCCGATGTCGCCGACCGGCCGTCCGCAGACGGGGCAGGTCGGCACCCACGGGACCCCCTGGGGGTTCATGGGGGCATCCTGGCGCGCCGCGAGACCGCGTGGTGCCGATGCCCGCGGCAACACGCCCGCTCGGGTGATGCCGCCGATGTCACCCCGAAAGCGTTCGGAACATCACCACGTGAGCGCCTACCCTGGGTTCAGTGATCACGACGACCGGCCTGGAGCTGCGCGCCGGCGCCCGCATCCTCATCAGCGGCGCAGACCTCCGCGTGCAGCCCGGTGACCGGATCGGCCTGGTCGGCCGCAACGGGGCCGGCAAGACGACGACTCTCACGACGCTGGCCGGGGAGCGCATCCCGCACGCCGGCAAGGTCGACGTCTCCGGCGAGATCGGCTACCTGCCGCAGGACCCCCGCAGCGGCGACCTCGACATCACCGCCAGCGACCGGGTGCTGTCCGGTCGCGGCCTCGACGTCCTCCGGGCCCAGCTGACCAAGGCCCAGATCGCCATGGCGGAGCCCGCGGACGACGACGAGCGCGACAAGGCAGTCCGCCGCTACGGCCGGCTCGAGGACCAGTTCGCCGCCATGGGCGGGTACGCCGCCGAGAGCGACGCCGCCCGCATCTGCACCAACCTCGGCCTGCCCGACCGCGTGCTGGCCCAGCCGCTGCGCACGCTCTCCGGTGGTCAGCGCCGCCGCGTGGAGCTCGCGCGCATCCTGTTCTCCGACGCCGAGACGCTGCTGCTCGACGAGCCCACGAACCACCTGGACGGCGACTCGATCACCTGGCTCAAGGGCTTCCTGTCCAGCCACAAGAGCGGGCTCATCGTCATCAGCCACGACGTCGAGCTGCTCGAGGCCGTGGTCAACAAGGTGTGGCACCTGGACGCCAACCGCGCCACCGTCGACATCTACAACCTCGGCTGGAAGCGCTACCTGCAGCAGCGCGAGACCGACGAGCGGCGCCGCAAGCAGGAGCGGGCGAACACCGAGCGGAAGATCGACACGCTCAACGCCCAGGCGGACAAGATGCGGGCCAAGGCGACCAAGGCCAAGGCCGCGAAGAGCATGGACAAGCGCGCCGAGCGGCTGGCCGCGGGCCTGGCCGAGGTGCGCGTCCACGACAAGGTCGCCAAGCTCCGCTTCCCGACCCCCGCCGCGTGCGGGAAGACACCGCTCACCGCCGAGGGCCTGTCGAAGAGCTACGGCTCGCTGGAGATCTTCACCGACGTCGACCTCGCGGTGGACCGGGGCGCGCGCGTCGTCGTCCTCGGGCTGAACGGTGCCGGGAAGACGACGCTGCTGCGCATGCTGGCCGGCACCGAGACCCCGGACACCGGCGAGGTGAAGGCCGGGCACGGGCTGCGGGTCGGCTACTACGCCCAGGAGCACGAGACCCTGGACATGGACCGGACGCTGCTGGAGAACATGGCATCCGCCGCGCCGGACAGCACCGCCACGGAGCTGCGGAAGATCCTCGGCGCCTTCCTCTTCTCCGGGGAGACGGTCGACCAGCGGACCGGCACGCTCTCCGGCGGTGAGCGGACGCGGCTGGCGATGGCGACCCTCGTCGTCTCGGGTGCGAACGTGCTGCTGCTCGACGAGCCGACCAACAACCTCGACCCGGCCAGTCGCGAGCAGGTGCTCGAGGCGCTGCGCACCTACACCGGGGCGATCGTGCTGGTCACCCATGACGAGGGCGCCGTCCGCGCGCTCGACCCGGACAAGGTCATCCTGCTGCCCGACGGCACCGAGGACGCGTGGAGCGAGGACCTCGCCGACCTCGTCGAGCTGGCCTGACCGGGCGCCCGCGGTGGGGCGGGCTGCTCAGAAGCGGTACGTCGTCTGGCCGTGCGGGGGGCCGAAGGCCATGACCTTCGCGGGCGCGACGCGGTAGACCCAGGCGCCGCCGGGGGTCTGGGCGCCGGAGTCGCCGACCTCGACGAACTCCTCACCGCGCACCTCGAAGTGCCAGTCGTCCCCGTACTTGGCGTACCAGGCCGACGCCAGCGCACGCAGCTCGCCGGCCTCCGTCACCCGTACCGCCCGGCCCTCGACGACCACGTCGTCCCCGCTGTTCCAGCCGTTCGCACCGGTGCTCCCGGTGGTGACGGCGACCTGCGGGTTCCCGTCGAGGTTGCGTTGCTTCTGCTCGTCGGACCCGGTGCAGAAGGCGAAGGCGCCGTCCTGCCACACGCCCACGAGGGGGACCGCGTGCGGCCGGCCGTCCGCGCGGACGGTGATGATCCAGTAGAGCTGCGCATCCACGAGCACGCGCTCGATGTCGGCCCACGCAGGCGGGGTCATCGACGCGTCGCCGTACCTGGGGTCGATCACTCCGGTCGTCATGCTCGTTCCGACTCCGTCCGCGCGGCCGACTCATCGGCCGCGCTCAGCCGCGGAACCGGGGGGGGGGGGGGGGGGGGGGGGGGGGGGGGGGGGGGGGGGGGGGGGGGGGGGGGGGGGGGGGGGGGGGGGGGGGGGGGGGGGTGGGGGGGGGCGGGGGGGGGGTCGTGGTGGGGTTCGGCCGGGGCGCGGGCCTGGCGGGGGGCGAGCACG
>NZ_JBJGZL010000017.1:0-81688 GCF_054050495.1 Blastococcus sp. SYSU D00922
GGGGGGGGGGGGGGGGCCCCCCCCCCCCCCCCCCCCCGGCGGTGCGTGTCCCCCGACCGACCTCGACCCTGGGTGCCCACCATGCCTCGCAGCTCCCCCGTGGACGGCTTCTCCCTCGCCTACGACAGGAGCGGCGACGGGCCGCCCGTCGTGCTCCTGCACGGGTGGCCCGGCGGCCGCTCCGACTACCGCCTGGTCGCGCCGCTGCTGGCCGGCACCGCCGACGTCGTCGTCCCCGACCTGCGCGGCTTCGGGGAGTCCGACAAGCACCTCGCCGACCCCGACGAGGCGTACACCGGCGCCGCCCAGGCCCGCAGCGTCACCGCGCTCCTCGACGAGCTCGGCCTCGAGGACGTCGTCCTGGCCGGCTACGACATCGGCAGCCGCATCGCCCAGGTCGTCGCGGCGCAGTCCCCCGGGCGGGTGCGCGCGCTCGTCGTCGCCCCGCCCCTGCCGGGCGCCGGGCAGCGGCTGCTCGGGCCCGACGTCCACCGCGAGTTCTGGTACCAGCACTTCCACCGCCTCGACCTCGCCGAGCAGCTGCTCGACGGTGACCGCGACGCCGTCCGGGCGTACCTGGAGCACTTCTGGACGCACTGGTCGGGCCCGTCGTACGCGCCGGCGGCCGAGGACCTCGACCGGCTCGCCGAGAACTACGCCGCGCCCGGGGCCTTCACCGCGTCGATCGGCTGGTACCGGCAGGGCCCGGGCATCCTGGTCCGCGGGCTGGCCGAGCAGGCGCCGGCCCCCGAGGCGCGGCTCGCCGTCCCCACGCACGTGCTCTGGCCGGCGCACGACCCGCTCTTCCCGGTCGAGTGGTCCGACCGGCTCGACGAGTTCCTCGCCGACGTGACGGTGACGCAGCTCCCCGACTCCGGGCACTTCGTGCCGCTCGAGGCCCCCGACGCGTTCGCCTCCGCCGTCCGTGCGGTGCTCGCCGGGAGCTGACCTCACCCGCAGGTGGCGAACGGGTGCGGCGGGACCCGGCCGCTCTCGTCCTCGTCGTCGGCCACCGTGTCGTGCCTAATCTGGAGGCGTGCCCGACCCCGCCGAGATCGATGAACGGATCGACCGCGCGAGCGCACGACCGTTCGGGCGGCGGTTCCACCTGCGCGGGCGCGATCGGGCCACGGCCGAGCTGCGTGGTCCGCAGACGATGCGGGCTCACGCCGGGGAGATCATCGCGGAGCGGCTGGCACCCGCCGAGCCGCGCAACGACGGCCGGCAGACCCCGTACCGCAACCACCCCGTCTTCGTGGCCCAGCACGCGACCGCGACCTGCTGCCGCAGCTGCCTGGAGACGTGGCACGGCATCGCCAAGGGGAAACGGCTCGACCGCGACGAGCGGGCCTACGTGGTCGAGGTGATCGGGCGCTGGATCGACCGCGAGCTGGCGACCTCCGTGGGGGGTCGGACCTCCGAAAGCTCCACCTCACGCCGATCGTGACGGTGGCGCGGCGTTCACAGCCGGCGAGAGCTGAGCTCACCGGCCGTGGACGAGCTCCTGCCAACCGCCGGACGGCGTCACGACGGCCCGCACCGGCCGGTCGTGCGCCTCGCGCGGGAGGTGGTCGAGCCGCTCGTCGTCGAACACCACCGTGACGAGGACGGCGTCCGGCCGGGCGTGGACCAGCGCCCGGTCGTAGTAGCCGCCGCCCCGGCCCAGCCGGATGCCGGAGCGGTCCACGGCCAGCGCCGGGACGACGACGGCGTCGGCCTCCGCGATCGCGGTGGGCCCGAGCCGCGGGCCGACGGGCTGGGACAGGCCGAACCGGCCGTGCTCCAGCTCCCCGGTGTGGACCGCCCAGTCGAGGACCCGCCCCTCCGCCGGGATGACCGGCAGCAGGACGCGGGCGCCCAGCTGCGCGTAGGCGTCCGGCAGCCGGCCGTTGCCGGGCTCGGACGGATCCGGCACGTAGGCCGCCAGCGTGCCGACGCCCGAGAGCCCCTCGAGCAGGGCGGCGGCGACTGCCTCCGCCGCCGCGGCGCGCTCGACCGCCGGACGAGCCCGCCGGCGGAACAGCAGCCCCTCGCGGAGCTCGTCCTTGACCACGACCGGGTCCTCGCGGGAGGTCACCCCGGCAGCGTAGGGAGCAGCCCCGCCGCGCGCAGCGCGCGCCCGATCCCCCGGGCGGCGGCCAGCAGCGCCGGCACCGCGGACACCGCGCCGGCGTCGTTCGGGACGATCACCGAGAGCGCCGCGACGACCTCGCCGAGCCCGTTCCGCACCGGGACCGCGATGCCGGTGGCGTCCGGGTGGACGTGGCCGGGCAGCAGGGCGTACCCGGTGCGCCGGACCTGGTCGAGCAGGGCACGCAGCCGGGCGGGGTCGGTGACCG
Source organism: Blastococcus sp. SYSU D00922 (assembly GCF_054050495.1). NCBI lineage: Bacteria > Bacillati > Actinomycetota > Actinomycetes > Geodermatophilales > Geodermatophilaceae > Blastococcus > Blastococcus sp. SYSU D00922. The sequence continues at coordinate 2,340 of NZ_JBJGZL010000017.1, forward strand.
TCGCCGGAGTCCGGCTCTCGAGCGGCCGGGCGAGCACCCGTTCCTGCAGCTCGGCCGGGCCGTAGGCCATGAGGACGACGCCCGACGAGGAGATGTGCAGCGGCAACCGGCCGGCCACCCGCGAGTAGTTGACGACGGCGTCCCGGGCCGACAGCCGTTCGAGGAAGATGACCTCGTCGCCGTGCAGGACCGCCAGCTGGGCGTGGTGGCCGACCACGGCGTGCAGGTCCTCGAGGTAGGGCATGGCGGCGTCGCGCAGCGAGCGGGTCGGCGCGGCACGGGCGGCCAGCTCCCACATCCGGATCCCCACGCGGACCTCGCGGTCCGGGCCCCGGCTGAGCAGCCCGTGGTCGACGAGCTGGCCCACGATCCGCGAGGCGGTGGCCAGGTGCAGCCCGGCCCTGCGCGCCACCTCGCTGACGGTGAGCTCCGGCTCGTCGGGCGTGAACGACTCGAGGATCCGGACGGCGCGGGTGAGCGAGGACTCGCCCGTCGCGACGCGTGGCATGCGGACAGTGTGACACCGGTCTCCCATCCATTGAGAAGGTGTTTCCCGGATCACACCCGGACGGTCCACCGTGGTCCCCATGACCGCCGTCTCCCCCGCGCCGACCCCGGTGGGCGCCGACGTCGCCATGCTCCGCGTCACGGCCAAGGACGTGCAGGCCGACGGGGTGCTCACGCTGGAGCTCGCCGCCCCGTCCGGCGGGCGGCTGCGCGACTGGACACCCGGCTCGCACATCGACCTCGTGCTGCCGAACGGCATGACCCGGCAGTACTCCCTGTGCGGCGACAGGTGGGACCCGTTCACCTACCGGGTCGGCGTCCTCCTGGAGCTGGAGAGCCGCGGCGGCTCCAGCTACGTGCACGACTCGCTCCAGGTCGGCGATCTGGTGGGCGTGGGCGGCCCGCGCAACAACTTCCCGCTCGTCCCCTCGGACCGCTACCTCTTCGTCGCCGGGGGCATCGGCATCACGCCGATCCTGCCGATGGTGCGCCAGGCCGAGATGCTCGGCGCCGACTGGAGGCTGCTCTACGGTGGCCGCCGGCGCGCGTCGATGGCCTTCCTCGACGAGTTGGCCCGATACGGCGATCGCGTAGAGGTGGTGCCGCGCGACGAGTCCGGTCTCCGGCGCTCCCTGCCCGGCTTCCTCGGCGAGCCGCGGGAGGGCGTGCGGATCTACGCCTGCGGGCCCGCTCCCCTGCTCGCCGCCGTGGAGAGCCTCTGCGCCGGCTGGCCGCCGCACACGCTGCGCACCGAGCGGTTCGTCGCCGAGGAGGCCGGCGCGCCGGTGCGGACCGCGCCGTTCGAGGTCGAGCTGGCGCGGACCGGCACCACGGTGACCGTGACCCCCGACCTGACGGTGCTGGAGGCGCTCAGCCAGGTCGGCGTCGAGGTGCTCTCCTCGTGCCGCCGCGGGGTCTGCGGCACCTGCGAGACGACCGTGCTGGCCGGCCGCCCCGACCACCGCGACGCCCTGCTCGACGACGACGAGCGGGACGTCAACGACTGCATGTACGTCTGCGTCTCCCGCTCGCGCGACGAGCGCCTCGTCCTCGACCTCTGACCCCCACGGGACTTTCTGTACAGGAAGTCCCTCTTCCGGGAGGAAATGATGACCGCGACCGTCCCGACCGGCACCGCACTGCCGACCAGCGACGTGGACCCGTTCAGCCACGAGGTGCTCGAGGACCCCCTCCCGATGCACACCGAGCTGCGCGAGGCCGGACCCGTCGTGCACCTGAGCCGCTACGACGTCTACGCCATGGCCCGCTACGACGAGGTCTACGCGGCGCTGGTCGACTGGCAGGGCTTCCAGTCGGCCGCGGGCGTCGGGCTGTCGAACTTCCGCTACGAGAAGCCGTGGCGGCCGCCGAGCATCGTGCTGGAGGCGGACCCGCCGAAGCACGACGCGCCCCGCCGGGTGCTGCAGAAGGTGCTGGGGCCGCGGGCGCTGCGCCGGCTGCACGACGGCTGGGCGGCCGACGCCGAGGCGCTGGTAGACGAGGTACTCGCCCGCGGGACCGCCTTCGACGCCGTCGCCGACCTCGCCGCCACGTTCCCGCTCCGGGTGTTCCCCGACGCCGTCGGGATCGAGAAGACGGGGCGGGAGAACCTGCTGCCCTACGGCGACCACGCCTTCAACGCCTTCGGGCCGGCCAACGACCTCGTCGCCAAGGGCGCGCCGCGGGTGGCCGAGCTCTCGGCCTGGGTCAACACGCAGTGCCGGCGCGACGTGCTGGCCCCGACCGGGTTCGGCGCGGACATCTGGGCGGCGTCGGACCGCGGCGACATCACCCCCGAGCAGGCCCCGCTCGCGGTGCGGTCGCTGCTCACCGCCGGCGTCGACACGACGGTGCACGGCATCTCCGCCGTCCTCTACGCGTTCGCCACCAACCCCGACCAGTGGCAGCGCGTGCGCGAGGACGCAGGCCTGGCGCGCGTCGCCTTCGACGAGGCGGTGCGCTGGGAGTCGCCGGTGCAGACCTTCTTCCGGACGGCGACCACCGACGTGCGCGTGGGCGACGTCGTCGTCCCCGAGGGCCGCAAGATCCTGATGTTCCTGGCCGCCGCCAACCGCGACCCGCGGCGCTGGGCGGACCCGGACACCTTCGACCTCTCGCGGGACCCGTCGGGGCACGTCGGGTTCGGCATGGGCATCCACCAGTGCGTCGGCCAGCACGTGGCGCGCCTGGAGGCCGCGACCCTCGTGACGGCGCTCGCCCGCCGGGTGCGGACGATCGGGCTCGACGGCCCGACGAAGCGGCACCACAACAACACGCTGCGGGCCTGGGAGAGCATCCCGGTGCGGGTGACGCTCGGCTGACCGTTCAGCGGCGGGCGGCGAAGGCGAGGACGTCGGTGGCGACCCGCTTGTCCGTGCCGGTGCCCAGGTGCCCCTTGCCCTCGTACCGCACGACCCGGCAGCCGGGGATGAGTGCGGCGGTCTCGTCGATGATCCCCGGCGGGAAGAACCGGTCGCGGCTCCCGGAGACGATCAGCACCGGGACCCGGACACCGGGGAGCACGGCGCGGGAGTCGAACGACGTCTCCGCCCTCAGCTCGACCAGGACGTCGCCCGGCGGGCAGGGCTCGTCGGCGAACATCAGGCGGCCGACGAGCGGACCCAGGAGCCGCCGCGCCGGGCGCAGGCGATCCCCCGGCATGACGTACTCGGCGAAGGCGGTGCCGCACCCCGTGGCGTCCCCGCGCGCGAGCGCCGTGGCCATCCGGGTGTCGACGTCCCTGCCCCACTCGCTGACCTCGCAACCCGCGACGACGAGGGCGAGGTGTCCCAGCCGCTCCGGGTGCCGTGCCGCCAGGTACTGGGCCACCATGCCGCCGAAGGACTCCCCGACCACGAGGTCCACCCGGCCGCCGAACTGCTCGGCGATGACCTGGGCGTAGTCGTCGGCCATGTCGGCGATGCCGTGGCCGGCGGGCATGCCGCGGCGGCGGGTGACGATCCAGTTCGTGTAGCCCGCCTCGACGTAGGGCCGGGACTGGCGCACCAGCATCTTCGCCATCGTCCCGGTGGGCACGAAGCTGCCGGGACCGCCCAGGATCGACAGCAGCGTCAGCGGACCGTCCCCCCAGGCCAGGTACTCCATGCCGTTCGGGAACGTGCCGCGCCGGGGCTCCCGCCCCGTCGTCCGGACGTCGGTCATGACGCCACCCTGTCGGCACCGGCGATGGCCGACAAGGGATCTCAGGCCGACGTGCCGCGCAGCTCCTCCAGGATCGGTGCGGCCACCTTGAAGGCGTGGTTGGCGGCCGGGACGCCGGCGTAGATCGCGGCGTGCTGGATGACCTCGGCGATCTCCTCGTCGGTGAGGCCGTTGTTCTTCGCCGCGCGCACGTGCAGCGCGAACTCGTCCCAGTGCCGCAGCGCGATGGTGATCGACAGCGTCATGAGGCTGCGGTCGCGGCGGGCCAGCCCGGGCCGCTGCCAGAGGTCGCCCCACGCGGTGCGGGTGATGAAGTCCTGGAAGTCCGCGGTGAAGGGCGTCGTGCCGGCGACGGCACGGTCGACCCACGCGTCGCCGAGCACCTCCCGCCGGGTCCGCATGCCGGCCTCGCGCCGTTCGTCGTCGGTGCTCATGCGGGGGCTCCAGCCGAGTCGAAGTGGCCGAGCAGCGCGCCGGTGGTCTCCAGCGTCCGCTCGAGGTTGGCCAGGTGGGCGGCCGGGCTGAGGGTCAGCAGCTGCGCGCCGGGGATGCCGCCGGCGATCAGCCGCTGGTGCTCGGGCGGCAGCGCGGGGTCCTCGGCGCCGGAGACGACGAGGGTCGGCGCGGTGATCCGGCCGAGGTCCTCACGCAGGTCCAGCCCGGCCACCACCTCGCAGCAGGCGGCGTAGCCCTCGTCGTCGGCGCCCTCGATCATCCCGACGAGCCGGGCGACCAGGTCGGGGTGCTCCGCGGCGTAGCCCGGGGTCAGCCAGCGCCCCACCACGGTCGGCGCGAACTGGGCAGTGCCACCCGCCCGCGCGGCGGCCGCGCGGTCCAGGAAGCCCTGCGGGTCGGCCTTGGCGGAGCTGCACAGGACGGTGAGGCTCTGCACCCGGTCCGGCTCGCGGACGGCCAGCCGCATCGCCGTCATGCCGCCCAGCGAGAGCCCGGCGACGTGCGCCCGGTCGGCGCCGAGGCGGTCGAGCAGCGCGACGACGTCGTCCACGAGGTCGTCGAGCCCGTACGGTCCCGCGGGCGCCGGGGACTCCCCGTGCCCGCGGGTGTCGTAGGTGACCACCCGGAATCGCTCGGCGAGCGCCGGCACCTGCGGGTCCCACATCCCCCGGGTGGCGCCCAGGGAGTTGGAGAGGACGACGACCGGCGCGTCGGCCGGCCCGTCCTCGGTGTACGCGACGTCGACGGCGGTCATGCGGCTCCTCCGGTACGGGCGGCGTAGGCGGCGAGGACGGCGTCGACCTGCGCGGCGGCCTCGCCGACGTCCGGGCCGCCGCCGAGCAGGGCGGTCACGTCGACGTCGGACCGCTGCGCGACGACCTCGGCGAGCGGACGACCCGAGCGCTGGGCCTCCCGGACCGCCTCCGCGGCGGCGTCGTGGGCCGCGCCGCGGCCGAGTGACGGCGTGAGGGCGTCGGCGAGCGCGCCGGCCAGCTCGGGGTCGCGGGCCGCCTCGACGGCGGCGGCCATCCGGGCGACGTCGACCCGCAGATCGGTCAGGCACTCGGCGAGCCAGGCGGCCGCCGAGCCGACGCTGGCCAGCAGCTCGCCGAGGGTGGGCCACTCGCTGTGCCACGCCCCGGCCGAGCGTTCGTGCTCCTGCTCCATCGCGGCGAGCAGGGTGGCGACGAGCCCGGGCGCCCGGCGGGCGCACGCGCGGGCGGAGATGGCGGCGACCGGGTTGCGCTTGTGCGGCATGGCCGACGACCCACCGCGGCCCTCGGCGCCCTCGCTGACCTCGCCGACCTCGGTCTGCGCCATCAGGACGACGTCGAGCGCGACGGTGGCGAGCACGCCCGCCGCGGCTCCCAGCGCACCGGCGAGGTCGGCGATCGGCAGGCGGACCGTGTGCCACGCGACCGGGGTGGTGGCGAGCCCGAGCTCGGCGGCCAGCGCGGCACGCAGGTCGGTGCCCGACCCGTCGCTGGCCGCCAGCGTGCCGACCGCTCCCCCGTACTGGACCGGCAGGGAGTCGTCGACGGCGACCAGGCGGGCACGGGCGCCCTCGAGCCCGGCCAGCCAGCCGGCGGCCTTGAGGCCGAAGGTGGTGGGCAGGGCCTGCTGCATGAGCGTGCGGCCCATGACGACGTCGTCCCGGTGGGTGCGCGCCAGACCGGCTGCCGCCTCGGCGGCCACCGCGAGATCGCGGTCGATCGCGGCCATGGCGCGGCGGGCGACCAGCAGCATCGCGGTGTCGAGCACGTCCTGGCTCGTCGCGCCGACGTGCACCGCCCGCGCGGCGTCCGAACCCACGGCGTCCTGCAGCACCCGGACCAGCGGCGGTACGGGGTTGCCGGCGTCGGCCGCCCGCGCGAACACCCGCGCCAGGTCCAGCCCGGCCGGCTCCGCGCACGCCGCGGTGACGGCGTCCGCGGCCGTGGTGGGCACCAGCCCGGTGCGCGCGGCAGCCCGGGCGAGCGCCGCCTCGACGTCGAGCAGGGCGTCGAGCCAGGCCGGGTCGGAGACGGCCGCGGAGGCTCCCCCGCGGGCGAAGGTGCCGTCGAAGAGTCCGCTCACACCCACTTCCTACCGGAGCGGGTCATACGGCGAAGAAGACCGTCTCCCGGTCCCCCTGCAGGTAGACGTCGAACCGGTAGCCGTCGTCCGACTTCTCCGCGAGCAGGGTGGCGCGCCGGTCCTCGTCGAGCCCGCGCAGGACGACGTCCTCGGCGTTGGCCTCCGCCTCGTCGGCGAAGTAGATCCGGGTGACCACCCGGTCGAGGAGGCCGCGCGCGAAGATCGAGACGTCGATGTGCGGGGCCTGCAGGCCGCCCTCGCCGTCGGGCACCCGGCCCGGCTTGAGGGTGTGCACGGCGTACTCGCCGGTGCTGGTCTGGGCCCGGGCGTACCCGCGGAAGCCGGGGTAGGACGACGCCCCGCGGGGGTCCTCCGGCGACGGGAAGCCGCCGTCGGGGTCGGCCTGCCAGGTCTCGACCATCGCGTCGGGCACGACCGCGCCGGCGCCGTCGAACACCCGGCCGCGGATCCAGAAGGCACCCGGGGTGCCCTCGGCGGCCGCCAGCTCGCCGTCGGGCCAGGTCAGGCCGATGGCCAGGTAGGGGCCGACGGTCGCGCTCGGGCTGGTGCCCAGCCGCAGCGGCCCCTCCAGGAAGCCGGTGGTCCGGCTGCGCCCGGGCAGCGGCTGGTAGGGCTCGGTGACGTCCGGGACGTCCAGCGGGTTCACCGTCATCAGGCCACGTCTCCGTCGTCCTCGGTCTCGAACGGGGTCTGGTCCGTGCCGCGCAGCACGATGTTCCACTCGAAGGCCAGCGCCCAGTTGTCCACGGTCCGCTCGAGGCTGAACTGGCTGATCGCGCGGTGGCGCGCCGCGGCCGGGATCGAGTTGAAGATCGGGTCCTGGCCGAACAGCGGGTCGTCCGGGAAGTACATCTGGGTGACCAGCCGCTGGGTGAACGCGCGCCCGAACAGGCTGAAGTGGATGTGCGCCGGCCGCCACGCGTTGTGGTGGTTGCCCCAGGGGTAGGCGCCGGGCTTGATCGTCATGAACTCGTAGCGGCCCAGGCTGTCGGTGACCACCCGGCCGAGCCCGTCGAAGTGCGGGTCCAGCGGCGCGGGGAACACGTCGACGACGTGCCGGTAGCGCCCGCCCGCGTTGGCCTGCCACACCTCGACCAGGGCGTCGGGCACCGGGCGGCCGTCGCTGTCGAGCACCCGGCCGTACACGAGGATCCGCTGGCCGACGGCCTCCCCGCCGTTGCGGAGGGTCAGGTCGGCGTCGGTCGGCAGCACGCGGTCCTCGCCGAGCACCGGACCGGTGATCTCGGTGAGCCGGTGCGGCAGGTCGACCGGCGTGCGCAGCGGCGCGCGCAGGGCCGTGCTCCGGTAGTCGGGGAAGCCGACAGGCGTCCGCGTGGCGTCCGGCTCGCGCAGGTACCTCGGCAGGTGCAGGCCGCTCGGCGATGTGGTCCCGGTCATGCCGGGACCGTACGGGCCCCGGGTTAGGCTCTCCAAGCCCGGACTTCCACTGGGCGGGAGGGATTCCGATGGCCGGACGGAGCAGCGCACCCGGCCGTTCGGTGACCTCCCGGGCGCTGGCGATCCTCGACGCGTTCGACGCCTCGACCCCCCGGCTGTCGCTGTCGGAGATCGCCGAGCGCTCCGCGCTGCCGCTGGCCACGGCGCACCGGCTGCTCGGCGAGCTGACCGGCTGGGGAGCGCTCCACCGCCGCGGCGACGGCCGCTACGAGATCGGCCGCAAGCTCTGGGACCTCGGCCTGCTCGCACCGGTGCAGCTCGAGCTCCGCCAGGTCGCCGCACCGTTCCTGCAGGACCTGCACACGACCATCCGCGACACCGTCCACCTCGCCGTCCGGGAGGGCCTGCAAGCGCTGTACGTGGAGCGGATCTCCGGACGCGAGTCGGTGCCGATCGTCAGCCAGGTGGGCAGCCGGCTCCCGCTGCACGCGACCGGGGTCGGCAAGGTGCTGCTGGCCTCGGCGCCGCTGGACGTCGTCGAGCAGGCGCTGCGCTCGCTCAGCCGGCAGACCCGGCACACCGTGGTCGACCCGGGACGCATGCGGCGGGAGCTGGCCGAGGTCCGCCGCCGCCGGTACGCCCGGACGTCGGAGGAGATGTCCCCCGGCGCCGCGTCCCTGGCCGTCCCGGTGCAGGTCGACCGGGACGGCGGGGGTCCGGTCGTCGTGGCCGCGCTCGGGATCGTCGTCCCCCCGCACCGCCGCGACCTGCCGCGTCTCGTACCCGTGCTGGAGATGGCCGCACGGGGCATCGGGCGCGAGCTGGCGCGCACGCGCGACTTCCACTGAGCGGGAGGAACGGGTTCCCAGGCGTCGGTAGCCGCGGTCACACTCGGGCCGTGCGCACCCAGGTAGGCATCATCGGCGCCGGCCCGGCCGGCCTGCTCCTCTCCCGGCTGCTGACGCTGCAGGGCATCGACAACGTCGTCCTGGAGAACCGCTCCCGCGACTACGTCGAAGCCCGCATCCGCGCAGGCATCCTCGAGCAGCACACCGTCGACACCCTGACCGAGGCCGGGGTGGGCGACCGGCTGCAGCGCGAGGGCATGGAGCACCGCGGCATCTACCTGCAGTACCCGGGCACCCGCCACAAGCTGGACTTCCCCGAGCTGTGCGGCCGCACGGTGTGGGTCTACGGCCAGACCGAGGTCACCAAGGACCTGATCAAGGCGCAGCTCGACGGCGGCCCGCCGCTGCTCTTCGAGGTCTCCGACGTGCGGCCCGAGGACGTCGACACCGACAACCCGCGCATCCGCTTCACCGACGCCGACGGCAACCCCCAGGTGCTCGAGTGCGACGTCGTCGCCGGCACCGACGGCTTCCACGGCCCGTCGCGCGCCGTCGTCCAGGAGGGCACGACCGGCCGGACCTGGGAGCGCACCTACCCCTACTCCTGGCTCGGGATCCTGGCCGACGCCGCCCCGGCCACCGACGAGCTGATCTACGCCTGGCATCCCGAGGGGTTCGCGCTCTACTCGATGCGCTCGCCGAAGGTCTCGCGGCTCTACCTCCAGGTCGACCCCTCGGAGAAGATCGAGGACTGGTCCGACGACCGCATCTGGGACAACCTCGCCAAGCGGTTCGCGCTCGAGGGCTGGGAGCTGAACACCGGCACCGTCACGGAGAAGTCGATCCTGCCGATGCGGTCGTTCGTCAGCGCCCCGATGCGCCGCGGCCGGCTGTTCCTGGCCGGCGACGCCGCGCACATCGTGCCGCCGACCGGCGCGAAGGGCCTCAACCTCGCCGTAGCCGACGTGACCCTGCTGGCGCCGGCGATCGTGCGGCTGCTCAAGGAGAAGCAGACCGACCTGGTCGACAGCTACTCCGACCGGGCGCTGGCCCGCGTCTGGCGGTGCACCCACTTCTCCTGGTTCATGACGTCGATGCTGCACCGGTCCGGCGACGACTTCGACGCCGAGCTCCAGCTCTCCCAGCTCCGGCGGGTGTGCTCGTCGGAGCCCGCGGCCCGCGAGCTCGCCGAGAACTACACCGGCCTCCCCCTCGACCTCTGACGCCGGCACGAGATCTGCACACTCGGGGCCATCAGCGCCTGATCGCCCCGAGTGTGCAGATCTCATCCGCGTAGGGCGCGCTTGATCCGGGCGACGACGTCGTCGGGGCGACCGATGACGTCGGCCGAGGTGAACCGCAGGATCGTCCAGCCGGCAGCGACGAGCGCGTTCTGGCGTCGCACGTCGTCCACGAACGTCTTGCGCTCCCGATGGTGGTCGCCATCGAACTCGACCAGCACTTTGAGCTCCGGCCATGCGAAGTCCGCGAAGAACCTGCCGTCGGGCGTTCGGATCTCGTGCTGGAGCACCGGTGCCGGAACCCCGGCGGCGTGGAGCAACCAGCGCAGCACCGACTCCATCGGGGAATCCGATCCCCGGTCACCGACGGGGAGCACCGCCCGCGCCCGGGCCGCCCCCCTCCCCGACGGCCGGAGGTCCAGCTGAGCCCTCAGCTGTGCGCGCGTGCACCAGCGGGCGAGCACCTGGTCGGTGACGGCGAGCAGCGCGGGCGGGGCGAGGACCATGGCCAGGTCCCGCCAGGTGCGCTGCGGCGTGGTGAGCCGGACGCCGAGCCGCTCGGACACCTCGTCGGCGACCAGCGGGCTGCGGTGGATCGCTCGATCGGACCGTGCGCGCACCGCCGATCCCGTCGCGACCGTGAGGTGCACTCTCTCGTCATCCGCCTGCAGGGGGATCGCCAGCCCCCAGATGGCCGCAGCGGTGACATGGCTGACCACCGCGTTCGGCGGCGCGGTCAGGAGGACGGCAGCAATCCGCGCCGTGACGTCCTGCAGCAGCGCCCGCGGCAGGTAGGTGTCCCTCGAGAGGCGGACGACGCCACGATGCCTGAGCTGCGCGTCGGAGATGCCTGCTGCCGCCGCGCCCGAGCGGGTGGCCGGGCCCGTGAGGCGAGGAGGCACAGGGCGGGTGGGCATCGGCGCAGCCTGCTGGAAACGCCTCGGTGAGCGCTGACACCGTCCACAGACCGTCCGCGAGATCTGCACACTCGGGGCCATCAGCGCCTGATGGCCCCGAGTGTGCAGATCTCGCGCGTTCAGGCGAGGGGTTCGAGGGTGGCGCGGACGCCGCGGGTGCGCAGGGACTGCAGCGTCGCCACGTAGGTGCTCGTGAACCGCTCGTCGTCCACCAGGTCGCCGAACAGCTCGCGGTCGGCCACGAAGGCGAGCGGGTCGGCCGCCCGCGCCCGGGCGGCGAGCGCCTCGGCCCGCGAGTCGCTGAGCTCGATCCGCCGGCCGTCGTCGTCGGCGCCGTCCGCCGAGCGCGCCCAGGCGGCCAGGACGGCGACCGACCGCCAGATCTCCCCGCCCGAGGCGAGGTTCGCGCGCAGCACCGGCAGCAGGAACTGCGGGATGCGGTCGGACGCCTCGGCGCAGATCCGGTCGAGGGTGTCGGCGATCGCCGGGCTGGCGAAGCGCCCGACCAGGTCCGCCTTGTACGCGTCGAGGTTGATGCCGGGCACCGGGGACAGCGTCGGGGTCGCCTCCTCGTCGAGGTAGCCCCGCAGCAGCCGGCGGAACAGCTCGTCGCCGCATGCCTCGTGCACGTACCGCAGCCCGGCCAGGCGGCCCGGCTGGGCCAGCACCTGGTGACCGGCGTTGAGCAGCCGCAGCTTCATCAGCTCGTACGGAACGACGTCGTCGACGAGCTGGACGCCGGCGTCCTCGAGCGGCGGCCGGCCGCAGGAGAACGTGTCCTCCAGGACCCACTGCGTCCACGGCTCGCAGACGACGGGCCACCGGTCCTCGACGCCGAAGCGCTCGGCGACGTCGGCCCGGTCGTCGTCCGTGGTCGCGGGAGTGATCCGGTCGACCATCGAGTTCGGGAAGGGCACCTCGCGGCGCACCCACTCCCCCAGCTCCGGGTCACGCAGCCCGGCGAACGCGGCGTAGCTGCTGCGGGCGAGGTCGCCGTTGTGCGGGATGTTGTCGCAGGAGACCACGGTGAACGGGGCGATCCCCCGCTCGCGCCGCCGCACCAGCGCCTCGACCACGAGGCCGAAGGACGTCCGCAGGGCCGCGCCCGGCTGGAGGTCGTTGACGACCCCGGGGTTCGAGCCGTCGAACTCGCCGGTGACCGCCGAGGCGTTGTAGCCGCCCTCCGTGACCGTCAGCGAGACGATGCGGGTCGCGGGATCCGCCATCCGCGCCACGACGGCCTCCGGGTCGTCCGGCGCGAACAGGTACTCGACGATCGACCCGATGACGCGGGCGTCCTCTGACCCGTCCGGCTTGCGGACGACGAGCGTGTAGAGGCAGTCCTGCTCCGCCATGACCTCGGCCATCGTGCGGTCGGACGGCAGCACCCCCACCCCGCAGATGCCCCAGTCGAGGGCCCGCCCCCGGGACATCAGCCGGTCCAGGTACATCGCCTGGTGGGACCGGTGGAAGCCGCCGACCCCGAGGTGGACGATGCCCGGCCGGACCTGGCTCCGGTCGTAGGACGGCGTCGCGACCTGCCCGTTCAGGGACCGCAGGGAGCGCGCGGCGAGAGGCGTCACGCGGACACCATGCCCGCTGCGCCGCCGCCGGAACGGCAGGACGCGGCATTTCCGCGCCACGCCGCCCGCCGCCCCCAGCTACCCGCCGGTAGCAGATGTGGGATCGTCGGCTCGACCCGAACGTTGACGACGGCACCACAGGAGCGGCCGCCGTCGAGGAAAGAGGACCGATGCGGTTGCAGCTGTCCCCGGAGCTCGAAGCCTTCCGGGACGAGATGCGGACCTTCTTCACCACCCAGGTGCCCCAGGAGATCCGGGACAAGGTCGCCGCCCACCGGCACCTGAGCAAGGACGAGTTCGTCGTCGCCCAGCAGGCGCTCAACGCCGCCGGGCTCGCCGTGCCGCACTGGCCGGTCGAGTGGGGCGGCAAGGACTGGACGCCGCTGCAGCGCCACATCTGGCGCGAGGAGATGCAGCTGGCCAACGTGCCGGAGCCCCTGGCGTTCAACGCCAGCATGATCGGCCCGGTCCTCGCCGCCTTCGGCACCCAGGAGCAGAAGGAGCGGTTCCTGGCCAAGACGGCCAACCTCGACATCTGGTGGTGCCAGGGCTTCTCCGAGCCCGACGCCGGCTCCGACCTCGCCTCGCTGCGCACCACCGCCGTCCGCGACGGCGACGACTGGGTGGTCAACGGCCAGAAGACCTGGACCACGCTCGGCCAGCACGCCGACTGGATCTTCTGCCTGGTCCGCACCGACCCGACCGCCGAGAAGAAGCAGCGCGGCATCTCGATGCTCGTCTTCCCGATGGACACCCCGGGCGTGACCCTGCGGCCGATCGAGCTGCTCGACGGCGGCTTCGAGGTCAACGAGGTCTTCTTCGAAGACGTCCGCGTGCCGGCGGAGAACCTCGTCGGCGAGGAGAACCAGGGCTGGACGATCGCCAAGTTCCTGCTCGGCAACGAGCGCGTCGGCATCGCCCGGGTCGGCTCGACCAAGCGGATGCTCGCGCAGGCCAAGGAGCACGCGCAAGCGATCACCTCCGGCGGCCGCCCGCTGGCCGACGACCCGTTCGTGGCCGCGCGCATCGCCGAGCTCGAGAACGAGCTGCTGGCGCTCGAGCTCACCGCCCTCCGGGTGGTCGCCAACTCCGCCGACGGCAAGCCCCACCCGGCCTCGTCGGTGCTCAAGCTGCGCGGCTCGGAGCTGCAGCAGGCGGCGACCGAGCTGTTCGTCGACCTCGCCGGCCCGCTCTCCCTGGCCTCCTTCGCCGAGGAGGGCTCCGACGTGCCCGACTGGGCCCGGGTCGCGACGCCGAACTACCTGAACTACCGCAAGGTCTCCATCTACGGGGGCTCCAACGAGGTGCAGCGCACCATCATCGCCGGCTCGATCCTGGGGTTGTGAGACGACAGTGAACTTCGACTACGACAGCGAGCAGAACGACCTCCGCGAGGCGGTGCGCGGCCTGCTCGCCCGCGCCTACCCCAGCACCGAGCAGCGCCGCGCGGTGACGAAGAACGACCCCGGCTTCGACGAGAAGACCTGGGCACGGCTGGCCGAGATGGGCCTGCTGGGCCTGCCCTTCTCCGAGGAGGACGGCGGAATGGGCGCCGGCCCGGTCGAGGTGGCGATCGTCGCCGAGGAGATCGGGCGGATCCTCGCACCCGAGCCCTTCATCGAGACCGTCGTGCTGGCCGGTGGGCTGATCGCCGCCGTCGGCACCCCGGAGCAGAAGGCCGAGCTGCTCGGTGGCATCTCGGAGGGGACGACGATCGCCGTCTTCGCGCACGCCGAGCCCGGCACGCGCTGGACGCCGACGGCCGAGGCCGTCACCGCCACGCAGAGCGGCGACGGCTGGACGCTGACCGGCGTCAAGGAGCCGGTCCCCAGCGGTGCCCGCGCCGACGTGCTCGTCGTCAGCGCGGCCGTCGACGGCGGCACGGGGCTGTTCGTCGTCCAGGGCGACGCCTCCGGGCTGACCCGCACCGGCTACCGCACCCACGACGGCACCCGGGCGGCCAACGTCCGCTTCGACGGCACCCCGGCCGTGGCCCTCGGCACCGGTGACCAGACCGCCGCCATCGAGCGGGCGCTCGCCGAGGCCCGGATCGCCTACGGCCACGAGGCGCTCGGCGCCATGGACACGGCGCTGCGCACCACCGCCGAGTACCTCAAGACGCGCAAGCAGTTCGGCGTCACCCTCAACAAGTTCCAGGCGCTCACCTTCCGGGCCGCGGACATGTACGTGTCCCTGGAGCTGGCCCGCAGCGTCGCGCTGTGGGCGTCGATGGTGCAGGAGGCCGGGGGCGACGTCGTCTCGGCCGCGGACCGCGTCCGGCTGCAGACCAGCCGCGCGGGCCGGCACATCGGCAAGGAAGCCATCCAGCTGCACGGCGGCATCGGCGTCACCGCCGAGTACTCCGTCGGGCACTACACGAGCCGTCTCACCGCGATCGACCACCTGCTCGGGGACGGCGACTGGGCCGCCGCCCGCCTCGCCGAGGGCGTGGCGAGCTACGAGACGGTCGACCCGCTGGGCGCGCCGTACGCCGGCTGACCCCACCGTCCGGAGCCCCGTCCCGCACCGCGGGACGGGGCTCCGTCGCGTCCCGGGCCCGTCGCCCGATCGGGGTCTGGTGCCGTGGTCCGGGTTCCGGCACGCTCCGGTAACGGTGTGCCCCCTCAGGTCGCAGCCGCCCCACGCGCACGACACGCGCCCGCCCGGGGGGCCGACCTGGTCCAGGCTTCCGCCGTTGCTGATCGTCGCCGGGGAACGCCCCGGGGCGGAACCCTGGAGGAAGCCCGTGCGCATGCCCCGACTCGTGGCCGGAGGCGCCGTCCTGGTCGCCCTGGCCGGCACCGCCGCCTGCGGCGCACAGGCCCTCGAGCCGAAGCTGGCCCTGCGCGACGCGTTCGCCGAGCTCGTGGAGGACAGGGCCGGCGCCGTGGAGCTGTCCATCGCCAGCTCCGCCGACGAGGTCCGGGCGTTCGCCGAGTCCGCCGAGCCCGAGGCCGACCCCGGCCTCTCCGACGACGTCCTGGAGACGGTGCTGTCGTCGTCGCTCGACCTCGCCTACGACCTCGGCGAGGACGAGAGCGACACCGACGACGCGAGCAGCGTCGTCGTCCGGATCGACGACCTGGTCGCCGGCGAGCTGCGCTCCATCGGGTACACGGCGTACGCGCGGGCCGATCTCGACGGCCTGGCGGAGCGCTTCCCCGAGATGCAGCAGGGGCTCGACGAGTTCCGCGCCGGGCTCACCGGCGAGGACGGCGTCTCCGGCCCCGCCCCGGACGAGATCCGCGAGCCGGCCACCGCGCTGCTCGACGGCGACTGGGTCTCCGTCGACGTCGAGGCCTACCTGGAGCAGCTGGAGGAGATGTCGGGCGGTGCGGCCATGCCCGACGACGCGACGCGGGAGATGCGCGACCTCCTGGGCGAAGCCCTCAAGGGCGGCGTCACGGCCGTCGAGCGCCGGGAGGCCGACGAGAACGGCGACCACCTCGTCGCCACCGTGGACGTCCGCGAGGTCTGGGGCGAGCTCAAGGCCGGCCTGCCCGGCCTCTACGACGAGGCCACCGCCGCGGAGCTGGAGAAGCAGCTGCCGACGGTCGACTCGATCCCGGAGCTGCAGATCGACGTCTCGTTCTGGGTGCGCGACGGCGAGCTGAAGCGGGCCGAGCTCGACGTCGCCCAGTTCGTCGAGGGCGCCGAGGGCTCGCTCGTGCTGCGGGCCGACCTGGGCCCCGCACGGGAGATCACCGCCCCGGACGGCGCCGCCGAGGTCGACCTCGAGGCCCTCATGGCCGTCGGCATGTCCGAGCTGCCCGGCTACGGGGCCGGGGGCGAGGTCGGGACCGAGGTCCCGCTGGACGCCTACACCGTCGCCACCTGGGTCGACATGGACATCGCGGCCACCGCGTACGAGCAGGGCGGCGAGCCGTCGGCCGCGCTGCTCCCCGACGTCCTGCCCTACTACGAGGGCGTGGCCCCGGACCTGGTCATCACGGCGGTCGGCGAGCTGGTCCAGGTCGCCATCGGTGCGGACGTCGTCTGCCTGACCCCGTCCGAGGACGGCTTCGCCGAGGACATCGCCCCCGGCCCCTGCTGACCGGCCGCGACGGCGGTCAGCGGGCCAGCCGCCCGACCACGAGGCGGTTGGCCCAGTCGGGGGTGACGGCGGAGACCGCGGCCAGGACCTTCGTCTGCCGGCCGACGGCCCGGTGCGGGCCGCGCAGCGGGACACCCCGCTCGTGCACGACCCGCCAGGCTGCCGCGGCGACGTCGTCCGCGGTGAGCCGCACCCCGAGGCTGGCGACGCTGGTCGCCCGGACGCCGTCCCGGGTGACCATCTCGGTGGCGACGAACAGCGGGACCAGGCTCCGCACCCGGATCCCCTCGCCCCGCCACTCGATGTCGAGCGCCTCGGTGAGCGATCGGACCGCCGCCTTGGTCGCGCCGTAGGTGGCCAGGGTCGGCTGGCCGTACATCGAGGACGCCGAGCACAGGTTGAGCAGCAGGCCGCCCGGCGACCGCAGGAACGGGTGGCCCTCGACCGCGCCGTTGACCACCCCGGTCACGTTGACGTCGACCATGCGGCGGTGGCTGTCCAGGTCGATCTCGGTGAAGGGCCCGGACGAGAGCACGCCCGCGTTGTTGACCAGGACGTCGAGGCGGCCGTCCCCGCAGAACTCCCGGAGCACCGACCGCCACTGGCCGGCGTCGCGGACGTCCAGTCCTCCGGGGACGGCGCGCTCGCGGCCGGCCGCCGCCTCCGCCGCGGCGGCCCGGTCGACGTCGAACATGCCGACCCGCCAGCCGCGGGCGAGGAAGAGCTCGGCGGTGGCCCGCCCGATCCCGCGGGCGGCGCCGCTGATGAGGATGCTGCGCGAGGACGTCACCCGGTCACTTCTACCGGAGACCGGCTCCGTCAGTAGACCCAGTCCGACGGGTTGGCGTCCGGGTCGTCGGCGGGCTGACCGAGCATCGCCCGCTTGAGGTCCGCGGCCTCGGTGCGCACCTGGTCGAGGATCGGCACCAGGTCGTCCTCCCGCAGGCGGCCGAGCGTGAGCCGGGAGATCGGGATCTCCTCGTGGTCCTCGTGGGTGAGCCGCGCGGCGACCTCGAAGGCGGCGCGCAGCAGGGCGCCGTCCATCGTCTGGTAGTCGTCGATCTCCTTGAGCGGGGTGGTGAGGACCGCGGGGAAGCCCCACTGCTCCAGGGCCACCGCGGTGAGGAAGAGGCTGTTGATGCCGTAGCGCCGGGTCTCGGCCGCGCGGCGGGCACGGAACGTCGGGTGGGCCGCCACGATCTCGGCGTAGCCCTCCGGGTCGTTGTGGTGCAGCAGGGCCGCGCCGAGCTGCGCGAGCAGCCCGAGGCACAGCGCGTCCGGCGGGCGCTCCCCGAAGCGGGGGGCCATGGTCGAGGCGCCCAGGGCCAGGCTGGTCGTGACGTCCCAGAAGTTGCCGGGCAGCCGCGACTCGTCCTCCATGTTCGTGAGCGCGACGGTCGCCATGGTGCGCACGGTCGTGAACCCGACGACGGTGACGGCGAACTGCAGCGAGGTCACCCGGCCGCGCATGCCGAAGTAGGCGGAGTTGGCCAGCTTCATGACGCGGCCCGCGAGGGCGATGTCGGAGGACAGGATGCGGGCGAGCGTGCGCGCGTCGGTCTCGTCGGAGTTGGCGACGGACACGACCTGGGCGGCGACCGGCTTCTGGACGGCCATCGTGTCGATGCCGGCCAGGATCAGCTCGATGTCGAACACCGGCGCCGGGCCGGCGTCGGCCCCGGGGAACGGGGTGACTGTCATGAGGCGTCCTCTGCGTGGGCGGCGAACCAGGCCGCGGTGTGCCCGCCGGTCATCGGCTTGGCGAGGCTGAAGCCCTGGAGGTAGGTCGCGCCGAGCCGGATCAGCTCCTCGGCCTGCTCGACGGTCTCCACCCCCTCGGCCACGGTGCACAGGTTGAGGTTGCGGGCCATCGCGATGACCGCCGAGGCGATCTCGTTGTGCCCGTCGGCGAGCTCGGCGACGAACGAGCGGTCGACCTTGAGGCAGTCGACCGGCAGGTGCCGCAGGTAGGCCAGCGACGAGTAGCCGGTGCCGAAGTCGTCGATCGCGAGCTCGACCCCGAGGGCGCGCAGCTGGTCGAGCACCTCGCGCGCCGACGCCGGGTCCTTCATGAGGGCCGACTCGGTGATCTCGATCTGGATCCGGGACGGCGCCAGCGCGTGGCGGTCGAGCGCGGCCGCCACCTGGGCGGCGAGGTTGTCGTCGAGCTGCAGCGCCGAGACGTTGACGTTGGCGCGGCCGACGGCGCCGACGCCCAGCAGGTGGTCCCACTCGGCGAGCTGGCGGCAGGTCTCGTCCAGCACCAGCCGGCCCAGGACGGTGATCAGGCCGCTCTCCTCGGCCAGCGGCACGAAGACGCTCGGGCTGATCGGCCCCCGCACCGGGTGGTCCCAGCGGGCGAGCGACTCGACGGCGACCGGCTGGCCGTCGCGGGTGCTGAAGATCGGCTGGTAGTACATCGCGATCTCGCGCCGCTCGACGGCGTCGCGCAGCTCGGTCACCAGGCGGAGCTTGTCGCGGGCCTGCGCGCGGGCCTCCTGGTCGAGGACGGTCACCCGCCCCTTGCCGCTGGCCTTGGCCTGGTACATCGCGATGTCGCAGTCGCGGATCAGCTCCTCGGCCGCCAGGTGCTCGGCCGTCTGCACGGTCACCCCGACGCTGGCGTACGGGCGGATGTCCACGCCGCCCAGCCGCATCGGCTTGGCGAGCGCCTCCGAGACCCGGCCGGCCAGGGCCACGGCCGCCTCCTCGTCCACGTTCTCGCAGACGACGACGAACTCGTCGCCGCCGAAGCGGGCGACCAGGTCGCCGGGACGCACGGTGGCGCGCAGCCGGTCGGCGACCTCGACCAGCAGCTCGTCGCCGGCCGTGTGCCCGAGGGAGTCGTTGACGACCTTGAAGTTGT
The DNA here is from genome assembly GCF_054050495.1 of Blastococcus sp. SYSU D00922. Taxonomy (NCBI): domain Bacteria; kingdom Bacillati; phylum Actinomycetota; class Actinomycetes; order Geodermatophilales; family Geodermatophilaceae; genus Blastococcus; species Blastococcus sp. SYSU D00922. The sequence goes on from NZ_JBJGZL010000017.1 coordinate 21,469, forward strand.
CCAGGTCGAGGAAGAGGCAGGCCAGGCCACCGTCGCCCTTGGTGAACCGCTCCCCCACGTACTGCGCCAGCAGGGTCCGGTTGGGCAGCCCGGTCAGCGGGTCGTGGTGCGCCTGGTGGGCCAGCTTCGCCTCGAAGGCCAGCCGGTCGGTGATGTCCTCGATCGTGCCGACGAAGCCGGCGCCCACACCCGGGGTGAACAGGTGGGCGAAGCGGATGATCGTCGTCCGCACGCTGCCGTCGTCGCGCACGAGGCGGGCCTGGGTCTCGACCTCCTCGCCGTCGAGCGCGGAGGACACGCGCTCGATCACGGCGTCCAGGTCGTCCTCGTGGATCGTGTCGATCCAGCCCGTGCCGAGCAGCTGCTCGGCCCGCAGGCCCACGAGGGTGCAGAACGCGTCGTTGACGTGGGCCAGCCGCATGCCCTGCTCGGACAGCAGCGTGGGCACCGGCGAGCGCTCGGTCAGCGCGGAGAACCGCCGCTCGTGGGCGTCGGCGGTGGCGCGCAGCGCGCGCTCCTGCTCGTTGGCGGTCGCGAGGATGCGGATCGTCCACATCCGGCCGCCCGGCGACGGGGTGGTCATCACGACCGCCTCGACCTCCGCGCCGCTGGCGGTGTGGACGAGCAGGGTCATGCGCGCGGCACGCTCGCGTCGCAGCAGCAGCTTGAGCTCCCCGCCCCCGAGGGTCGGGAAGAGCTGGGCGACCGGCAGCAGGCGCAGGTCCTCCAGGCCGTAGCCCAGGAGCTGCACGGCGCCCTCGTTGCCCCAGGTCACCCGCTGCGTGCCGCCGACGGTCTCGGCCACGAGGAGAGCGAGGTTGTCGCTCACCGTCGCGCTGTAGAAGACCGTCGAGACGATCTCCGGCGGCACCGCGTCGTCCTCGGGCGCGCTGATCCAGGCGGACACGGTCCTCCCTCCGGTGGTGCGGTCGTCGCCGGTCTGCTCCAGCTGCGGGAACGGCTCCCGTCAGGGGGTCCATCGGCCCGGACCCCCCGCTCCCTTCACCTGAACGACGTCGGCTCCCCCGATGGGGGGAAGCCGGGTCCGCGCGCCGTGACCGGCCCCGGACGGGTCCGGAACTAGCCTCCGCTCCGGAGGTGCCCGTCATGCCGCTCGTCCCGGCCCGCGCCGCGGCCGCTGCCGCCCTGTCGCTCGCGGCCGTCCTCAGCGGCTGCGCCGACTCCGGCGAGCCGCTCTCCGAGGTGTTCCCGGACCCCGCGCTGGCCGCCTGCGTCGCGACGGCGGCAGGCCTGCCGGCCGTCGGCGTCGTCTCGGCGGACGACCTGGCGTCCGTCGACGAGCTCCGCTGCGTCGGAGGCCTGTCCGTCGAGGGACCTGTCCGCTCGCTGGAGGGCATCGGCGAGCTCCCGGCCCTCACCACCGTGGACCTGTCGCGCAACGAGATCTCCGACCTCGGCCCGCTGGCGTCCCTGCCGCGCCTGTCCACGCTGACGCTGACCGACAACGCGGTCGCCGACCTGTCCCCGCTCCGGGGGATGGAGCTGTTCGACCTCGGGCTGTCGCAGAACCCGGTGAGCGACCTCGGGCCGCTGTCCGGCACGACCACGCTGACCGCCCTCGGCGTCGCCGCCGCCCAGGTGACCGACATCAGCGCCCTCGCGGAGCACGACGCGCTGCGCGAGCTCGACCTGTCCGGCAACGCCATCACCGACGTCGCGCCGCTGGCCGGCCTGCCGTCGCTGGACACGCTCCGGCTCTCCCGGAACCGGATCACCGACGCCGCCCCGCTGGGGACGATCCCGACGCTGCTCGTCCTCGACGTGTTCGGCAACGCGATCAGCGACGTCAGCGGGCTGGCCACCGCCCCGCTGCTCCAGGAGCTGCAGCTGGGCGCCAACCCGGTCACCGACCTGACGCCGCTGCTCGGACTGCGGGCGCTGGTCAACCTGGGGCTCGACGAGACGGACCCCGCCGGGCTGACCGGGGTGGACGAGCTCCGCGCGGCCGGGGTGTCGGTCAACGGGCTCGCCTGATCAGGCGAACGCCGTCCCATCTCCCGGGACCGATCGCGTGGCAGTGGTCACATCGGCCTCACCTCGTAGGCCCGGCCGTCGTTTCCCGTGCATGATCCGTCCACCCCACTGGTGACGGGCAACGACGCCTGCAGCCGATTGGAGCGCCACGTTGCGTATCGGAGTTCCGCGGGAGACCCGCGCCCGCGAGACGCGGGTGGCCGCCACCCCGGCCACCGTCGCCAAGCTCATCGCCCTGGGCTACGACGTGGTGGTCGAGGCCGGCGCGGGCGCCGCGGCCAGCTTCCCCGACGAGGCCTACGCGGAGGCCGGGGCGTCGGTCGGGACGGCGGACGACGCCTGGCAGGCCGACGTCCTCCTCCGGGTGAACGCGCCCTCGACGGAGGAGATCCCCCGGCTGCGCGACGGCGCCACCCTGGTCAGCCTGCTGAGCCCCGGGCTCAACCCCGAGCTGGTCGACGCGCTGGCCGCCCGGCCCATCACCGTGCTGGCGATGGACGCGGTCCCCCGCATCTCCCGGGCCCAGTCGATGGACGTCCTGTCCTCCATGGCCAACATCGCCGGCTACCGGGCGGTCGTCGAGGCGGCGCACACCTTCGGCCGCTTCTTCACCGGCCAGGTGACGGCGGCGGGCAAGGTCCCGCCGGCCAAGGTGCTGGTGGCAGGCGCGGGAGTCGCCGGGCTGGCCGCCATCGGCGCGGCCAGCAGTCTCGGCGCGATCGTCCGGGCCACCGACGTCCGCCCGGAGGTCGCCGAGCAGGTGCGGTCGCTGGGCGGTGAGTACGTCGCCGTCCCCGCCGGCGATCAGGAGGTCAGCGCCGACGGGTACGCCCGGGAGATGGGCGAGGACTTCAACCGGCGGGCAGCGGTGATGTACGCCGAGCAGGCCCAGGACGTCGACATCATCATCACGACCGCCCTGATCCCGGGCCGGCCGGCGCCACGGCTGATCACCGAGGAGATGGTCGCCTCGATGAGGTCGGGCAGCGTCATCGTCGACATGGCCGCCGCCCAGGGCGGCAACGTGGCCGGCTCCGTCCCGGACGAGATCGTGGTGACGGACAACGGGGTCTCGATCATCGGCTACACGGACCTGCCCGGCCGGCTCCCCGCCCAGGCCTCGCAGCTCTACGGCCAGAACCTGGTCAGCCTGCTGACCCTCCTGACGCCGGGCAAGGACGGGCAGCTGGTCCTCGACTTCGACGACGTGGTCCAGCGGGCCATCACCGTGGTGCGGGCGGGCGAGAAGACGTGGCCGCCGCCCCCGGTGCAGGTCTCCGCCGCGCCGGCGCCCGCTCCCGCGACGCCGGCCGAGCCGGCGCCGCCACCCGAGCCACCGTCGCCGAGCCGGCGGTTCGCGCTGGTCGGCCTGGGTGCGGCCGTGCTGTTCCTCATCACCGCGTTGTCGCCGAACGAGCTGATCCAGCACTTCACCGTCTTCGCCCTGGCCGTCGTCGTCGGCTTCTACGTCATCGGGCACGTGCACCACGCCCTGCACACGCCGCTGATGTCGGTGACCAACGCGATCAGCGGGATCATCGTGGTCGGCGCGCTGCTGCAGATCGGCCACGACGACGCGGTGGTGACCGTGCTGGCCTTCGTCGCGATCCTGGTCGCCAGCATCAACGTCTTCGGCGGCTTCGCCGTCACCCGCCGGATGCTGGGGATGTTCACCCGATGACCGCGACCTCGGCCGCGTCGGCCGCCTACATCGTCGCCGCGCTGCTGTTCATCCTCAGCCTGGCCGGCCTGTCCAAGCACGAGACGGCCAAGGCCGGCAACGCCTTCGGCATCGCCGGCATGGCGATCGCGCTGGCCGCCACGATCGGCCTGGCCACGCGCAGCGCCTCGGGCGTGGGCATCGCCCTGCTGGTCGTCGCCATGGTCGTCGGTGCCGCCATCGGCCTCTGGCGGGCCGCCCGGGTCGAGATGACCGGCATGCCCGAGCTGATCGCGATCCTGCACAGCTTCGTGGGTCTGGCCGCCGTGCTCGTCGGCTGGAACGGCTACCTCTCGGTGGAGGCGGACGCAGACGAGCAGACCGAGGTCGCGTCGAACCTGCTCGGCATCCACTCCGCCGAGGTGGTGATCGGTGTCTTCATCGGCGCCGTCACCTTCACCGGGTCGATCGTGGCGTTCCTGAAGCTGTCGGGGCGGATCAAGAGCAACCCGCTGATGCTGCCGGCGCACAACGCCCTCAACCTCGGTGCGCTGGTCGTCTTCGCCGTCCTGACCGTCGTGTTCGTGGTCGAGCCCAACCTCGTGGTGCTGTCGGCGGTCACGCTCGTGGCGCTGGCCCTGGGCTGGCACCTGGTCGCCTCCATCGGCGGCGGCGACATGCCCGTCGTCGTCTCGATGCTCAACAGCTACTCCGGCTGGGCGGCGGCGGCCAGCGGCTTCCTCCTGGGCAACGACCTGCTGATCGTGACCGGCGCGCTCGTGGGCTCCTCCGGTGCCTACCTCTCCTACATCATGTGCAAGGCCATGAACCGCTCGTTCATCTCGGTCATCGCCGGCGGCTTCGGCAACGAGGGCAGCGTCTCGGAGGACCGCGACTACGGCGAGCACACCGAGGTCAGCGCCGAGGACACCGCCGAGCTGCTGCGCGACGCCTCGTCGGTGATCATCACGCCCGGCTACGGCATGGCAGTCGCCCAGGCGCAGGGTGCGGTCGCCGAGCTCACCCGCAAGCTCCGGGACAAGGGCGTGGACGTCCGGTTCGGCATCCACCCGGTCGCCGGCCGGCTCCCCGGACACATGAACGTGCTGCTGGCCGAGGCGAAGGTGCCCTACGACGTCGTCCTGGAGATGGACGAGATCAACGACGACTTCGCCGGCACCGACGTCGTCCTCGTCATCGGCGCCAACGACACCGTCAACCCGGCCGCGACCGAGGACCCGGGCAGCCCCATCGCGGGCATGCCCGTGCTCCGGGTGTGGGAGGCCGAGCGGGTCGTCGTCTTCAAGCGGTCGATGAGCACCGGCTACGCCGGGGTGCAGAACCCGCTGTTCTTCCGCGAGAACAGCAGGATGCTCTTCGGTGACGCGCGGGAGCGGGTGGAGGACATCCTCCGCGCCCTCTGACCAGCGCTGTGACCTTGCCGTGACCCCTGTCCTCCACGGGCCCGGGGGCCTACCTTGGGTGGGTGCGCCCCCACGGAGAAGTGACCGAGGTCCCCCGAGCAGGCGCGTCCGACCACATCTGCTGGGTCTACGACGAGGACGACCAGGCGTTCGACCGCGCCGTGCGGCGTTTCCTCGCCGGTGGCCTCGAGCGCCGGGAGCGGGTCCTGGTCATCGGCAACCGCGTCATCGACAGCATCGGCACCCCGGCCGACGGCTTCGGCGACGCCGCCGCGCTCGCCGCCGACGGCGCCCTGCGCACGCTCACCACCGCCGAGGCCTACGAGGCGGCCGGCAAGTTCGCCCCGGGCAGCCAACGCACCTTCTACGACGACGCCACGCGCCAGGCCATCGCCGACGGTTACACCGGGCTGCGGGTGGTCGCGGAGGTGAGCCCGCTGGCTGAGGACGCCGACCGCCGGGCCTCGCTCGTCGAGTGGGAGCACGTGGCCGACGAGTTCATCGCCCAGCAGTCGGGCTTCACGGCCATGTGCGCCTACAGCAGCCGGCTCTCCGCCGAGGCGCTGACCGACGTCGCCTCGGTGCACCCCCTCGTGCACGCCCCCGCCGCGCCGCCCTTCCAGGTCTTCTTCGACGGGCCGCGCATCGTGCTGAGCGGCAGCGTCGACACCTTCAGCGCCGACCGGCTGGCCCGCGTGCTCGCGTCCTCGCCGGTCGAGGCCGGTGGCGCGGTGCTGGAGCTGGCGGGCGTGGACTTCATGGACGTCGCCGCCTCCCGGGTGATCGCCCGGTGGGCCCGCGACCTGGCCGACAACCGGCAGCCGCTCGAGGTGCGCGGGGCCTCCCACCTGGTGCGGCGGATGTGGGGGGTGCTGGGTCTCGCCGACCTCGCCCCGGTCACCTTCAGCGCCGCAGCGTGACCGCCGTCCTCGGGCGGCCGCAGGCCGCGGTCGAGCACGCGTCCTTCGAGCACGAGGCTCTCTTCTACCGCGACGACGAGGACTTCCTGGCCGGCCTCCTCCCGTTCGTGCGGGAGGGGCTGGAGGACGACGAGGCGGTGGTCGTCGCCGAGCCCCGCGGACGGTTGGACCAGCTGCGCGACGCCCTGGGCGACGACGCCGCCGCGGTGGGCTTCCTCGACATGGCCGAGGTGGGCGGCAACCCCGGCCGGATCATCGGCGTCTGGGACCGGCTGCTCCAGGAGCAGACCGCAGCCGGCCGCCGGCTCCGCGGCGTGGGTGAGCCGGCCTTCGTCGGGCGGCGCGAGGCGGAGTTCCTGGAGTGCCGGCTGCACGAGCTGCTGCTCAACTCCGCCTTCGACGGCGGCGTGCCGTGGCGCCTGCTCTGCCCCTACGACGAGACGCACCTCCCCCGGGCCGTCGTCCGGGCCGCGGTGCGCAGCCACCCGACGGCGGGGACGTCCGCCGGCCGCCGCCCCAGCCCGGAGTACGCCCCCGACGACGTGACGGGGATCTTCGGTGCCGCGCTGCCCGTCCCGACCGACGCCGTCCTCCGCGGCAGCTACGGGGCCGCGGACATCCCCGCCACCCGCCGGACCGTCGCCCAGTTCGCCCGGAGCACCGGCCTGCCGGCGGAGAAGGTCGAGATCCTCGAGCTCGCCGCCTCGGAGCTGGCGACCAACAGCGTCTGCCACGGCCCGGGCACCGGGACCGTCGCCATGTGGGCCACCCCCAGCGCGGCGGTCGTGGAGTTCAGCGACCAGGGGCACCTGGCCGACCCGCTGACCGGCCGGCGCCTGCCCCCGGTCGACCAGGACGGCGGCCGGGGGGTCTTCCTGGTGAACCAGCTCTGCGACCTCGTGCAGGTCCGGTCCACCGGCAACGGCACGTCGGTCCGCATCACGACCTGGCGCTGACCCGTCCCGCGGACGACACGGCGCCCCGGCCGCTGGCCGTCGGCGACGTCGTCGCTGGCTATGCTGCAGGCAAGCGCGTCTAACAGCCGGCTCGCGGGCGGGACAGCTGTCCCGCCGTTCGACACGCCCTGGAACACCCGGGGCGGCGTCGTCCACCGCCGGCGGCATGGTCCGGTGCCACCCACACGGAGCGCAGCAGTGAATCCCCCTGACGGCGACCCCGTCGCCCAGCCGGCTTTCGACGAGCTCGGCCTGCTCTCCTTCGCCGAGCACTCGCTGGAGTCGGTCCTCCAGCGGGTCACGGCCCTGGCCGCCGGCGTCCTGCCCGGCGAGCCGGTCATCTCCCTCACGATCCTCGGCGACAACCGCCCGACCACCGTCGCGGCCACCGGGGACCTCGCGCAGACTCTGGACGAGACCCAGTACCGGCGAGGGGCGGGCCCGTGCCTGTCGGCCGCGTCGACCGGCCGGACGGCCGAGATCGTCGACACCCGGTCGGACGACACGTGGCCGGAGTTCGCCCGCACGGCCGCGGCAGCAGGGTGCGGCAGCGTGCTCTCGTTCCCGCTGCCGACCCGGGAGAAGGTCTGCGGGGCGATGAACGTCTACGCCCGCCACTTCACCGTCTCCGACCGGCGCACGCGGGACCTGGTCTCGCGCTTCGCCGACTACGCCGTCGTCCCGGTCTCGAACATGTACCTGTACGCGAGCGCCGTGCATCGGGCCGAGCACCTCGCGGCGGCGCTGGACTCCCGGGCCGTGATCGACCAGGCCAAGGGCATCCTGATGGAGCGCTACCGGCTCACCGCCGACCAGGCCTTCCAGGCGCTGACCCGGGTGTCGATGGAGACCAACACCAAGGTGCGGGACATCGCCGACCAGTTCGTGCGCACCGGCGCGCTCGGCGGGCTCTGAGGCGCCGGGTGGGCCGCGCGTGACCGCGCCACCACGGGGGCATAGCCGGGGCACGGTCCACGGGACCGCCGGCAGTCCCGAGGGCCCAGGTCCAGTGGTCGAAGCACCGGCCGCTGGGCCGCCTGGGACGCCGGCGCCGACTGCGGTTGCGGCGCGCCGCCTCCTCGCCGACGGTTGCTGACGTGGATCCCTTCCGCGGGCTCGGAATGCCCCGCATCCCCGGGCTGACCGAGCTCATGAGCCTCCTGCAGACCCAGACGGAGGCGCTGGCCCAGCTCCCCCGCACGCTGAGCGATCTCAACGGGACGGTCAAGGAGCTGACCGAGGCCACCACGATGGCGCACGCGACGATCGCCTCCGCCCAGCGGATCGCCGAGCGCCTGGAGGACCTCGTCGACGAGCTCGAGGAGCCGGTGCGGGCCCTGAAGCCGGGCATCGAGCGGGTGGGCCGGGTGCTCGACGACCCGGTGGTCGACACCGTCCCGGACACGCTGCGCCGCATCCAGGAGGACCTGGTCCCGCTGATCCACGGGCTGCGGGTGGCTCAGGACCGTGTGGGGTCGGTGACCGGGCTGCTGCGCCGCCGGCACCGCGACGACACCGACGAGGGGCTCTAGGCCTCGGGCTGCCTGCCGTCGGGAGCCGGCCGCACGAAGTCGCCGACCGCCTTCTCCAGCTGGGCCCAGGTCGCGCTCCACTCGACCAGGGGGTCGAGGATCCGCTCGAAGACCGCCAGCTGCTGGTCGAACGCCTCCAGCTGCGAGCGGATGGCGGAGATCGACTCCCGCTGCGCCCGCACCGTCTGCGCGATCGCGCTCACCTGCGCAGCGCTCATCGCCCCCGGGGGCGAGGGCAGCGCGGGCAGGTGCAGCCGCGCCGGGACGGCGCCGGCGACCGAGCGGGCGCGGTCGGTGAAGCCGCGCAGCTGGTTGACGAACTCGTCGATCGACCGCCCGACCAGCTTGCCGGTCGCCGTCTGGGGCTCTGGTCTCTCCTGCTCACCGGCCATGACCCGACCGTATTACCCGGGCCGGACGACGGCGAGCGGCCGGCACCGGGGTGTCGCGGGTGCCCCGCGGCCCGCTCAGCGGCGACGATGCGAGGACCACCGCAGCGTCGCCCTGCCCTCCCGGGAGGACTTCCATGCTCACCGCCGGACACCGCGTGTCCGTCCCCGTCGTCGTGCTCGCCCTGTCCCTCCTGGCGACCGCGTGCGGGTCGGACGCGCCCACCGGTCCCCGGGCGCAGACGTCGTCCAGCTCCCCCACGACGGCCTCGACCACGCCGGCGGACCCGGTCGAGGTCGCGCTGGCGGGGCTCGACCGTCGGGCGCAGGTCGCCCAGCTGTTCGTCGCCGGCGTGCCGCTGGACGACCTCGGCAGCGGGGACGCGGTGGCGGAGAGCGGCGTGGGCGGGCTCTTCATGGCCGGCCGGTCCACGGCCGCCGCGGAGGAGCTGGCGCAGGTGAGCCAGCGCTGGCAGGCCGCGGCCCCCGGTCCGGGGCTGTGGGTGGCCGCCGACCAGGAGGGCGGCGACGTGCAGACCCTCCGCGGCCCCGGCTTCGAGCGCCTGCCGTCGGCGCTCCAGCAGGGGTCGATGCCCCCGGCCGACCTCGCGGCGCTCGCCCAGGGCATGGGGGCGGCGCTGAGCAGCGCCGGGGTGAACCTCGACCTCGCCCCCGTCGCAGACGTCGTCCCGCCGGGCAACGAGCAGGCCAACGAGCCGATCGGCTACTACGACCGCCAGTACGGCAGCACGCCCGAGGCGGTGGCGGCCGCGGCCGGCACCGTCGTCGAGGGGCTGGGCGGCGCCGGCGTCACCGCCACCCTCAAGCACTTCCCCGGCCTCGGGCGGGTGCAGGCCAACACCGACACCTCCGCGGACGTGACCGACACCGTCACGACCGCCGACGACCCGCAGGTGGCGCTGTTCGGCCAGCTCGCGGCCTCGGCCGCCTCACCGTTCGTCATGGTGTCGTCGGCGACCTACGCCCAGATCGACCCCGACGACCAGGCGGCCTTCTCGTCCGTGGTCCTCATGGGTCTGCTGCGCGGGCGCCTGGGCTTCGACGGCGTGGTCATCTCCGACGACCTGGGCAACGCGGAGGCGGTCAGCGCGGTGCCCCCGGGCGACCGCGCGGTGCGGTTCATCGCCGCCGGCGGCACCCTCGTGCTCACCGTCGACCCGGAGCTGGTGCCCGAGATGATCGACGCCATCCTGGCCCGCGACGCGAGCGACCCGGTGTTCGCCCGCACCGTGGACGCGGCCGTGCGCACCGCACTCACCGCGAAGCAGCGGGCCGGCCTCCTCGAGGGGTGAGTCAGCCGAGGAGGTCGCGGAGCCGCTCGGCGTTGCGGACCGCGTGCCCGTACCCGTCGTTGTTGAAGTAGACGTACACGTCGCGACCGGAGGCGGCCCACTCCCCCACCCGGTCGGCCCACCAGCGGAGGTCGTCCTCGCCGTAGGACCCGGCGTAGAGGTGCGCCGGATCGGGCCCGTGCATGCGGACGTAGACGAACGGCGCGGTCGCGCGCAGGACGCAGGGCAGCTGCGCGCCGCTCATGACGCAGTAGGCGGCGCCGTGCCGCTCCAGGAGCGCGAACACCGCGTCGTCGTGCCAGCTGGGGTGCCGGAACTCGACCGCCACCCGCATCCAGGCGGGCAGCCGCTCGAGGACGTAGGCCAGCCGGGCGTCGTCGCGCTGGTGGGCGGGGTGCAGCTGGAGCAGGAGGACCGCGCGGCGGTCGCCGAGCTCGTGCCAGGCGGAGGTCAGCCGCGGCAGCCAGGGCTCCGGCCCGTAGAGCCGCTTGGCGTGGGTGAGCCCGCGGGGCGCCTTGACCGAGAGCTGGAAGCCCGGCGGCAGCCGGCGACGCCAGCTCGCGAAGCCGGCGTCGCGCGGCCACCGGTAGAAGCTGGCGTTCAACTCGACGGTGCCGAACCGGCGCACGTAGTGCGCCAGCCGGTCACGGGACGGCGTCCCCGGCGGGTACAGGACGCCGTCCCAGTGGTCGTAGCTCCACCCCGACGTCCCGATGTGCACGGCCACGACGACCTGCTACCCCGCTTCTCGAGTGTTCTGCGTGCTCCAGGGGTCCTGCAGCACCCCGGGAGCGGGAGCAACACTCGAGAAGCGGGGATCAGCGGATCAGTACCAGCCGCTGGACTGCGACTTGGCCCACGCGCCGCACGGCGAGCCGTAGGCCTTCTCGATGTAGATGAGGCCCGCGTCGATCTGGCGGTAGCCGTCCGACGTCTTGGCGATGCCGGTGCCGGCCCAGGTGGAGTCGAGGAACTGGGCGATCCCGTACGCAGTGCTGCTCGGGTTCTGCGCGTTCGGGTTCCAGCCGCTCTCCTTGCCCCAGAGGCTCTCGAGGCAGCTGAACTCGCCGGCGCTGCCGACCTTGCTCATCGCGTACTCCTTGTAGGAGCCGGCGGGAGCAACGGCGGCGTTGGTGCCCTGGCCGGGGCGCGCGGCGGCGGCCTCGGCCTCGGCGGCACGGGCGGCCTCGGCGCGGGCGGCCTCCTCGGCGGCGGCCTTGGCGGCGGCCTGCTCGGCGGCGATGCGGTCGAGCTCGGCCTGGACGGCGGCGTCCTGGGCGGCCTTGGCGGTGGCCTGCTCGGCGTCCCGCTCGGCGCGGCTGGCGGCCAGCTGCTCGAGCGAGCCGACGACGTCGCCCTGCAGCTTCTGCGGGGTCTGGGCGCTGACGCCGAGCTGCTCGGCGACGCTGACCGACTGGGGCTGCGCGGCGTCGGCCTGGGCGGGCGGCCCGCCGGCGGTGACGACGCCGACGATCAGCGCGCCCGCGGCGGCGGTCGAGAGGTACAGGGCGGGACGGCGGCCCTTCGCGGGCAGCCGGGTGCCGCGCGCGCGGAGGGCGGCGGCGGACGAGGACAGGGTGGTGCGGATGTTCATGGGGTGCGTGTGCTCCGGATGACGGCGCAGCGGTACGGCCCGCGCTCAGAGGGCGCGGGCGATCCACTGCTGTGTGGCGACGGGCAGCGCGGCGGGCGGTCGCCCGGCGGACCGCATCAGCGCAGGGGTCTCCCGCGCGACGGTCCGGATCGGCTGCTGCGTGCAAGGTCTGCCCGAGGGCGGGCCGTGCTGCTGCTCTCCGTTTCTTCGGTCTCTTCCGTGGCCGCCTACCGAGTTAGCTGACGGATTCGGGCGGGAAGCAGCCCTACCCACCCCGAGCCTGGGCTCGGAGCAGGATTCACCCCAGTACTGCGGTGGGTCCCCGGCTCGCCCGTGTGGTGGGCGACTCGGCGGCGCCCGGCGCGGCCTCCCCCGGTGGGGCAGGAACAACCGGCCGGACCCAGCCAACGTAGCCGCCGTTATCGAGTCGTGACAACGCCGGATCCGAAATCGGCGACGTGATGCTTCTCGCCCCACCCGTCACGGCAGTCTCCAGACCGTCGTCCGCCGAACCTGTGGTCCTTCGGTGTCCGGGACGTCGAACATCGCCAACCGCTGCAGGCGGTCGACCGGCACGTATGGCCGACCGGGGTCGCCCAGGAACACCTCCGCGCCCCGCGCGCGGGCAGCCTCCAGCCACGGCAGGACGCGCTCGCTCATCACGCGGTCGTAGCAGACGTCGCCGGCCAGGACGACGTCGACGACCGGCGGGTCCTCGCCCAGGACGTCGCCGAGCACGGCGATCGGTGGCACCCCGTTGGCCTCGGCGTTCACGGCGACCGCCGCGTGCGAGAACGGGTCGATGTCGCTGGCGCTGACCTGCGCGGCGCCGGCCAGCGCGGCGGCGATCGCGACGAGCCCGCTGCCGGCGCCCAGGTCCAGCACCGACCGGCCGGCGACGACGCCCGGCTGGTCGAGGACGTGCCGGGCGAGGGCCTGGCCGCCGGGCCAGGCGGCGGCCCAGAAGGGCGGGTCGGTGGGCGCCACGCCCCGCTCGGTCTCGATCGCCTCCCACAGCGCGACGACGTCCGCGGCGACGTGCAGGATCACCTCGGGGACGAGCGAGGGCCGCTCCGGCCGGGTGTGGTCGCGGACGAACTGGGCGGGGACGGCGCGGTCGGACGGCACGCCTCCAGTCAACCGGACGCCTCAGACCCCCGGCACCCGCGTGGACCAGGCGGAGAACTGCCCGGCCGGCCGGAAGCCCAGCGCCTCGTTCACCGCCACCATGGGCCGGTTGCCCTCGGAGTTGTAGGTGCTGATCCGGCGCACCGACGGGAAGGAGGCCGCCAGCTCCCGCAGCACCGCCACCTTCATGCGGGCGCCCAGCCGGTGGCCGCGGTGCTCGCGCAGGACGAGCGTGCCCGCCTGCTGTGCCCGGACCGGCACCGACAGCGGGATCTGCAGATCGGTGTAGCCGACCAGGCGGCCGTCGTGGACGGCGCCAGCAGAGACCACCGTCCGGCCGCGGGCCAGGGACACGGCCTCGACCTCCCGGATGCGGGCGCCGTCCCAGTCCTCCTCCTCGACGGGCAGGTCGCCCTGCGGTGCGTCCGTCGTCATCCGCCGGGCGAGCAGGGCGCGGTCCTCGAGCAGCGCGTCGGGAGTGCGGTCCCGCCAGGTGACGACCTCGTAGCCCGCGCCCGCTGCCGTCGCGTCCTCCTCCAGCGCGGCGAGGCGGCCCTCGGGCACCGGCAGGTCGAGGTCGCGCCGGGTCTCCAGCAGGTCGCAGGACCACCCGTGCCGCTCGGCGAACGCGCGGCCGGGGTTGTCCGGCACCGGCTCGTCGACGTCGGCGATGGCCACCGTGCGGCTGTGCGCCGCCGCGAGGGCCAGCGCCTCGGCGAGCAGGGCGCTGCCGATGCCGCGGCGCCGGTGGGCGGGGTGGACGGCGAGGTCGAGGATCGCGACCGACGTGTTGTCGCGCTCGGGCAGGATCAGCCGCAGCGCACCGGCGACCGCGCCGTCGACGACGGCGGCGCAGTGCGTGCCGGTGCGCGAGCCGCCCGCGGTGAGCAGCTCACGGCCGATCGCGACGTGGTCGGCCGCGGGGCGGGGCGGTTCGTCGGGGCGCTCGGCCAGCGAGGCCGCGGCCCAGACGGCGCACCAGTCGGCGAAGAGGGCGTCGTCCGGGCCGAGCTCGACGAGGCGGGAGGTCACCTCCCGGTTCTACCGCCCGGCACAACCGGATTTCAGGCGGCCGGCGGCTTCGCGGGCGCCGCCCGGCGCGCGATCAGCTTCCAGTAGCTACCGGGCGTCAGGCGGACGAGCACGTCCGGGACCTTGGCGCTCCAGCCGATGAGCAGCCGCGGCCGGCGCTCCTCGATCGCCTCGACGATCTGCGCGGCGGCCTTCTCGGGCGGCATGCGCAGGAGCTTGGCGAACTGCTTGCGGCCGGCCTCGTACTCCTCGATCGAGACGCCGGACCCGGTGCGCGCGCTCTCGGCGATGCGGGTCTTGATGCCCCCGGGGTGCACGACGGTGACGCCGACCTCGTCCTCCGCCAGCTCGTGCCGCACGGCCTCGGAGAAGCCGCGGACGGCGAACTTGCTGGCCGAGTAGGCGGCCTGCCCGGCGGGGGCGAAGATGCCGAAGACGCTGGAGACGTTGACCAGGTGCGCTCCGGGGTGCGCCTTGAGCACCGGGAGCAGGGCGTGGGTGAGCCGCACGACGGCCCGGAAATTGACCGCCATGACCCAGTCGAACTCCTCGAGGGTCACCTGGTCGAAGCGGCCGCCGAGCGCGACGCCGGCGTTGTTGACCAGCAGCGTGGTCTCCGGGTGCTCGGCGGCGAGCGTCGCGGCCAGGGCGTCGGTCTGCGCGTCGTCGGACAGGTCCGCGACGTGCGTCGTGACGGTCAGGCCCGGGTGGGCGGCCCGGGTCCGGTCGGCGACGTCGCCCAGCCGGTCCTTGTCCCGGTCGACGAGCACGAGGTGGCTGCCGCGGGCCGCGAGCTGGGCCGCGAGCGCCTCGCCGATGCCGCTGGCGGCGCCGGTGACGACCGCGGTGCCGCCGGCGAACTGGTAGGGACCCATCAGGCGACCGCCTTCTCCGTCGTCGTGGCGGGCACGCGCTGGAACGTCATGCCCTCGTCCTCGAGCGAGCCCCGCCGCATGAGCTGGACGTCGCGGATGTAGTTCTGGTGCAGCCGCCACGGCTTGCGCCGCCCCTGCTTGGGGAGGTCTGCCAGGCTGCGCTGCACGTACCCCGACGACAGGTCGAGGAACGGCTGGTCGGCGCCCTCGGGTGGCGCGACCGGCGTGGCGGAGACGTAGCCCTCGGCGTCGAGGTGGTTGAGCAGCCGGCAGACGTAGCGGTTGACCAGGTCCGCCTTGAGCGTCCACGAGGCGTTCGTGTAGCCGATGACCATCGTGAAGTTGGGGACGCCCGAGAGCATCATCCCCTTGTACGAGACGGTCTTCGAGACGTCGACCCGCTCGCCGTCGAGGCTCAGCGTCATGCCGCCCATCGGGAGCAGGTTGAGCCCGGTCGCCGTGACGATCACGTCGGCGTCGAGGTGCTCGCCGGACTCCAGCTGGATGCCCTTCTCGGTGAAGGCGGCGATCCGGCCGGTGGCGATGGACGCCTGGCCGCGGCGCAGCGCGCGGAACAGGTCGCCGTCGGGCACCAGGCACAACCGCTGGTCCCAGGGGTTGTACGGCGGGTTGAAGTGCGTGTCGACGTCGACACCCGGCAGCTGCTTCTGCGTGAGCCGGCGCAGCAGCTTCTTCGCGGCCGACGGGAAGCGCTGGCTGAACTGGTAGAACGCCGTCGACATCAGGACGTTCTTCCACCGGACGATCGGATAGGCGACCTTCACCGGCAGCTTGTTGCGCAGGAACGTGGCCAGGGGGTCGCGGCCCGGGAGCGCCATGATGTAGCTGGGCGTCCGCTGCAGCATCGTCACGTGCTCGGCGTCCCCGGCCAGGTTGGGCACCAGGGTGACGGCGGTGGCCCCGCTGCCGATGACGACGATGCGCTTGCCGGTCCCGTCGAAGTCCTCGGGCCAGTGCTGCGGGTGGATGATCTCGCCGGTGAACCGCTCCTCGCCCTCGAACGTCGGGCGGAAGCCCTCGTCGTAGCGGTAGTAGCCGGAGCAGACCTGCAGCCACGAGCAGGTGAGCCGGACCGTGTTCCCGCTGTCGGTCCGCCGGGCGGTGACCGTCCAGCGCGCGTCGGCGGCCGACCAGTCGGCCGAGAGCACCTGGTGGTGGAAGCGGATCTTCGAGTCGACGCCGTACTCGCGGGCGGTGTCCTGGATGTAGGTGCGGATCGCCTCTCCGTCGGCGATCGCCTTGGAGTCCTTCCACGGCCGGAAGGCGTAGCCGAGGGTGAACATGTCGGAGTCCGACCGGATGCCCGGGTAGCGGAAGAGGTCCCAGGTGCCACCGATGGCGCCCCGGGACTCGAGGATCGCGTAGGACCTGCCCGGGCACTCCTCCTGGAGGTGGCAGGCGGCGCCGATCCCGGACAGGCCGGCTCCGACGATCAGGACGTCGACGTGCTCGGTGGGCTGCTCGAGGTGCTCCGGGGCCATGCATGTCTCCTGCGTCCGGGCCGGCCGCCGCCGGCGAGGGGTCGGCGCTGAACCCTGCGGCACCGACGTTATCGACGCCCTGTCGAACGAGTCAACAGGGTGTTGAGAAACGGCCTGCGCGCGGTATCCTCCGGACATGGCTGTGCCGTTGAGCGGGCCCCTGGGCGAGCCGCCCCCCCGCGGACGCCGTACCGCGCGCCCGTCGGGCGACGACCGCGAGCTCGCCATCCTCGCCACCGCCGAACGGCTGCTGGCGGAGAAGCCGCTCAGCGCGATCTCCGTCGACGACCTGGCCCGGGGCGCCGGCATCTCGCGGCCGACCTTCTACTTCTACTTCGCGTCCAAGGACGCCGTGCTGCTCACGCTGCTCGACCGCGTGGTCGCCGAGGCCGACGCCGCCACCCTCGACGCGTCCCTGCTCCCGGGCGCCGGGCCGCGGGAGGGCTGGCGACTGGCGATCACGACGTACTTCGAGACGTTCCGCGCGCACCGTGCGCTCACCCTCGCGTGGGCGGAGGCCCGCTCGACCAACGCGGAGATCCGCGAGCTGTGGGCGCGGGTGTTCGACCAGTGGGCCCTGCGGTGCGCCGACGCGATCGAGGCCGAGCGGGCGCGCGGCGCGGCACCGCCCGGGCCGCCCGCGCGCGACCTCGCCGTCCTGCTGACCTCGATGAACGAGCGCGCCCTGTACGCCACGTTCAGCGGCGACGGGCCCGCGGTCGCCGAGTCCGCCGTCGTCGAGGTGCTGCTCGAGGTGTGGCTCCGGACGATCTACGGGACCGCCCCCACCGGCTGACCCGTGATGGTCAGGAGGGCCCGTGTCAGCGGGGGACGGCGGCCAGCGTCTCGCCGGTCAGGCTGCCGAGCCACACCGTCCCGCCGGCCTCCCGGACGCCGGTGAGCATGCTGAACCCGTCGACGGTGCCGGTGCGCTCGCGCACGACGCGGCCGTCGAGGCCGAGACCCACGGCGCCCACCGCGGGGTGGGCCGAGGGCTGCCACCGCTCCGGCACCCGCCCGACCGCCGCGCGGAGCGGGAGGGGCAGGCGCTGGATGACGTCGAGCGCCGGCACGCGCCGGCTGGCCAGGGCCACCCAGATCAGGCCGTCGGAGCCCAGCGCGATGTTGTCCGGGTAGCCCCAGAGGTCGTCGGCCAGCACGTCGCTGCAGCCGGCCCGCGCCCCGGTCAGCCACACCCGCCGGATCCGGCGGGCACCGGTCTCCGCCACGGCGACGTACGAGCCGTCGGAGGCCAGCGCCACCCCGTTCGCGAACTCGAGCCCGCCGAGCACCTCGGTGACCTCACCGGAGGGGTCCCGCCGGAACAGCCGGCCGCTGCGCGTGCGCCACAGCAGGTCCTCGCGCCAGCGCGGGATGGGGAAGCGGGTCGAGGAGTCGGTGAACCAGATGGTGCCGTCGGGCGCGACCGCGGCGTTGTTGACCGCGCAGAGCGGCCGGCCGCCCACGCGGTCGACGAGCGTCCGGACGGCGCCGCTCCCGGGCGCGACGGCGAGCAGCCCGGCGTCGGAGGCGCAGACGAGCACCTCGCCGGTGCCGAGCAGCTCCAGCCCCAGCGGGCGGCCGGGCACCCGGGCCACCGTGGCGACGGTGCCGTCGGATGGGTCGAGGCGGAGCACCCGGCCGTCGTCGACACCGGTGAGCACGCGCCCCTCGTGGTCGACCACCACGTCCTCGGGCCCGTGCCCCCCGACGGGGAAGAGCCGGACGCCGGCGAATCCCTCCGGGGCGCTCACCCGGCGGGGACGACGCTGCCCGACGGCGCCTCGATCTCCCGGCCGGTGACCCCGGTCCGGACGACGGTCACCGGGCAGGGGGCGTGGTGCACCAGCTGGTCGCTGACGGAGCCGAGGAGCAACCCGCGGAAGCCGCCGCGCCCGCGGGCGCCCATGACGAGCAGGTTCGCCCCCTCGGCCGCGGTCATGAGCCCCTGTGCCGGCGCCTTGTGCACCGCGTGGCAGGTGACCCGCACGGACGGGTCGAGCCCCGCCGCCTTGACGTGCGCGGACAGCTCGTCGAGCACCGCCTTCTCCCACTCCGGCAGCGGCGGCACGTACCCCGGCGTCCAGGTGCTGGGCTGCGGCGCGGTCATCATCGCCCAGGCGCGGACCACGTGGAGGTCGAGGTCGGCCCGGCAGGCGAGGCGCCCGGCCCAGACCAGCGCCTCCTGCGCGCTCTTGGAGCCGTCGTGCCCGACGACGATCCCGCCCTCGACGCGTACGGCCTCGCAGACGTCGCTCATCGCTGCCTCCCTCGGTCCGGCCTGGTCACGGCGCAGCCCTAGCTTCTCACCAGGGGTGCGGTCCGGTGGACGCCGGGCGGCGGGCTCAGTGCGGCACGGGCGCGGGGCGGCCCATCATCACGACGACGTTGTTCTCGTCCCGCTGCTCGGGCGCCACCTGCTCGACGGCCACGTTGCCCTGCACCACGTGGGTGCGCGGCTGGTCCTCGGGCACCATGTCGGCGACCGCCTTGAGCGCCTCGCTGATGCGGTCGGTGAGCCCGCGCAGGGACTGCCGCGCCTGGTCGCGCTGGTGGCGCAGGTCGTCGACCTCCGCCTGCACCGAGGCACGGTGCGCGGTCGCGGCGGCGTCGGCCCGCTCCCGCTCCTGCGCGGCGAGGGCGTCGAGCCGGTCGCGCTCGACGGCGGCCGTGCGGAGGATCTCCGCAGCCTCCGCCCCGGCGCGCTCGATCTGCGCGGCGGCCGCCGCGCGGTCCCGGCGCGCCTGCTCGAGCAGCTCGTCGGCGGCGTCGACCGCCATCTCCTTGATCTGGTGGGCCTTGCGCAGGCGGGCGTCGGCCTCCGTGCGCGCCTCCGCGACGATGCGCTCGGCCTCGCGCGCGCCGGCCTCGGTGAGCGCCGCCGCCTCCTCCTCGGCCAGGCGGAGCATCTCCTGCACGCGCTGCGAGACGGGGAAGGCCTCCCGGCCGGGCGGGGCGTCGGCGAGCAGCCGCCGGGAGATCTCCAGCTCCGCGGAGGTCTCACCGAACCGGCTGAGCAGGTGGTCGACCTGGCGGCGGACGGCGACGAGCTCGCTCTCCGCCCACGCCGTGTAGTTGTCGACCTCGAGGCGGTCGTAGCCGTGCAGCCGGACCCGGAAGACCGGCCGGTGGTCCAGCAGCTCGTCGAAGTCACCGCGCACGTTCGGCCCACCCTGACTCATGCCGGTCGCGCGCCCGTTGTTCCCGCCGTCGGCCACGGTCATCGATCTCCCCCTGCTGCCACTGCTGACAGGCCGGACAGTGCCAGACGCGGGCGCCGACGGCCCGGCGCCGTGACCGGACCGTGAGAGTGGCACCGGCGTAGTTCGGCTGACCGTGCCAGGACGGTCACGTTCCGCTACCCGGGACCCCGGGTCCGGCCCGTCCCCGGTCCGGGGTGGTGGGATGGGACGGCGGGCATAGATCCGGGGGTGCTCCTGTTGTGCGGGGCGGTAGTTGCACTCTCAACTAGCGATGGGAACCGACATGCAGTTCGGCATCTTCACGGTCAGCGACATCACGCAGGACCCGACCACCGGTCGCACCCCGACCGAGGCCGAGCGGATCAAGGCGGTCCTGACCATCGCCCGGAAGGCCGAGGAGGTCGGGCTCGACGTCTTCGCCCTCGGCGAGCACCACAACCCGCCCTTCTTCTCCTCCTCCCCCACCACGACGCTGGCGTGGATCGCGGCGAACACCACGAAGCTCCAGCTCTCGACGTCCACGACGCTGATCACCACCAACGACCCGGTGAAGATCGCCGAGGACTACGCGATGCTGCAGCACCTGGCCGACGGCCGGGTCGACCTGATGATGGGGCGCGGCAACACCGGGCCGGTCTACCCGTGGTTCGGCAAGGACATCCGCGACGGCATCGAGCTCGCGGTCGAGAACTACGCGCTCCTCCGCCGGCTGTGGCGCGAGGACGTCGTGAACTGGGAGGGGAAGTTCCGCACCTCGCTGCAGGGCTTCACCTCGACCCCGCGCCCGCTCGACGGCGTCCCGCCGTTCGTCTGGCACGGCTCGATCCGCAGCCCGCAGATCGCCGAGCAGGCGGCGTACTACGGCGACGGGTTCTTCCACAACCACATCTTCTGGCCGCCGGAGCACACCCAGCGGATGGTCGAGTTCTACCGCCGCCGCTACGAGCACTACGGCCACGGCAGCGCCGACCAGGCCATCGTCGGCCTGGGCGGGCAGGTGTTCATGCGCAAGAACAGCCAGGACGCCGTCAACGAGTTCCGCCCCTACTTCGACGTCGCCCCGGTCTACGGCCACGGCCCGTCGCTGGAGGAGTTCACCTCCCAGACGCCGCTGACCGTCGGCAGCCCGCAGCAGGTCATCGAGCGGACCCTCGGCTTCCGCGACTACGTCGGCGACTACCAGCGCCAGCTGTTCCTCATCGACCACGCCGGCCTGCCGCTGAAGACGGTCCTCGAGCAGCTGGACCTGCTCGGCGAGGAGGTCGTGCCGGTGCTGCGCAAGGAGTTCGCCGCGCTGAAGCCGGCCCACGTCCCCGAGGCGCCGACGCACGAGTCGCTGGTCGCCGCGGCCGGTGGCGCGAAGGACGCGACGGTCTACGCGGGCGCCGACGACGTGACGGGGCAGGTCCGATGACCACGCGGGCCGGGAACGTCAGGAACATCGCCGTCGTCAGCGGCGGTCTCAGCGTCCCGTCGTCGACCCGGCTCCTGGCCGACCGGCTCACGAGCGCCACCGTGGCGGCGCTCAAGGACCGCGGCGAGGACACCACGGTCGAGGTCGTCGAGCTGCGCGAGCACGCCCGCGACCTGGCCGACAACCTCGTGACCGGTTTCGCCAACAAGCCCCTGCAGACGGCGGTGGACACGGTGACCGGCGCGGACGGCCTGATCGCCGTGACGCCGATCTTCTCCGCCTCCTACAGCGGCCTGTTCAAGACGTTCTTCGACGTCCTGGACAAGGACGCGCTGATCGGCAAGCCCGTCCTCCTCGGGGCGACCGCCGGCACCGCCCGGCACTCCCTGGCCCTCGAGCACGCCGTCCGCCCGCTGTTCAGCTACCTGCGCGCGGTGACCGTGCCGACGGCCGTGTTCGCGGCGACGGAGGACTGGGCCGGGGCGGGCGGCATCGACCGCGCGCTGGCCGGCCGCATCGACCGGGCCGCGGGCGAGCTCGCCGACCTGGTCGCCGGCCGCCCGGCCGGCGCCCGGCCGGTGGACCCCTTCGCCGATCCGACGACGTCCTTCGAGGACCTCCTGAAGGGCCGCTAGCGACCACCGAGGGCCATCGTGGCCACTATGGCCCTCAGCCGACCGCGGTGGCGGAGGGCGGCGCGCTGCCGCCGCCCTCCGACTCCCCGCGCATGATGCGGGCGATCTCCGCGCGGTCGGTCGCCGAGGGCAGCCCCCAGGCGGGCTCGTACTCGTACACCTCGTGCAGCGGCCGCGACGCCGTCCGGCCGGTGAGCACCTCGACCGAGCCGGAGTCGATCAGCCCCGGGTGCTCGACGCCGCACGCCTCGGCCACCTTGAGCAGGTCGCGCCGGAGCGTGCGCACGTAGTTGGCCGCCCGCACCGACTTCAGCGCCGGGTCGAGGCCGTGGGCCAGCCACGCGTTCTGCGTGGCCACGCCGGTGGGACAGGTGTCGGTGTGGCACTTCTGGGCCTGGATGCAGCCGATGGCCAGCATCGCCTCACGGGCGACGTTCACCATGTCGCAGCCCAGCGCGAACGCCACCGTCGCGTTGTCGGGCAGGCCGAGCTTGCCGCCGCCGATGAACGTGACGTCCTCGGCGAGCCCCTTGCGGGCGAAGGTCGCGTACACCCGGGCGAAGCCGAGCTGGAAGGGCAGCGACACCGAGTCGGTGAAGATCAGCGGCGCCGCGCCGGTGCCGCCCTCGCCCCCGTCGATCGTCACGAAGTCGACGCCTCGACGTCCGGATGGGCCGCCGGCGGCCATGTGGTCGGTCAGCTCGTCCCAGAAGCGCATGTCGCCGACGGCGGACTTGATGCCGACCGGCAGGCCCGTCTCGGCCGCCAGCAGCTCCACCCAGTCGAGCAGGCTGTCGACGTCGGAGAACTCGGCGTGCCGTGACGGGCTGATGCAGTCCACGCCCTCCGGCACCCCGCGGGTCTCGGCGATCTCGGCCGACACCTTCGCGCCGGGCAGGACCCCGCCCAGGCCGGGCTTCGCCCCCTGGCTCAACTTGATCTCCAGCGCCCGCACCGGCGCGCCGGCGACCAGCGCCTTCAGCCGCTGCAGGTCGAAGCGCCCCTCGGCGTCGCGGCAGCCGAAGTACGCGGTCCCGATCTGGTAGACCAGCTCGCCGCCGTGCCGGTGGTGCGGCGAGACGCCGCCCTCCCCCGTGTTGTGCAGGCAACCGGCCAGCGCGGCGCCCCTGTTCAGCGCCTCGACGGCGGCACCCGACAGCGAGCCGAAGCTCATCGCCGAGATGTTGACCACCGACGACGGGCGGAAGGCCAGCCGGCGCCCGCGGGGACCGCCCAGCACCTTGGCCGACGGCAGGTCGACGTCGTGGCCGGTGTGCACGTTGGTCGCGGGCACCGCGCGTCCGAACGTCCGGTGGTTGATGACCGGGTACCCGGCCGTGTACTCGAGGTCGTTGTCGGTGCCGAAGCCGAAGTAGTTGTTGTCGCCCTTGGCCGAGGCATACACCCACCGCCGCTGGTCGCGGGTGAACGGGCGCTCCTCGTTGTTGCCCGCGACGAGGTACTGCCGCAGCTCCGGGCCGATCGACTCGAGCAGGTAGCGCGCGTGCCCGATCACCGGGAAGTTGCGCAGCAGCGTGTGCTCCCGCTGGAGCAGGTCCCGGGCGGCGACGGCTGCGACGGCGGACAGCCCGGCGGCGGCCGCGCGTGCTACGCGGTTCATGCGGGTCACGATCCCAGCGGTGGGTCCTCCGCGACAGTCGAACGGACGCGGGCCGGGTCAGAGCAGCAGGCTCAGCACCAGCGCCAGGACGAAGCCGATGGTGCCCAGCAGCGTCTCCATCACCGTCCACGTCTTGAGCGTGGTCTTCTCGTCCATCTGGAAGAACCGGCTGACCAGCCAGAAGCCCGAGTCGTTCACGTGCGAGAGCACCGTCGCGCCGCCCGCGATCGCGATCACGATGAGGGCGAGGTCGATGCTCGTCAGCCCGTCGCTCGCCTCGACGACCGGCGCGATGAGGCCCGCGGCCGTGGTGAGCGCGACGGTGGCCGACCCCTGGGCGATCCGCAGCAGCACCGCGATGACGAAGGCCGCGACGATCACGGGCAGACCGATGTCGGCCAGCACGTCGGCCAGCGCCTCGCCGATCCCGCTGGCTCGCAGCACGCCGCCGAACATCCCGCCCGCGCCGGTGATCAGGATGATCGAGCAGACCGGCCCGAGCGCGGAGTTCACCACCGACTCGACCTCGGCCTTGTCGGTGCCGCGGTGGGTCCCCAGCACGTAGCTGGCGACGAGGACCGTGATCAGCAGGGCGACGGGCGTCGCACCGATCAGCTGGCCCGCCCGGACCACGAACGACCCCTCGTCCAGGGCGCCGGCGGTGGCCAGCGTGCTCAGGCCGGTGTTGAGGAAGATCAGGACCAGCGGCAGGAGCAGGATCGCGATGACCGTGCCGAACGACGGCGGGCCGGCGGTCCGCCGGGCGGTCCGGGTCGGCGCGGAGCCGTCCCCCGCGGCCGGTGAGGTCCCCTCCACCGCGGCGTCCGGCGCACCCGACGATCCCCCGCCGCCGGAGCGGTCCTCGTCCGAACCGAGGATGTCGGGGACGGCGACGTCGTAGCGGCGGCCGGCCCACAGGCCGAAGAGGTACCCGCCCAGGTACCAGGTGGGCAGCCCGATCAGCAGGCCGAAGACCAGGACGAGGCCGATGTCGGCGCCGATCAGCTCCGCGGCCGCGACCGGGCCGGGGTGCGGCGGCACGAAGGCGTGCATGACCGCGAAGGCGCCGGCGACCGGGAGCCCGTAGGTGAGCAGCGACCCGCCCAGGCGCAGGGCGACGGTGAACACGATCGGCAGGAACACGACCAGGCCCGCGTCGAAGAAGATCGGGAACCCGAACAGCAGGGCGGCGACGCCGAGGGCCAGCGGTGCGCGCTTCTCGCCGAAGCGTCGGATGAGCGAGTCGGCGAGGACCTGGGCCCCGCCGCTGAACTCCAGCAGCCGGCCGAGCATGGCGCCCAGGCCCACCAGCAGCGCGACGTTGGCCAGGGTCGAGCCGAAGCCCGTGGTCAGCGTCGTGACGACGTCCTCGAGGGGGACCTGGGCCGCCAGGGCCGTCAGCAGGCTGACGAGGATGAGCGCGAGGAACGCGTGCATCTTCAGCCGCATGATCAGGAAGAGCAGCACGAGCACCGCCGCTGCGGCGATCAGCAGCAGCGGACCTGCCCCCAGCGCGGGTTCGACCTCGGTCATGGACGCCTCCCAGCGGTCTCGGGAGGTGATCTTGCGCGCCGTGGCGGACGCCCGCCATCCGACGCCGTCAGCGGTAGGCCGAGCCCCCGCGCAGCCGGGCACGCACCGCGACGGTCAGCGGGGCGAGGACGACGCCGTCGCGCGCGAGCCGCCCGCGCAGCTGGCGGCGGTGCCGGAGCACCCCCACCAGGCCGATCGCCCAGAAGACGTACTGCACCGCGAAGGCGGCCCGGAAGGCGTCGAGGTCGTAGTCGGTGGACGACCCCGGGGTGAGGACGTCGAGCACGAGCCCCACGGCGAGGATGGTCAGCAGCGACGCCACGAAGCCGCCGACGTTGACCACGCCGCTCGCGCTCCCCATCCGCTCCGCCGGGTTCTCCGTGCGGGCGTAGTCGAACCCGATCATCGACCCGGGCCCGTTGGTGCCGAGGACGACGACGAGCACGACCAGGAGCGGCAGCGGCGCGCGCCCGGGCCAGAGCAGGACGACGGTCCAGATGGTCACGGTGACGGCGAGGATGCCGAAGACGAGGTCGGACCGGCGCAGCGGCCAGCGCCCGCACAGCCGGCCGAACAGCGGGCCCACCCCCATGCCGACGACGACCAGCAGGGTCAGCAGCGACGCGGCGACGCCCGGCGAGAGCCCCTCCCCCACGACGAGGAAGGGGTAGCCCCACAGCAGCGCGAAGACCGTCCCGGAGAACTGGGTGACCAGGTGCGTGTACAGCCCGATC
The DNA here is from genome assembly GCF_054050495.1 of Blastococcus sp. SYSU D00922. Classification (NCBI taxonomy): domain Bacteria; kingdom Bacillati; phylum Actinomycetota; class Actinomycetes; order Geodermatophilales; family Geodermatophilaceae; genus Blastococcus; species Blastococcus sp. SYSU D00922. The sequence goes on from NZ_JBJGZL010000017.1 coordinate 46,929, forward strand.
CGCGTGCCCGGCTCGCGCCAGGTGGCGGCCAGGTTGCCACGCAGCTCCGCCAGACCCGCGGCCGGCGCGAGCACCGTCCCCTCGGGGGCGTCGCGCAGCGCCACGAGCACCAGGACGGCGACGAGGACGCCCGTGGCGGCGGCACCCAGGAACGTCGTCTGCCAGCTGGTGCCGTGCAGCAGGGCGACCAGCGGGTAGGCGGCGGCGACCGAGCCGAGCTGGCCGAGGATCCCGGTGAGCTGGGTGATCAGCGGGACGGTGCGCCCGGGGAACCAGAGCCCGACCACCCGCAGGACGCTGATGAACGTCATCGCGTCGCCCGCTCCCACCAGGACGCGCGCGGCGACCGCCGTCGGCACGTCGGTGGCCAGAGCCAGCACGAGCTGGCCGGCGGCCATCGTCACCGCGCCGGCGAGGATCATCCGGCGGGACCCGAACCTGTCCAGCGCCACGCCCACCGGCACCTGCAGCCCCGCGTACACGGCCAGCTGCAGGACCAGGAACAACGAGACGGCCGACGCGCCGGCGGAGAACCGCTCCTGCGCGTCGACGGCGGCCACCCCCAGGGACGCCCGGTGGAAGACCGCGACCGTGTAGGCGGTCAGCGCGACCAGCCACACGGTCCAGGCGCGGGCCGACGGCCGTTCGACGACCGGAGCGCCGTCCCCGGCTGGCTGCATCGTCACCCCATGGAGGACACCGGACCGACGGCGCTGCTTCCGCGACGCCGCGGTGAGTTCGCTCACCCGGGCGCTTCCTGCCCGTTACAGTTCGCCGCGATGCACACCCTGGTCGACCCCGCCGACGACCCGGCCGTGGACGACGCCCCCCGTCGCGGCCGGATCCTCTGGGCGCTCGCCACCTGCATGGTCGGCAAGGGCTACCAGGCCACGACGATCTCCGACATCGCCGCCGCGGCACGGGTGTCCAAGACCGTCGTCTACGCGCACTTCCGCGACAAGGAGCACTGCCTGCTCGAGCTGTACTCGCGGGCGAACGACAAGGTGCTCGACCGCGTCCGGCAGGCCCAGGAAGAGGCCCGGCAGGCCGGGCTGCCCTGGCGCGACCGGGTGCGCGCGGGCGTCGGCGCGTACCTCGAGACCCTGGCCGACGGCCCCGCCGTGGCCTGGGCGGCGCTCGTCGAGGTCCAGGCGGCCGGCCGGCCGGCGCTGGCCCTGCGGCGGCAGATGATCGACCGCTACGTCGAGCTGCTCACCGAGGTGGCGGCGGCGCTCGTCGCCGAGCACCCCGACGAGGTCCGGCCGGTGAGCCGGGACCTCCTCGTCGCGGCCGTGGGCGGGATCAACGAGCTGATGCTGGCCCGGGTCGAGCGGGGCGAGGCCGAGCTCCTGCGCGAGGACGACGACACCGCGGCCGCGATCGTCATCGGGCTGCTCGAACGGCGCGACTGACCCGTACGGGGCCACGACCTACCGGCCGGTAACCGGTTCTGTCTACGCTCTGCGGGTCCGCGCCGTCCCGCCGGAAGGAACCCGTGACCGCATCCACGACGCTCGAGGGCGGCCCCGAGGCCCGCGCCGAGCGGGCCTTCCCCGCCCTCGACGGCGCCCGGGCGCTCGCCGCGACGGCCGTGGTGGGCACGCACGTGGCCTTCTGGACCGGCGGAGACACCAGCTCGCTGCTGGGCCGGGCGTTCGCCCGCTTCGACATCGGTGTGCCGATCTTCTTCGTCCTGTCGGGCTTCCTGCTCTCGCGGCCGATCTTCCTGGCCGCCGCCCGACGCCGACCCGGCCCCCGGCCGGCCGCCTACCTATGGCGGCGGGCGCTGCGCATCCTCCCGGCCTACTGGCTGACGGTCACCGCCGCGCTCCTGCTGCTCCCGGAGAACCGGGGCGCCGGCCCAGCCCTGTGGGCCAGCTACCTCCCGCTCGTCCAGAACTTCGTCACCGTGCCGGTCGCCGAGGGGCTCTCCCACACGTGGAGCCTCTCGACCGAGGTCTCGTTCTACCTCCTGCTCCCGCTGTTCGGCGCGGGTCTCGTCCGGCTGTACGGCCCCCGGCCGGAGCGGCCGGCGCGCGTCCTCGTCGCCCTCGGCGTCGCGGCCCTGGTGGGCGTCCTCTGGCTGGTCTGGGTGTGGGTCGCCCGTCCTCTCCCGGTGCAGATGGACCTCTGGCTCCCGTCGTTCTTCGGCTGGTTCGGCGCCGGCATGGTGCTGGCGGTGCTGTCGGTCTCCGACCGCACCTGGCGACCGGTGCGGTTGGCGACCGAGCTGGGCTCGAGCCCGGCGACGTGCTGGACCGCCGCAGGCGTGCTGTTCTGGTTCTCGACGACGCCGTTCGCCGGGCCGCTCGACCTCGTGGCGCCCTCACCGGGGCAGGCGGTCACCAAGAACCTGCTCTACCTCGGGGTCGCGGGGCTGCTGATCCTGCCGCTCGTGTTCGGCGACCAGCGCCAGGGTCTGATCCGCCGCGCCCTCTCCGGACCGCTCGTGACGTCCCTCGGCGAGATCTCGTACGGCCTCTTCCTGGTGCACGTGCCGATCCTCGCCGGCGGCTACGCGCTGCTGGGCTGGACGACCTTCACCGGCAACTTCCTGCTCGTGCTGATCGCGACCTGGCTGGTCTCGGTGGCGGTCGCAGCGGGCCTCTACCTGCTCGTCGAGCGGCCGGTGCGCCGCTGGCGGGGGCTGGTCCCGGACCGGGCGGGGAAGCGGACGGCGACGAGCGAGGCCACGGCGCCGGAGATCCCGAGCAGCGCGAGCGCCTGAACCACCGGGACGCCGGGGTCGCCCGACGGCGCCTCCCAGACGGTGCCCGTCACGAGCGCCACCGTCAGCGCGGCGAGCAGCGCCGCCGCGGTCAGCAGGCCCAGGACGAGGGGGCGGCGCCGGCCGGCCAGCCACGCGGCGGCCAGGGCCGCCGCCAGGGCGACGAGCCCCGCGACGCCCCCGACGAGGCCGATCGAGCCGACCGCGGCCGCCACGGTGACCGCGCCGGCCGTCCGGCGGCGGCCGGTCGCCGGCGGGCCCGACGTCCGCGCCGGGACCAGGACGAGGACGGCGAGCACCCCGAGCGCCGCGGCGCCTCCGAGCAGCGCGGTCCGATAGGTGTCCCCGGGGGCGAAGTCCAGCCGCACCTCGCCGGGGGCTCCGGCGGGCAGCACGTAGCCCTGCTGCCAGCCGTCGACGGCCAGCGGTTCCAGTTCCCGGCCGTCGAGGGTGGCGACCCAGCCAGGGTTCGTGTTCTCCGGGACGACGAGCAGCGTCGGCTCGGAACGCCGGCCGACCTCGACCACGCGGTGCTCGGCGTCCCACCGCGACACGTCAGCGGCAGTGCGCCGCCCGGCGCCGACGGCGGCGTCGGACCGCACCAGCGTCGCCGACCGCACGGCGAAGGAGTCGGTGTCGGCGGCGGTGAACCGGTGCTCGCCCTGGGGCAGCCGCTGGTCGGCGGCGGTCTCCGGGCAGATCACCGGCTGCACCGGCTCGAGGGTCCGCAGGGCACCCAGCGTGGTGCGGACGGAGGTCTGCCGGGACGTCCCGTCGAGGGTCACCACCGGCCCCTCACCGCAGGGGAGCTCGACCACCGTGCCGGCGTCGCGCGAGGCGACGGCGTCGATCTCGAGCTCGGAGATGCCGACGCCGAGGGTGCTGACCAGACGCGTGTACGGGTCGAAGGACGTCGTCTCCAGGCGCAGCGGGAACGAGAGCGTGAGCCGGTCGGTGGTCAGCGCCGGGAAGCTCGCCCGTCCGTCGTCGTCGAGCTCCACCGTGCGCTCGAGACCGTTGGCGCTGACGCGGACGGCCGTCGGGACCGAGGCGGCCGTGTCGGCGTCGAGCACCACGCGGAGGCCGTCGATCGTCCGGGGCTGCAACCAGTCCAGGGTGAGAGCGGGGGCGCGGTCCCCGGCCGACGCCACCCAGGCGGTACCCAGGTCGCCGTCCACCGCGGCGTCCGCACCCGACCGCGGGTCGGGCACCGCCGTGCTCGACACGGCGACGTCCGGGCCCAGCGGCCGCGCGGCCGCGGCGATGAGGGCGTCGAGCGCTCCCCCCGGCCGGGGCACGGCCGTGACCGAGATGTCGTAGGCCGCGGCCTGGACGGTGGTGAACACCCGGTCGAGGCCGGCCGACTCCTCGGGCCCGCGCACCAGCTGACCGGCGCACCGGGTGTCCCCGGTGGCGACCACCGCGCAGCCGGACTCCGCCGGGGAGGAGGCGTCGAAGGCGTAGACCGAGGCCGGCCCCGACGGGCTGGGCGTGACGACGGTGCGCGACACCTCGACGCCCGGGACGTCGAGCTCCGCGATCGCGAGGTCCTCGGTGGTGCGGCCCGTCTCGTCCCCCACGACCTCCAGGGTCAGGCTCCGCGTGCTCCCGGAGGGGAGCTGCAGCCGCTGCGGGCGCGACGTCGCCTCGAGGGGGACGACCCTGCTGCCGGCGTCCGTGGTGAGCCGCAGCCGGGCCGGGACGTCCGCGTCGGGGTCGGCCGCCAGCTGCAGCACGACGGACGAGGCCGTGATCGGCTCGTCGCTGTCGATGCGCCACCAGACCCGCTGCGGTTCGCCGAGCCGGTCGGCCGGGCGCCAGACGGTGGTCAGGTCCCCGTCGACCGCGGCGAAGGGCTGGTCTGCGGGCACGGAGCGGCCGTAGCTGTCGGCGTCCGACGCGGAGCTCGAGGCCGACACGCGGCCCCCGTCGTAGCGGACGACGGACTCGCCGTGCTCGGCGCCCGGGTAGAGGTAGTCGCGGGCCCGCCCCTCCAGCCGCAGCGGGTCGTCCTGGGAGAGACCCGCGGAGACCGCGGCGGACGTCCGGCCGAAGGTCCGCTCCCGGCGGAGCTGGGCGTCGCTCACCATCACCTCGTCCGCGGCCTCCCCGTCGTCGACGACGAGGGCGGGACGGCCGGTGAGCAGGCCGCGCTCCTCCAGGGCGAGCACGGCGTCGGGACCGCCGACGACGGGGACCGCGTCGGACAACGGGGTCGTCCAGGCGTCCGGCACGGCGCCGGCCACCGCGTACACCTCGAGCGCCGGCCGGGGGGTGGCGAGGTAGGCGTCCAGCGCCCGCCCGAAGAGCGAGGTGCCGCCGGGGAACTGCGGGCCGAACGTCGCGACCCGCGTGATGCCGGGCGAGTCCCGGAGCGCCTGCTGGACGAGGATGGGCCGCGTCGCGCCCGCGGCGCCGCTGTCCAGGTCGTTGCGGACGACGAGGTGCGAGATCCCCGCCCTGGCCAGGTACCGCGTCAGGCCGGCGGAGCCCTCCCCGCGCGCCAGGCGCTCCTCGACCTCGTCGAGCATCCGGATGTGCGCCGCCGGCGTCAGCGGGATGGCGTTGCGCACCTCCCAGTCCGACTCCGCCAGCGGCTGGAGGGGCTCGTCACCGGTGCTGCCCCAGGCGTACGTGCCGAACGAGGAGGACGGGAGCACCAGCGCCCGGCCGCTGGGCTGCGCGTCGGCCAGCCACTCCGCGGCGTCCTCCCAGTACGCGGGCAGCGCCGCGAACCCGGTGGGAGCCGTCAGCCGGCCGGCCACGGCGGGCGAGGCCACGGCGACCATGGCCAGCACGACGGCGCCGATCCCCGCCCGGGCCACCGGGCGCAGCCGGTCGCGGCCCGGGCGCCGCACCCGCCGGAACATGATCCCGGTCAGGTGGGCGATGCCCAGCACCAGCGGGATGCGCAGCACCGGGTCGAACTTGTGCACGTTGCGCAGCGGCGCCAGGACGCCGTCGAGCGCGGAGTTCACCGGCTCGGCGAAGAAGCCCTGCAGCGGACCGAGGTGCCCGGCGGTCACGAGGACCACGCCGGCGAGCAGCCCGAGCACCAGCCAGCCGCGGTCGGGCAGGTTCGAGCACGTCAGCCCGAGCATGCCCACGACGACCAGCACCACCGTGGCGACGACGGGCAGCGTGTCGTGGACCAGGTCCCAGCCGGCCGGCCACAGCGGCCCGTCCGGCCGGGCGAGGTAGGCGACCCACTGCGTGGTGCCGCGCAGCGTCGACAGCAGACCGGTCGGCCGGGTGGTCGTCGCCGCGCTCTCGATGTAGTCGAGGAAGGGCGGGCTGTACCGCCCGAGCAGCAGGAGCGGTCCGGCCCACCAGGCCGTGGCGAGCGCGACGGCACCGGCCCACCACGCCACGAGCCGGCGCCGGCGCGGGCCGGGTGGGCGGGTCAGCAGGTAGATCGCCGCCAGCGGGAGGACCGCCGCCGTGGCGACCGCGTTCACCCCGCCGACGCAGAACACCACCAGCCCGGAGAGCGCGGCGGCCCGGCGGGGTGAGCCCCCGTGCGCCCCGGCGACGAGGGGCACCAGCACCCACGGCGCCAGGGCCATCGGCAGCACCTCGATGGAGGTGGCCCCGATGCCGCTGAGCATGCGCGGAGCGAGCGCGTAGGCCAGGCCGGCGAGCAGCTGCGACTCGTGCGTGCCGATCCGCAACCGCCGGGCCAGGACCACGACGCCGAGGAAGGCCAGGCAGAGCAACGCGGCCATCCAGAGCCGCTGCACCACCCACACGGGGATGCCCAGCGTCTCGCCCAGGGCGAAGAACGGTCCCATCGGGAAGAGGTAGCCGTAGGCCTGGTTCTGCACCTGACCGGCGAAGCCCTCGGGCTCCCAGAGCTGGAGGGCCCGCCCGAGGAAGCCCCACGGGTCGACGGCGAGGTCCAGCTTGGTGTCGGCGACGACCTTGCCGGGCTGCTGGCTGAGGGTGAGCACGACCAGCCCGGCGCACGCGACGAGGACCTGCAGTCGCTGCACCGGAGACGGCCGGTGGCCGGCCTCCACGCTGGATGGAGGCCGGCCACCGGCCGGCGGGGACGCGGGTGCGTCCGGAAGGGTCATGAGCGTTGCCATGTGCGGGGCCGAGGGGCGCAGCCGCACCCCCGGAGGTTACTGGACCTGCGGCTCGCGAACGGGCGGCGCCACGTACTGCCCGGGGCGGTGCGCCCCGGTCCCGGCCCGGCGGACGAGCAGGACGCCGATCACGATGACGACGAGGCCCAGCCCCAGGAGCGCGAGCGGCAGCACGGTCTTGACCAAGGAGATCTGCCCGCCGATGTCCTCGGCGCGGTCGACACCGGCGGAGATCGTGTCGGCGTCGCCGGCGAAGGTGCCCGACAGGATCGTGGCGGCCTCGTCGCCGTCCGGGCCCACGAGGACCGTGTTCGGGTGCTCCTCGGAGGTCACGATGACGCCGCTGGTCGGCTCCACCCAGATGGTGCGCTCGTTGCTGTAGACGATGTCGGCCGACACGGTGCCGCCCTCGTCCGACCCGACCAGGGCGGCGGGGACGTCGGTCGTGCGGATGACGGTCTCGGGGATGCGCTGCACGAAGCGGTAGACGTCGAGGCCCTCGAGCTCCTCCTCGCCCTCGAAGGTGGCCGGCCAGGCCTGCCGGGTCGTGGAGTTGAAGACGTCGTAGTCCTTCTGCTCCGTGCCGAACGGGAAGGTGAGGGTCAGGCCCTCGATGTCGACGTCGTCGTCGTAGTCGACGTGGTCGACGTCGCACTTCACCGCGACGGCCTCGCGCCGGTCGATGCAGACCCGGTAGGTGCCGGCGTTGAGGAGGGTGCCGTCGGTGGCGGTGATCGTGGAGCCGAAGTTCCACACCGCGACGTCGTCGGAGGCCGCCTCCGACCCGGGGTCGCCCTGGACCTCCTGGCGGACGTCGGCCTCGAGGCCGCTCAGCTGCTCCGCGGCGGCGAGGTCGAAGTACTCGATGTCGGTGCCCTGCGCGGTCGGGCTGGCCGTCTGGTCGAGCGGGTACTTGACCAGCGCCGGCTCCAGGAACAGGCGGACGGCGAGCGCGGCGGCGAGCAGGAACGCTCCCAGACCCAGCAGCCCCAGCCCGATGGCGCGTCCACGCATGCCGATTGCTCCTCCAGCTCGTCGCGACGGCACCGTTGCGTCGCAGCGCCGCAACACTACTGACGAGTAGGCCGCTGTCCAGCCCCGGCTGGTACGGAGCGGTATCAACGGCCCGATACGGCGCGGTACCAGGGTGAAGGAGTCACCCCCAGGGGTGAACGGCGGCGCCGTTTCTCAGCGGCGCCGCATCACGACGACGAGGTTCCAGGAGACGACCTCGCGCAGCACCGGGACGGCGACGACCCACCGCGCCCACCAGGGGTGGTAGCGGGGATAGGTGGCCAGCACCTCGACGTCCGGGCACGACCGCGCCCAGCGGAGCGCGGCGCCCACGGAGACGCGGAACAGCGACTCGCCGAAGCGGTTCTTCGGCTCGTGCCCGGTGCGCCGCCGGTACCGGCGGGCCGCGCGGTGCCCCCCGAGGTAGTGCCACGGCGCCGTCTCGTGCCCGCCCCAGGGCGACCACCACGGGGTGAACGACAGGAAGATCGTGCCCCCGGGCCGGGTCACGCGGACCATCTCTGCGGTCATCGACCACGGGGACCGAACGTGCTCCAGGACGTTGGAGGAGTAGCAGACGTCGACCGCCGCCGACAGCACGGGGAGGGCCTCGCCGCTCCCCCGGACCGTGCCTGGCTCCGGCTCGCCGCGCGCCACCATCTCGCCGGCGTCCGGCTCGAGGCCGACGTAGCGCGCCCCCTCGCTCCGGAAAGCATCGGCGAAGTACCCCGGGCCTCCCCCGACGTCGAGGACCAGCGCCCCGTCGAGGGCGACGTGCTCAGCCAGCTGGCGCGCCGAGTCCGCCGCCAGCACGCCGTAGAAGTGGTCGGGGTCGGACTGCTCGCGGAGAAATGCGCGGAAGAGGGAGACCGAACGGCTGAACGTGGCGGTACGCGCCATTCCGCTCGGACCCCCTTCTTTGCGGTGATAAGGCCTGCGGGCCCGTTGTTACCGGGGGGTAGTCTCCCGCGGTGCGCATTCGATCAACGCCGATCGATGTCCTGTTCGTCAACTGGCGGGACATCACCCACCCCGAAGGCGGGGGCTCCGAACGCTACGTGCACCGCATGGCCGAGGGCCTCGCGGGTGCCGGGCTGACCGTCTCCATGTTCTGCGCCGCGCACGACCGGGCGCCGGCGGAGGAGGTCATCGGTGGCGTGCGCATCGTCCGCCGGGGCGGTCGGCTGAGCGTCTACCCGCGGGCCCTCCTGCACGTGCTGCGGCACCGTCCCCGCCTGGTCGTCGACGTCCAGAACGGCCTGCCCTTCGGCAGCACGCTGGTGACCCGCCGTCCCGTCGTCAACCTGGTCCACCACGTGCACCGCGAGCAGTGGCCGATCGTGTTCGGCCGGGTCGGCGGGGCGATCGGTTGGTGGCTGGAGTCGGCGCTCGCCCCGAGGCTCTACCGCCGGAGCCGTTACGTCACGGTGTCGACCGCCACCGCCGAGGAGCTGGTCGGCCTCGGGGTCCACGCCGACCGGCTCAGCGTCGTCCGCAACGGCGTGGAGCCGCCGCCCGTCGTGTCCTCGGTGCCGAGCGCGCGGCCCCGCCTCGTCGTCCTGGGCCGGCTCGTGCCGCACAAGCGCGTCGAGCACGCGATCGAGGTCGTGGCACGGCTGCGCGACCGGTGGCCGGGGCTGCGGCTGTCCGTGGTCGGCGAGGGCTGGTGGGACGCCGAGCTGCGCGCGCACGCCATCGCGCTGGGCGTGGACGACATCGTCGACTTCACCGGGCACGTCGACGAGCAGACCAAGCACGAGGAGCTCGCCCGGGCCTGGGTGCACCTGTGCCCGTCGGTCAAGGAGGGCTGGGGCCTGGTGGTCACCGAGGCCGGCTCGCACCGCGTCCCGACCGTGGGCTACCGCTCCGCCGGCGGGCTGCGCGAGTCGGTGGTCGACGAGCGCACCGGGCTGCTGGTCGACGACCTCGACGGGCTGACCGCCGCGGTCGAGCTGCTGCTGGCAGACGAGAGCCGCCGCCTCGCCATGGGCGAGGCGGCGGCTCGTCACGCGGCTGCCTTCAGCTGGCGGGCGAGCACCCGGGCCTTCGCCGCGGTGCTCGCCTCCGCCGTGCGGCCGGACGTCCCGGCCGCCCCGGGATCAGCCCCGGTTGCCGTAGTCCAGGACGTTGATCGTCTGGTTGCCCGTCTCCTGGATGGAGCTGTCGGGGTCGAGGGAGGCCTGCACGCCGGCGACGGCAGCGACGCCGAGCGCGGTGCCTCCGCCGAGGGAGATCAGCACGGCGATCAGGGTCTTCATTCGGGAACTCGCTTCCGTGGAGGGCGACGACGGAGCGTGACGCTAGAGGGCAATGTCGTGATCCACAACACCGACCCCGTCACAATTCCCAGCCAGCAGGCGTGAACCGCCACCACGGCTGTCACTCGAAGGGGCGAGGGCGAGGGTCCGCTGCGCGCGTCGGGGACGCGGTGGAGAGCCAGGTCCGGCCCGTCCACGACGAGCGGGAGGCCGGTCACCTCCTCCGGCACCGCCCGACCGGGGGTGCCGCGCTCGACCAGCACCCAGCCGATGCCGAGGTCCGCGAGGGCCGCGGGGTCCCCGCTCGCCGCTGCGACCTCCCGGGCACGCCGGTCCTCCCCCGCGACCGGTTCCCCGTCGACCACCAGCTCGTCGTCGGTGACGGTCGGCCGGTCGAGCCAGCGCGGCGCGGGATCCAGCAGCGGCCGGTCGTCGTTCCACCCGAAGGCGCGGTACGTGCCGAAGGGCAGTACCAGGACGTCGCCGGGGTGGTCGTCGCCCGCCACGGCATCGCGCACGCGCTGCCAGTCGTCCGGGTGGTCGACGGGCTGCAGGCGGCCACCGACGCCCCACACGAGGTCGGGGACGGCGATCAGCGGCAGGAGCACCGCGGCGGCGCCGACGAGAGCGGCTCCACCCGGGACGGCGGCCCGGCGTCCGACCGCATCGGCGAGCCGCCGTGCACCGAGCCCGGCCCCCACCGCCAGCGGCAGCGCCCACCAGGCGACCCACTTCTGCCCGTCGCGCAGCAGGCCGGCCCCGGGGACCGTGCGCACGAGTGCCTCCAGCAGCTCCCGCGCGCCGGGCAGCGTGCCGGCGAGGGCGAGCAGCAGCCCGCCAGCGCCGAGGAGGACCAGCCGCAGACCCGGTCCGCGCAGCGCGCCGCGGGCGGTCCAGCCGACGACGGCCAGGGCGACCAGCAGCAGCGTGACCAGCGGGAGGAACGCGGAGCCCCGGCTCCCGGGCACGGCGCCGGCGTTCCAGATGCCCCCGGTCCCGAGCAGCGCGACCAGCGCTCCGCCGGGGCCCTCGGCGCGGGCGGCGAAGGCGGCCACGCCCGCCGGGTCGGAGACGCCGCCGGCCGGGTGCAGGACGCCGGCGACGATCCAGGGCAGCGCGAGCGCCAGCACGCCCCCCACGGCGAGCAGGGCGCGCCGCCGGCCCACGAGCACGACCACGACCCCCGCCGCGAGCATCGAGCCGGTCGGGGTCAGCGTCGCCGGCGCGCAGGCGAGCATCAGCCGGGGCACCGCGCGCGGTTCGCCGGCCCGGACGCGCAGGGCGGCGCGGGCGATCCAGGGCAGCGCCGCGTAGGCGAGCAGCAGGGTCCAGTGGCCGATGAGCAGCCGCTCGGCCAGGTAGGGGCTCCAGCCGTAGACCAGGCCGGCCACCGCGGCGGCGACGCCCCGTCGGCCGTCCGGGCCCGGCGGCACCAGCCGGGCGGCGCCGAGCACCGCGGCGTACACCAGGCCGACGAGCACGGCCTTCTGCAGGAGATCGCCGGGCACGACGGTGGTCACCAGCGCCACCACGCCGTCGGCCGGCACCGCGCGCGGCAGTCCGCCGCCCAGCCCGAGGGCGTCCAGGTCGAGGTCCTGCCGCGGCACGAACACCATGTCGCGCAGGAGCACGAAGCCCGGCGCCAGGGCCGGTCCGGTCACCAGCAGGGCGACCACCAGGGCCAGGACGCGGGCCGGCCACGGGGAGGGTTCCGGTCGGGTCCAGCCGCCGTCCACACTCGTCCCCTGTCCGCTCCTGGTCGGTCCTGGCCGGGTTGCCGACCGACGCGCAGCGTAGGGGGCGGTCGTGGCTGACCCGCTCATCCGGCCGGTCGACGGCGCGCTGCCCGACGCACCACCGGCGCGGCTGCTCGGGCCGGCCGCGCTCGTGTCCGCGGCGTTCCTCGCGACCAACGCACTGGCCTACGTCTTCACCGTCCTGGCCGCCCGTCTGCTCGCCCCGGCGGCGTTCGGCGAGCTCGCCGCGCTGCTCAGCGTGCTGCTGGTGGCCACGGTGCCGGCGACGGGGCTGCAGACCGCCGCCGCCCTCCACCTCGGCGGGGCCGCGGGCGGACGCACCCCCGCGGTGCTCGCGCGCCTGCACGCCGCGGCCTGGGTGACCGGCCTGCTGGTGGTGGGGTGCGGCGTGCTGGCCGCCGTCCCGCTGAGCCGGCTCCTGCACCTGACCGATCCGGCGGCCGTCGCCTGGCTCGTCGCCCTCCTGCTGCCCTCGACGCTGATCCCCGGCTACCTCGGGATGCTCCAGGGCAGCGAGCGGTACGGCGGGCTGGCCACCGTCAACGCGTTCTACGGCGTGGCCAAGCTGGTGGGTGGCGTCGGCGGCCTGCTGGTCGGTGGCACCCCCACCGCCGCGCTGGCCGGCATGACCGTCGCCGTCGCCGTCGGGGCGCTGGCCGGGTGGGCCGGGTGCGGGCGTCCGGGGCTGGCGCACGGCGTGCGGGCTCCCCTGCTGGCGGCGCTCCAGGCCTCGGGCGCGCTGCTCGGCTTCGTGCTGCTGCTCAACCTCGACCTGCTCCTGGCCCGTCACCACCTCACCGCCACCGAGGCGGGCGAGTACGCCGTCGGGTCGATCGTCACCAAGGTGGCCTTCTGGCTGCCCCAGGGGGTCGGCGTCGTGCTCCTCCCCCGGCTCGCCGACGAGGCGCACCGGCGCCAGGCGCTGCCCGCGGCGCTGGCGCTCGTCGGCGGGCTCGGCGCCGTCCTGACGCTGGCCACCGCTGCTCTGGGGTCCTACGCCCTGCCGCTCATCGGCGGCTCCGCCTACGGCGACGCCCTCGGCGGTGCGACCTGGCTGTTCGCCGCGCTCGGCACGCTCCTCGCCCTCGCGCAGCTGCTCCTCTACTCGGGGATCGCGGCGTCCGACCGGGTCGCGACCGGCGCCGTCTGGGTGGCCGCCGGCATCGAGGGGGCGGTCGTGCAGGTCCTGTCGGTGACCGGGCGGCTGTCCCTCGTGGCGATCGCGGCCACCGCCGTCGGCACCGCCGTCCTCCTGGTCGTGGGCGGCCTGCTGCGCTCGAGGTCCGGCCGGACGGGTCCACCGGACGAGTGATCAACTCGGCCCGCGCAGGACGACTACTCCCGCGCGGGTAGGGGCAGGAGCAGCTGCAAGCCACCGTCCCGACGAGAGGAGCGCCGTCCATGGCGTCCGTCATCCACTACACGATCGCCACCGAGGCCGAGAAGAGCCCGGACTTCCGCCGGGTCCTCTGGACCGGCGAGCACACGCAGCTGGTGATCATGACCATCCCCAAGGGCGGCGAGATCGGCGAGGAGGTCCACGAGGTGGACCAGATCCTCACCTTCGTGAGCGGCACCGGGAAGGCGATCATCTCCGGCTCGGAGAAGGCCGTCGCCCAGGGCGACCTCGTGGTCGTGCCGGCCGGGAAGAAGCACAACTTCCTCAACACCGGCGAGAACCCGCTGATCCTCTACACGGTCTACGGCCCTCCGGAGCACGCCGACGGCGCCGTGCACAAGACCAAGGAGGAGGCCGACCGGCTCGAGGAAGAGGGCAAGGACGAGCCGCCGACCTCCTGACCGCTCCCCGCGGTGGCCGCCGCCCGGCGGCCACCGCGGCAGGTCCTCAGCCCAGGACGGCGAGCACCTGCCGCCGCACCTCGAGGTCCTCTCGGGCGGTGACGACCACCGTCCGCACCCGCGCCCCGTCGGCGCCGATCTCCCCGTCCGACGTCGTCGACCGGTTGCGCCCCTCGTCCACCGAGACGCCGAGGTGGGCCAGCCCGTCGGCCAGCGCCGACCGCACCTCCCACGAGTGCTCGCCCACCCCGCCGGTGAGGACCAGCAGGTCGAGCCCGCCGGCCGCCGCCGCCATGCCCGCCGCCTCGCGCACGAGCCGGTGCACGTAGACGTCGAACGCCAGGACGCAGTCAGCGTCGCCCGCCGACCGGCCGGCGAGGACGTCGCGCAGGTCGCCGCCGGTGCCCGAGAGCCCCTTCAGCCCGGACCGGTGCTCCAGGACGTCGCCCAGCTCGTCGACGGTCACGCCGCCGTGCTCCAGCAGCCAGAGCACCAGGCCCGGGTCGAGGGTTCCGGGACGGGTGTTCATCACCAGCCCCGCCAGCGGCGTGAAGCCCATCGTGGTGTCCACCGACCGCCCGTCCCGCACCGCGGCGAGGGAGGCGCCGGCACCCAGGTGGCAGGAGACGACGCGGAGCCCGGAGAGCTCCCGGCCGGTGAGCTCGGCGCCCCGCCGGACGGCCGAGGCGTGCGAGAGCCCGTGGAAGCCGTACCGCCGGAGCCCCCAGCGCTCGTTCCACTCCTTCGGCAGCGCGTACGTGGCGGCCGCCGGCGGCAGTGTCGTGTGGAAGCCGGTGTCGAACGCCGCCACGGCCGGCACGCCGGCCAGGAGCTGCCCCGCGGCACGGATGCCGGCCAGCGACCGCGGGTTGTGCAGCGGGGCCAGGTCGCTGATCGACCGCAGGTAGCCGGTCAGCTGCTCGTCGACGACGGCCGGCCCGGTGTACCGCGGACCCCCGTGCACCACCCGGTGCCCCACGGCGTCGACGTCGCCGCAGCCGGCCAGGAACTCCGCCAGGGGTGCGAGGTCCTCGGCCCCCTCCCAGCGCTCGACCGTGGTCGCGGCGGTGACCGAGCCGTCGGCGTCGAACCGGGTGAGCTTCAGGCTGCTGGACCCGGCGTTGACGACCAGCACCCTCATCCCGCCTCCGGCTCCCGGAGCGGGTCGCCGCCGGACGTCGCCGGCCCCGGCCGGCCCGACCACTGCCAGTCCCGGATCTCGGGCAGGTCCTCGCCGTGCGTGTGCACGTACTGCCGGTGCTCGATCAGCTGGTCGCGCAGCCGGTCGCGGGCATGGGCGCCGACCGTGCGCAGCCGCGGCACCCGGTCGATGACGTCGATGGCCAGGTCGTAGCGGTCGATCCGGTTCATCACGCAGATGTCGAACGGGGTCGTCGTCGTCCCCTCCTCCACGTAGCCGCGCACGTGGAGGTTGTCGTGGTTGGTGCGCCGGTAGGTCAGCCGGTGGATCAGCCACGGATAGCCGTGGTAGGCGAAGATCACCGGCTTGTCGCGGGTGAAGTAGGAGTCGAAGGCGGCGTCGGACAGCCCGTGCGGGTGCTCGCGGTCGTCCTGGAGCCGCATCAGGTCGACGACGTTCACGAACCGGATCCGCAGGTCCGGGAAGTGGCCGCGGAGTATCTCCACCGCGGCCAGCGCCTCCATCGTCGGCACGTCGCCGGCGCAGGCGAGGACGACGTCGGGCTCCACGCCGTCGTCGGTGCTCGCCCACGACCAGATGCCGATCCCCTTGGTGCAGTGCTCGACGGCGTCGTCGATGCCGAGGTACTGCAGCGCCGGCTGCTTGCCGGCCACGATCACGTTCACGTACTGCCGGGTCCGCAGGCAGTGGTCGGCCACGGACAGCAGCGTGTTGGCGTCCGGGGGCAGGTAGACCCGGATGACGTCGGACTTCTTGTTCACCACGTGGTCGATGAAGCCGGGGTCCTGGTGGGAGAACCCGTTGTGGTCCTGCCGCCACACGTGCGAGGTGAGCAGGTAGTTCAGCGAGGCGATCGGCCGCCGCCACGGGATGCCGTTCGTCGTCTTCAGCCACTTCGCGTGCTGGTTGAACATCGAGTCGACGACGTGGATGAACGCCTCGTAGCAGGAGAAGAAGCCGTGCCGGCCGGTGAGCAGGTACCCCTCGAGCCAGCCCTGGCAGATGTGCTCGGAGAGGATCTCCATGACCCGGCCGCCGGGCGCGAGGTGGTCGTCGCCGGGGAGACGCTCGGCCATCCAGGCGCGGTCGGTGACGTCGAGGACGGCGCCGAGGCGGTTGGAGTTGTTCTCGTCGGGCGCGAACACCCGGAAGGTCGTCGGGTTCTCCCGCACGACCTCGCGCAGGAAGCCGCCCAGCACGCGGGTGGCCTCGACCGCCCCGGTCCCGGGCGCGGGCACCGGCACGGCGGAGTCGCGGAAGTCCGGCATGCGCAGCGGCCTCAGCAGCTCCCCGCCGTTGGCGTGCGGGTTGGCGCTCATCCGCCTCGTCCCGGCGGGGTGGAGGTCGCGGACGGCGGGCACCGGCGCGCCGTCGGCGTCGAACAGCTCCTCGGGGCGGTAGCTGTGCAGCCACTCCTCCAGCACCCGGCGGTGCCCGTCGTCCCCCCGGGCGTTGGCGAACGGCACCTGGTGCGCCCGCCACGTGCCCTCGACCTGCAGGCCGTCGACGGTCTCCGGCCCGGTCCAGCCCTTGGGCGAGGCCAGCACGATCATCGGCCACCGCGGCCTGCTGGTGTCGCCGTCCTGGCGGGCCCGGCGCTGGATCTCGGCGATCTCGTCGAGGCACCGGTCGAGGGTCGCCGCGAACTGCCGGTGCATCGTCTCCGGGTCATCGCCCTCCACGAGGTAGGGCGTGTGGCCGTACCCCCGGAGGAGGTCCATCAGCTCCTCGCGCGGGATGCGGGCCAGCACCGTCGGGTTGGCGATCTTGTAGCCGTTGAGGTGCAGGATCGGCAGGACGGCGCCGTCGGTGGCGGGGTCGGCGAACTTGTTGGCGTGCCAGCTCGCCGCCAGGGGCCCGGTCTCGGCCTCGCCGTCGCCGACGACAGCCGCGACGACCAGGTCCGGGTTGTCGAAGGCCGCTCCGTACGCGTGGGCCAGGGCGTAGCCGAGCTCGCCGCCCTCGTGGATCGAGCCCGGCGTCTCGGGCGCGACGTGGCTCGGGATGCCGCCGGGGAACGAGAACTGGGTGAACAGGCGCTGCATGCCTGCCGCGTCCTGCGAGACGTCCGGGTAGACCTCGCTGTAGGTGCCCTCCAGCCACGCCGCGGCCACCGGCCCGGGACCGCCGTGCCCGGGGCCCATCACGTAGATCACGTCGAGGTCCCGGGCGCGGATCGCGCGGTTGAGGTGGGCGTAGAGGAAGTTCAGGCCCGGCGTCGTCCCCCAGTGGCCGAGCAACCGCGGCTTGACGTGCTCGGGTCGCAGGGGTTCGCGCAGCAGCGGGTTGTCCATCAGGTAGATCTGGCCGACGGAGAGGTAGTTCGCCGCCCGCCACCAGCGGTCGAGTGCCGCGACCTCGTCGTCGTCGAGGACGTCGTCGGGAGCCGTGAGCTGCACCGTGCTCTGCATCCGCCGCACGCTAACGACTCCGGGCGACAGGTGGGATGCCGCGAGGCGTCGCCCCGGTGAAAGGGCCGGGTGGTCGGGCGCGAGGGCCCGACGGGAGACTCTGCCCCATGACGGCGACCTCCCCCGCGACCGCGACCTCCGAGCTCCTCGCGGCCCTCCGGGCGGCCGGCCTGTCCGACGTCGACGACTCGGGCCTCGCGCGGGCGCTGTACTCCTCGGACGGGTCGCTCTACCGCGTGCTGCCGCGGGCGGTCGTCCGCCCCCGGCACGCCGACGAGATCGTGGCCGCGCTGGAGGTCTGCCGCACCCTCGGCGTGCCGCTCACCGCGCGGGGAGCCGGCACCTCCATCGCCGGCAACGCGGTCGGGCCGGGCGTGGTGCTGGACACCAGCCGCTACCTGGACCGGGTGCTCGAGGTCGACCGCGAGGCCCGGACGGCGACCATCGAGCCGGGTGTCGTGCAGGCCGCGCTGCAGGTCGCCGCCCGGCCGGCGGGGCTGCGCTTCGGCCCCGACCCGAGCACCCACAACCGGTGCACGGTCGGCGGCATGATCGGCAACAACGCCTGCGGCTCGCGGGCCCTGGGCTACGGCCGGACGTCGGACAACGTCGTGGGTCTCGACGTGGTCACCGGCACCGGCGAGCGGCTGCGGCTGGGCGCGGGCGGGACGACGGGCGGCCCCGTGCTCACCGGGCTGTCGGCGTTGGTCGACTCCGAGCTGGCGACGATCCGCACGGAGCTGGGCCGCTTCGGCCGCCAGGTGTCGGGCTACTCCCTGGAGCACCTGCTCCCCGAACGCGGGTTCGACGTCGCCCGGGCGCTGGTGGGCAGCGAGGGCACGCTGGCGCTGGTGCTGGGGGCGACCGTCCGGCTCGTCGCCGACGCACCGGTGCGCGGCCTGGTCGTGCTGGGCTACCCGACCATGGCCGAGGCCGCCGATGCGACGCCCGGCCTGCTGCCGCACTCCCCCACCGCCGTCGAGGGGCTGGACGCCCGCATCGTGCAGCGGCTGCGGGACGTGCCCGCCGCCGTCGTCCCCGACCTGCCCCGCGGCGAGGGCTGGCTGGTCGTGGAGCTGACCGGGGACAGCGTCGCGGAGGTGACGGCGAAGGCGCGGGGCGTCGTCGCCGACTCCGGTGCCCTGGACACCCTGGTGGTCACCGACGCCGCCGAGGCCGCGGCGATCTGGCGGATCCGGGAGGACGGCGCGGGCCTCGCGGCACGCACGCACGACGGGCGTCCGGCGCACGCGGGGTGGGAGGACGCCGCCGTCCCGCCGGAGCGGCTGGGTGAGTACCTGCGCGAGTTCGAGGCGCTGCTGGGCCAGCACGACCTGCAGGGCGTGCCGTACGGCCACTTCGGCGACGGCTGCGTGCACGTGCGCATCGACTTCCCCTTCGGCCAGGGGGACGACTCCGGTCGGGGCCGCTACCGCGCCTTCGTCGAGGACGCGGCGCGGCTCGTCGCCGGCTACGGCGGTTCGGTGTCCGGCGAGCACGGCGACGGCCGGGCCCGCAGCGAGCTCCTCCGGTACATGTACAGCCCGGCGGCGCTGGGCCTGTTCGAGCGGGTCAAGGGGCTGTTCGACCCCGACGACGTGCTCAACCCCGGCGTGCTGGTCGCGCCGGCCCCCTTCGACGAGGCGATCCGGATGGCGGAGGCGCCGGTGCGGCCCCGTTCCGCCCGGCCCACCCTGGCCCTGGCCTACCGGCACGACGGGGGCGACTTCTCGGCCGCCGTCCACCGGTGCACCGGCGTCGGCAAGTGCCGCGCGGACCTGCAGTCGTCCGGCGGCGTGATGTGCCCGTCGTGGCCGGCCACCCGGGAGGAGAAGGACACCACCCGCGGCCGGGCCCGCGTCCTGCAGGAGATGCTCGCGCCCGGCGGTCCGGTGCGGGACTGGCGCTCCCCCGAGGTGCACGCGGCGCTCGACCTGTGCCTGTCGTGCAAGGGCTGCTCGCGCGACTGCCCGACCGGTGTCGACATGGCCTCGTACAAGGCGGAGGTGCTGCACCAGAGCTACCGCCGGCGGCTTCGGCCGTTGTCGCACTACACGCTGGGCCGGCTGCCGCGCTGGGCCGACCTCGCGGCCCGGGCGCCCCGTCTGGTCAACGCCGTCCTCCGGTCGCGGCCGGGCGCACGCCTGGCGAAGTGGGGCGCGGGCATGGACCAGCGCCGCGACGTCCCGGAGTTCGCCGTCCGCACGTTCCGGCAGCAGTGGGCCGCGCGGCCGGCTGCGGCAGGGACCGGTGCCCCCGTGGCGCTGTGGGTGGACTCGTTCACCGACCACTTCGCACCCGACGTGGCGATGGCGGCCGCCCGGGTGCTCGAGGCCGCCGGCTACCGGGTGGAGGTGCCCGGCGCCGACACCTGCTGCGGGCTCACCTGGATCACCACCGGGCAGCTGGACACCGCCCGGCGGATCCTCGGGGCGACGATCGAGGCGCTGGTGCCCCTCGTCGACGCCGGGATCCCGGTCGTCGGCGTCGAGCCCTCCTGCACCGCGGCGCTGCGCAGCGAGTCGCTGGAGGTCGTCGGCGGGCCGGCCGCGGAGCGGGTGGCCCGCGGGACCCGCACGCTGGCCGAGCTCCTGGCCGCGACACCGGGCTGGTCGCCGCCGTCGATGACAGGCCTGGAGGTGGTGGCCCAGCCGCACTGCCACCACGCCTCGGTGATGGGGTGGTCGGCGGACGCGGCGCTGCTGGCGGAGGCCGGCGCGACGGTCAACCGCCTCGGCGGCTGCTGCGGGCTGGCGGGCAACTGGGGTGTGGAGCGCGGGCACCACGACGTCTCGGTGACCATCGCCCAGCAGCAGCTCCTGCCCGCGGTCGAGGGGCTCGGCCCGGACGCCGTCGTGCTGGCCGACGGGTTCTCCTGCCGGACGCAGCTGGACCAGCTGGCCGGGCGCCGGGGGCTGCACCTCGCCGAGCTGCTGGCCGCGCGGCTGCCCTGAGCCGCCTCTGCCACGATGCGGCCATGGAGCTCGAGGAGACCCTGCTGCCCGGTGTGGGGGTCCGCTACCAGATGACGACGCGCTCCGGGGAGGTCCTCGGGATCGTCGTGCAGCGCGAGGGCGGCGCGGAGTTCGCCGTCTACGACCGGCGCGACCCCGACCGCGCCCGCGGCGTGTTCCGGCTCTCCGCCGAGGAGGCCGACGCCCTGGCCGAGGTCCTCGGCGCACCGCGGCTCACGCAGCGGTTCGCCGACCTCTCCCGCGAGGTGCCGGGGCTGCAGTCCGCCCGGTTCCCCGTCCCACCCGGTTCCCCGTTCGCCGGCCGGATGCTCGGCGACACCCGGGCGCGCACGCTGACCGGGTGCTCCGTGGTGGCCATCGTCCGCGGCGACGACGTCATCCCCTCTCCGGCGCCGGCCGACGAGCTCCGGGCGGGCGACGTCCTGGTGGCGATCGGCTCGGCGGCCGGGCTGGAGCAGCTCGACCGGCGGCTGGCCGGCCGCGACCAGGCCGGCTAGGTGGACCACGTCGCGGCCCTGCTGATCGAGCTCGGCCTGCTCTTCGGCGCCCTGTCGCTCCTGGGGCTCGGCGCCCGGCGGATGGGCCTGTCACCGATCCCGTTCGTGCTCCTCGCCGCGCTGGTGGTCGGCGAGGGCGGTGTGGTGCCGCTGGAGAACGCCGAACCCTTCCTGACCGCGTCCGCCGAGATCGGCGTCGTCCTGCTGCTGCTCACGCTGGGCCTGGAGTTCTCCGCCACGGAGCTGTTCGCGTCCTTCCGGCGGCACGCGCCGTCCGGCGTCGTGGACCTGGCGCTGAACGCCCCGCCCGGGTTCGTGGCCGGGTTGCTCCTGGGCTTCCCGTGGCAGGGCGCGCTCGCCCTGGCCGGCGTCACCTGGATCACCTCGTCCGGCATCGTGGCCCGCCTGCTGGGCGACCTCGGGCGGCTGGCCAACCGCGAGACGCCGGCCGTCCTGTCGGTCCTCGTGCTGGAGGACCTGGCGATGGCCCTCTTCCTCCCGCTGCTGGTCGTCGCCCTGGCCGGTGAGGGAGTCGTCTCGGCCGTGGGTGGGGTCGCGCTGGCCGTGGGTGCCGTGCTGCTCGTGCTGCTGGCCGCGCAGCGGCACGGCCACCGGCTGGGCCGGCTGCTCAGCCACGACGACGACGAGCAGGTGCTGCTGCGCCTGGTCGGGCTGACGCTGCTCGTCGCCGGCCTGGCGCAGGCGGTGGGTGCGTCGGCGGCGGTGGGCGCGTTCCTGGTCGGGCTGGCGCTCCCGGCGTCCTTCGCCGACCGGGCGCGGGCGATCCTCGCGCCGCTGCGCGACCTGTTCGCCGCGATGTTCTTCGTCGCCTTCGGGCTGGCCACCGATCCCGGGGCCGTCCTGCCGGTGCTCCCGGCCGCCCTCCTGCTCGGCGCCGTCACGGTGTGCACCAAGCTGGCGACCGGCTGGTTCGCGGCCCGGCGCGATGGCGTGGGCGTGCCCGGGCGTCTCCGTGCCGGGGCGGCCCTCGTCGCCCACGGCGAGTTCTCGATCGTCATCGCCGGGCTCGCGGTCGCGGCCGGCATCCCCGGCATCGGCCCGTTCGCGACCGCCTACGTGCTGGTGCTGGCGGTCGCCGGGCCGGTGCTGACGCGGTTCGTGGAGCCGATGGCAGCACCGTTCCTCGCGCGGGCCGCCGCCTGAGGGGCGGTCAGGCCGCGGCCTCGTCCCGGCGGGCCCGCGCCGCGGCGACCACCGTGGGGGCCAGCGCGGTGGCGATCCGGGCGTAGCCCGCCGAGCTCGGGTGGAAGCGGTCGCCGGAGAACATGGCGGGGTCGGCGACGAACTCGCGGCCGACCTCGGCCGCGATGTCGGCCACCGTCGCGCCCGCCGCCTCGGCGACCACCGCCTGGCGCTGCTGGAGCTGGGCGCAGGCGGCCTGGACCAACGGCCGGAACGCCGGCGGCACGAACGGCACCGAGGACATGTCCGGGGCGGGCACCACGACCACGTCGGTGCCCCGGGCCCGCAGCGCGCCCACCGCCGCGGCCAGCGCGGCGGCCGCCTGCTCCGGCGGCAGGAAACGGGCCAGGTCGTTCGCGCCGATGACGACGACGGCGAGGTCGGCGTCCAGCGGCTGCGCCCGCCTCACCTGGGACGCCAGGTCGGCGGAGACCGCGCCGGGGACGGCGAGCACGTGCAGGTCGACGTCGAAACCCTCGGCGGTCAGCGCGGTGGACAGCCGGCGGCCCAGGGTGTCCTCGGGACGCCGGGCCCCGGTGCCGTACGCGATCGAGTCGCCGAGGACGAGGAGGCGGAGCGGGGTGGGAGCCACGAAGCGTTCAACGTCCCGCGGCGGCCCGGGATTTCCCTCAGCGGCCGCGCCACACCGGCGCACGGCGCTCGGCGAACGCGGTCGAGCCCTCGCGGGCGTCCTCCGAGGCGAACACCGGGCGGACCACCGCGTCCTGCCGTTCCCACGCCTCGTCCGGCGACCAGGACGGCGCCGAGAGCACGACCTCCTTGGTGGCGGCGACCGCCAGCGGACCGTTGGCGGCGACGGCCGCGGCGAACTCGACTGCGGCGTCCAGCGCCGCCCCGTCGTCCACGACGCGGTTCACCAGGCCCACCGCCTCCGCGCGGCCGGCGTCGATCGGGTCGCCGGTCAGCAGCAGCTCGAGGGCCACGGCCCGGGGCACGCGCTGGGGCAGCAGCAGGGCGGCGCCGCCCGCGGCCACCAGGGAGCGCTTCACCTCCGGGACGCCGAACCGGGCGCTGCGGCCGGCGACCACGAGGTCGCAGGCGAGCACCAGCTCGAACCCGCCGGCCAGCGCCCCGCCCTCGACGGCGGCGACCAGCGGCTTGCGCGGTGGCGTTCGCGTGATCCCGCACAGACCCCGGCCCTCGATGGCCGGCGTCTCGCCCCGGAGGAACGCCTTGAGGTCCATCCCCGCCGAGAAGAAGCCCCCCGCGCCGGTCAGGACACCCGCCCGGAGCTCGTTCGAGGCGTCCAGCTCGTCGACGGCGGCGGCCACGGCCTGCGCCACCGCGGCGTTCAGCGCGTTGCGCGCCTGCGGCCGGTTGATGGTGATGACCTGCACGGCGCCGCGGCGCTCGACCAGGACCTCGTCCTCGGACACGGACCCTCCCGGGATGCTGAGCGGGGCCCGGCGCCGACGGCGTCCGGGCCCCGCGTGGAGCTGTTTCTCAGGCCTTCGGACCGCCGGCGGCGTAGACGACCTGGCCGGAGACGAAGCCGGCGCCCTCGCTGACGAAGAACGACACCAGGTGCGCGATGTCCTCCGGCTTGCCCGTGCGGGCGACCGGGATCTGCGAGGCGGCGCCCTTGATGAAGTCCTCGAACGGGATGCCCATGCGCTCGGCGGTCGCCTTGGTCATCTCCGTCTCGATGAAGCCGGGGGCGATGGCGTTGGCGGTGACGCCGAACTTGCCCAGCTCGATCGCCAGCGTCTTGGTGAAGCCCTGCAGCCCGGCCTTGGCCGTCGAGTAGTTGGCCTGGCCGCGGTTGCCCAGCGCCGAGGTGCTCGACAGGTTGACGATCCGGCCCCACTTGGCGTCGATCATGTGCTTCTGCGCCGCGCGGGTCATGAGGAAGGCGCCCCGCAGGTGCACGTTCATGACGATGTCCCAGTCGCTGTCCGACATCTTGAACAGCATGTTGTCGCGCAGCACGCCGGCGTTGTTCACCAGCACGACCGGCGGGCCGAGCTCGGTGGCGATGCGCTCCACGGCGGCCTCGACCGCGGCGGAGTCGCTCACGTCGGCGCCCACGGCCAGGCCGCGGCCACCGGCGGCCTCGATCGCCTCGACGGTGCCCTTGGCCTGTGCCTCGTCCAGGTCGAGGACGGCGACGGCGAACCCGTCCTGGGCCAGCCGGAGGGCGGTGGCCGCACCGATGCCGCGCGCGGCACCGGTCACGATCGCCACGCGGGCGGTTGCCTCGGTCATGCGTCTTCCTCTCACGTCGGATGCCGGCTGCCGTCGGCGGGTGGTCCGCACGACGGGCCGAGAGCTGCGCCCGACACGTTACGGCCGGGATCGGTGTCCGCCGTCACGAGGTCCGGGCCCGGCGCCTCAGGGCCAGATGGATGCCACGATGATCGCCGCGACCGCCAGCTGCACGGCGGCGCTGACCAGGCTGGCGGGGTGGAAGTCGCGGTCCATCAGGTGGTGCCCGAGCCGTCCGGGGATGAGCACGTCCAAGGCGACGAAGGCGACGGACTGGAGCACGACGCCGAGGACGCCGAAGACGACGGTGTACCAGAGCGCCTGACCGAAGCCGCTGGTCGCGTTGGTCCAGATGCTGGCGAAGATGATGGCGCCCTGACCGAGGAACCCTCCGGTGAGCGTGATCGCGGCGTTGAGCGAGCGCTGCTCCGCGATGTGCTTGCCGAGGTTGCCGGGAGTGAGCAGATCGAGGGCGTAGAAGCCCAGGACCAGCAGCGCGATGCCGACCCCGGTGTAGGCGGCGGCGAAGCCGATGCTCTCCAGCACGGGGTGGACCTCCAGGCGGTGACGGGCTCGACGGGGAAGGGCCTGCCAGGTCTACCGCACCGGCTCCACCTGCGCACGGACCGGGGGCGTCACACGCCCTGCGGACCGTCGTCGCCGCGGACGACCTCCACCCGTTCGAATCCCTCCGCGACCGACGGGGGCACGAAGCGCGCCCGCGTGGCCAGCACCCCGACCAGCGGCACGCGGGACCGGCCGTCGCGGGCGTCGTTGCGCGCCAGGCAGACGTCGGCCGGGGTGTCCACCCAGACCGCGCGCACGGGTACGCCGGCCTCGCGTGCGGCCTCGACCAGCGGGGCGCGGTCCTCCGGCGCCGGGTTGGTGTTGTCGACGACCACCCGCGCGCCCGACGCGAGGAGCTCCGCGACGACCCGCCGCTGCCGGGCCTCGCGACGGCGGGCGTTGGGCCAGTGGTCCTTGCTGACCACGACGTGGCTGCCCGCGAGGTGCCGCGCCACCCAGGTCGACTTCCCCGCGCCCTGGAGGCCGACCATCACGACGAGTTCGGCGTCCTGCGTCAGGCGGACTGCCGGAGCCGCGTCACGGCGGCGTCGTCCTCGAGCGCCGGCCGGGGGGCCGGGTGCTCGACGAGGGCCAGCACCCGGCCGGCCATGAACCGCGCGGTGCGCACCGGCGTACCGCCGCGGGTGGTCTCCGCGACCTCGACGACGCCCCGGCCGTGGGTGACCTCGACCCGGCGACCGGCCCGCGTGGCCGCGATGTCGTAGGTGCGCGTGCTGCCGCCGGCGTCGATCACGATCTCGACCCGATCGCCCTTCATGTCTGCCTCCTCCACCGGGCGCCGGACGACGCCAACGGCTTCGTGGGGACAACGTCCCACGGGGGTCCGACATTCCCCCGACACGCGTGCTGACCTGAGCGTTCGTACCTGACGGACGCCGGTCACTCCGCGGCGTCGGGTGTCGGCGCGGGAGCCGACGCGCGCCGGGGGTGGTGCAGCCGGCGGACCGACGCCAGGGCCGCGCGCCGGGCGTGCATCCGGCGCTTGGCCCGCATCGTGCGCGGTGCCCTGGGCTCCTCCCGGAGCAGCGCGTCCAGCCAGTGCCCCCGCGGGTCGACGTCCACGAGCAGCGCCTTGACCAGCAGCGTCAGCGGGATGGCGAGCAGGGCGCCGAGCGCGCCGAGCACCCAGCCCCAGAAGAGCAGGGCGACGAAGGTGACCGTCATCGACAGCCCGACCGAGTCCCCCACGAACCGGGGCTGGATCAGCGTCTGGATGACGAAGTTGAGCAGCGAGTACACGACGACGATCGCGATGAGCTCGCCCCAGCCACCCGCGAGCAGACCGAGGATCGCCGGGGGCACGACGCCGAGGACGAAACCGATGTTCGGGACGTAGTTGGTGACGAACGCCAGCAGCCCCCACAGCCCCGCCGCCGGCACCCCGATGATCGTCAGCGCGATCCAGTCGCCGACGGCGACGACCGCGCCGAAGACGGTGCTCACCAGCAGGTAGCTGCGGGTGCCCTGGGTGAACAGCGTCATGGCGACCGGCAGGTGCGGGCGCTCCTCCCCGACCAGCGCCATGCGCCGGGGGAACCCGCTGGACTCGATCGCCATGAAGACCAGGGCCGACAGCAGCAGGACCAGCGTGCTGGCGGCGTTGGTCAGCCGGCCGAGGACGTCGGTGGCCAGGCCGACGAACTGGGCGTAGTCGATCTGCCGGACCAGGTCCGACAGCTGCCCCGACACGATGCCGGCGTCGTTGAGGTCGGCCACCACACCGTTGATGAGGGTCTCCGCCCGCCCGGTGTAGTCGGGCAGCAGCGCCGCGAACTGGGCCGCGGAGACCACCAGCAGCGTGACGAAGGCCAGCAGTACCGCCCACACCAGCAGCAGCAGGACCGTCGTCGCGAGCCACCGGGGCACGCCGATCCGCCGCAGCCAGCCCTGGACCGGCGCGAGGGCGATGACCACCACCAGCGCGAGGAACACCGGCGCGACCAGCCACGCGACGGCGCGAAGCCCGGCGACGGCCACCGTCGCGGCGGCCAGGCCCGCCAGCAGCAGCAGCCACCGGGGCATCCCCGAGGGGCCGGGCTGCGGCTCGACGGCGGTCGACCCGGCGTCGGGTGCCAGGGAGAGGGCCTCGGGAGCCCGCTCCGGCGCGGGGTCGGCAGCCGGGACGTCCGGTTGCACCGCCATGCCGATCCCCTCCCCTCGGTCGACGGGTCGTCCCCGTACACGGTGCTCCAGTGTCGCGCGGCGCGCCCGCCGGGACCGCGTGCGCCGCTACCGCGCGTCGAGCAGCTCCACCATGGCCGGCAGCTCGAAGAAGACGGCCGTGGCGCGTGCGCTCGGGCCACCGGCGTCGGGATCGGCGCCGGCCTGCAGCAGCCGGGTCACGGTCGCGGTGGACTGCTTGAAGACGGCGGCGGCCAGGGCGGTCTGCCCCCGGTCGTTGGCGCGGGAGTGGTCGGCACCGCGCTCGAGCAGCGCGCCGACCGTCTCGGGGTGCCCGTGGTACGCGGCGAGGATGAGCAGGGTGTCGCCCTTGTCGTTGGTGAGGTTCACGGGGACGCCCGCGTCGACGTACTCGGTCAGCTCCTGCGTGTGCCCGCCGCGCGCGAGGTCGAAGACCCGCCCGGCCAGTTCGACGACACCCGGGTCGATCGGCTCGCTCGTCACCGGCCCAGCCTAGGAGCCGTCGGGGAGGGCGAGCTTCATCCCCTCGTGGCTCGCCTCGAACCCGAGGCGCTCGTAGAAGCGGCGCGCGTCGGTGCGGCTCTTGTCCGTCGTCAGCTGCACCAGCGAGCACCCCCGGCGCCGCGACTCGTCGACCGCCCAGCCGACCATGGCCGCGCCGATCCCCCGGCCCCGGGCACCCGCCGCGACCCGCACCGCCTCGATCTGCCCGCGCAGCGCGCCCCTCCGCGCCAGGCCGGGCAGCACCGTCAGCTGGAGCGTGCCGACCACCTCGTCCCCGTCGACGGCGACGAGCAGGACGTGCGCCGGGTCGGCGTCGACCAGCTCGAACGCCCGCCGGTAGGGCGCCAGGTCGCCGTCCACGTCCTCCCGGCCGGCACCGAGGGGGTCGTCGGCGAGCATCGCGACGAGGGCGGGCAGGTCCTCGGCGGTCGCCCGGCGCAGCGCGACGCCGCTCAGCGGAGCGCCACGCGGTCGGTCAGCGCGAGCACGTGGTCCCACGCGTCCCGGCAGGCCTCGGCCCACTCGCCGTACGCCCGGTCGAAGAAGGAGTGCGGGGCGCCGTCGTAGACCACCGCGTCGACCTCGGCTCCGGCCCCACGCATGGTGTCGGCGAGAGCGAGCTGGTCGGCCACCGGGGTGGCCGCGTCCGCACCGGCGATCAGCATCACCGTGGGGAGCTGTGCCCGGGTCGCCGCGTCGCCGACGACGGAGGGCTTGCCGTAGAAGCCCACGCAGCCGGCGAGGTCCAGGTCGCCCGTGGCCTGCCGCCAGGACATGCTGCCGCCGAGGCAGAAGCCGACGGTGACCACCGGGAGGTCGGCGCCGGCCCGCTCGCGCAGGTAGTCGATCGCGGCGCCGAGGTCGGCGTCGACGTTCTCCGCGGCCATCGCGGCGACGTGCGGCTGCCACTCGAAGTCGGCATCGCGGACGCCGGACTCCGACGCCGGGGCCGTGCGGCCGAAGTAGTCGATCGCCACGGTGGGCAGGCCGGCCTGGGCGAACTGGTCGGCCAGCGCCACGTAGAACGGGTGCAGGCCGCGGACGTCGGGCAGCAGGACGACCCCCGCCCCGGCCGGACTCGCCGGAGCCGCGTAGGCCGCGGAGAACGGCGTGCCGTCGGCGGAGGTCAGCGTCAGGACGCCCCGCTCGGCGACATCGCCGGTGCGGGGTGCCGCGGGCGGGCGGCTGTCGTGGTCGTGGCACACGGGGCGGTCCTCAGCTGTCCGCGGCCGCGTCGGCCGGACCTGGGTTCCCGCCGATCACCCGGGCGGCGACCTCGCGGCGCGCGTCGGCCAGCCAGTCGTGCTGCTTGTCCGCCTGGGCGATGAGCCGGTCGAGCAGGGCGGCGTCGAGCCGGTCGTCGACGGCCGCGACCGCCCGGAGCGTCTCGAAGCCGGCCCGCTTGGCCAGCACGGCGGTGGAGATGAACTCGAACTCGACCAGGTCGCTCAAGGGTGACCGCGACAGCAGGTGGCCGTTCAGCTTCAGCCGGGACAGCTTCTCCCCGATCCACGAGCCGATCTGCTTGTACTGGCGCACCGGGACGCCGAGGGCGGCCATCGACGCCCGCAGGCCGGCCCGCTCCTCGCGGAGCTCGTCGAGCAGCTGCTCGAGCCTCGGCTCGTACTTCGTGCCGCGGTGGACGCCGATCATGCGGCTGACCAGCTCGATCCCGCCGGTGGCGGCGGCCAGGTGGTCGTTGCAGTAGATGCCGAGCAGGTCGGGAGCGCGCACGGCACCGGCTGCGGACGACTCGGACACAGGGCCTCCAGGAGCGACGGGGAACTCCGGTCATTCTCCCTGCCGCGTGATCACCCTGCTCGGCGTGCGGGCGGCTCAGCCCCGAAGCAGGACGGCCACGCCGACGCAGGCCGCCGCCCAGAGACCGCTGGCCAGCGTGCCGACGATGAACCGCTCGGCCGCCGCTGGCGCCCGCAGCTCGGCGAAGCGGCCCAGACCCTTGACGGCGAGGACGACGGCCAGGCCCTCCGCCGAGCCGGCCAGCAGCGCCGCGGAGACGGCGGCCCGCTCGAGGACGCCGATCCAGGCGCCGCCGCGGAGGATCGTCGGGTCCTGGGGCCCTCCGGCGACCCCCACCGCGGCCGGGTCCGCGCCCTGGAGGACGGCGGTGGCGACCGGCCCGCCGGCGAGCACGGCGGCCAGGACGGCGGCGACCGTCGTCCCGTGGAGCAGGCCGGAGGACGGCTCGTCCGCGGTCCAGGCGATGACCGCGGCCGCGCCCAGCAGGACGCCGAGCAGGGCGGCGCCCCAGGCCGGGCGCACCCGCTCGCCACGGGCGGTGAGGACCAGGCCTGCGGCGGCGGTGAGCGCGAGGAGGACGAGGACGGCGATGGTCATGGCGCGCTCACCCCGCCGCCCGCGCCAGCAGCCGGCTCGCGGTGGGCCGCAGCTCCCGCTCCAGGTCCCACAGGCCGGCGGCGAGGCGCTGGCCGACCGCCTGCCGGGAGATGCCCAGCGTGGTGGCCGCCTCGGCCTGGGTGCGCCCCTCCCCCACGAGGGAGATCGCCTCCCACGCCTGCTCGCTGCGCCGGTCGACCACGACGGCGAGGGCGCTGAGCACCGCCTGGGCGTCGCCCGCGTCGGTCGGCGCCGCCCCGCGCACGGCGAGGCGGCTCGCCCGCTGCTTCGCGGCGTCGACGGCTCGCCGGGCGCTGAGGTAGGCGGGACCGGCCCCCGCCCGGGTGCTCGGCGGCAGCGGCGTCTGCACCGGGCCCGCGCCGACGCCGATGCTCCAGTCACCCGCCCGGACCAGGCGGAGGACGACGTCGACGACCTCGTCGGGCTCGGCCAGCAGGCCCTGGAACTCGTCGCCGGCCGTGCGCTCGAAGGGGAGCAGCGTCGGGACGGCGTCGTTGAGCTCCCGGAGCACCTCCCCGACCCGGTCGGGGTTGCGCCGGCTCGCCTTCTGGTCGACGGTCAACACGTACGGCACCCCGCAAGCCTGACAGCTTTCATGACCAGATGCAAGGTTCAGAGCTTGTCGATCACCTCGGGCGGGAAGCCGCCCGTGGCGATGGGACCCCAGCCGGTGATCGTGACCCTGATCAGGGACTTGCCCTGCCGGACCATCGCGGCCCGGTACTCGTCCCAGTCGGGGTGCTCGCCGCTGATCGAGCGGTAGTACTCGACGAGCGGCTCCAGGGCGTCGGGCAGGTCGAGGACCTCGGCGGTGCCGTCCACCTGGACCCACGCGTCGTTCCAGTCGGGCGACAGCACGCACAGCGACACCTCGGGATCGCGCCGGGCGTTGGTCGCCTTCGCGCGCTGCGGGTACGTGGAGACGACGATCCGCCCCGCGGCGTCCACGCCGCACGACACCGGCGACAGCTGCACGCCGCCGGACCGGCGGCGGGTCAGCAGCACCGCCTGGTGGCGGGGGCGCAGGAACTCGATCAGAGCGTCCCGATCGACGCGGTCAGCGGTCGCGGCCTTCGGCATGGCCGGAACGCTACGACCTGGCACCGACAGCGACGACTTCGCAACGGTGATCGTTCCCGCCCGGTCCCGATGCCCCACCTGTGCTGAGATCGAGGCATGAGGCTCCGACTCCCCGGTCGTCCCGCAGCCGAGCCGGGCCCGGCCTCGAAGCAGCAGGACGCGCCCGACCCCGACGACGCCGCCGTCACCACCTCGCCGGCACCCACGCAGGGCCGGGGTCCGAAGATGCAGGCCGCGGCCCGCACCCTGGCGATCGCCTCGGCGCAGTTCCTGCTCATCGTCGCGGCCGTCGTCGTCCTCTTCTACGTGCTCGGCAGGCTCTGGTCGATCCTGCTGCCGATCGTGCTCGGCCTGCTGATCGCGACCGTCCTCTGGCCGACCACCCGGTTCCTGCGCAACCACCGCTGGCCACCGGCCCTCGCGGCGTCGGTCGTCCTGCTCGGGTTCCTCGCCGCCTTCGGCGGCATCATCGCGGCGATCGCACCGTCGGTGGCCGACCAGGTCACCGAGCTCGCCGACCAGGCCACCGCGGCTCTGCAGGACGTGCAGGAGTGGCTGCAGGGCCCGCCGTTCAACCTCGGCGAGGACCAGATCGGCAACGCCGTCGACTCGGTCATCAACTCGATCCAGGGCAACGCCCAGAACATCGCCGGCTATGCGCTGACCGGCGCCTCCGCCGTCGGCAACAGCCTGATCAACCTGGTCCTGGCACTCGTCCTGGTGTTCTTCTTCCTCAAGGACGGCCCGCGCTTCGTCCCGTGGCTGTCGGCGCAGACCGGCCCGCGGGCGGCCCGGCACGTGGCGGCGCTGTCGTACAAGACCTGGGCGACGCTCTCGGAGTTCATCCGCCAGCAGGCGCTCGTCGGCTTCATCGACGCGTTCTTCATCGGCCTCGGCCTGTGGATCTTCGACGTCCCGCTGGTGCTGCCGCTGGCCGTGCTGACGTTCTTCGGCGCCTTCATCCCGATCATCGGTGCGTTCGTCGCCGGCGCGTTCGCCGTGCTGATCGCGCTGGTGGACGAGGGCTTCACCGTCGCCCTGATCATCTTCGGCATCGTGCTCGCCGTGCAGCAGATCGAGGGCAACGTCCTGCAGCCGATCATCCAGGGCCGCGGCTTCAACCTGCACGCCGCCGTCGTCATCCTCGCCGTCACGGCCGGCAGCAGCCTGGCCGGCATCATCGGCGCCTTCCTCTCCGTGCCGATCGCCGCGCTGATCGCGGTGGTCTACCGGTACGCCCGCGACGAGCTCGACGGGAAGCAACCGGAGATACACGACGACGGGACGCGCACCGAGCTGGCCGGTGACGACTCGGGGACGACGGTGCGGCAGGAGCAGGTCGCCGCTCCGGCCGAGGGGCACCCCGCGCCCTGACCCACCCGGGGGACGATGGGTCCCGGGTGGGAATGCAGGAGCCCCCCGCGGGGCTGCACCGGCCAGCAGCGGCCGGCGACCGGCCGCCCGTACGACTGCAGGAGGTCCGACCGTGGCCCAGCGACCGGAGGAGCTCGTCGAGCTGCTCCCCGAGGCCGAGCCCTTCCTCGCCCGCGAGGCGGCGGTCGGGGAGCCGGCCGAGCGCGGGGGCCTCGTGCTGGTGCACGACCTGGGCGGCGACTTCGACGCCGCGCACGCCGCGACCCTGGCCGGCGGCCACCTGCTCGCGAGCCTGCCCTCCGAGGTGATCGCGCGCTTCGACGCCGACAGCCTCGTCGACTACCGGGCGCACCGGCCGCGGATGACCTTCAACAGCGACCGGTACGAGTCGTTCGCCGCGCCGGAGATCGCGGTCCACGCGCTGGAGGACGACGCCGGCCGACCGTTCCTGCTGCTGCACGGCGCCGAGCCGGACTACGCCTGGGAGCGCTTCGTGGCCGCCGTCGCGGGCCTGGTCGAGAAGCTCGGGGTCACCAGCGTCATCGCGCTGCAGGCCATCCCGATGCCGGTGCCGCACACCCGCCCGGTGACGGTCACCGCGCACGCCACGCGCCGGCAGCTGATCGAGCAGTACCCGGTCTACTGGGGCGAGATGCGGATCCCCGGCAGCGTCTCGGCGCTGCTGGAGCTCCGCCTCGGCGAGGCCGGGGTCGACGCGCTCGGCGTCGCCGCGCACGTGCCGCACTACCTCGCGCAGGCCACCTACCCGGCGGCCTCGCTGACCCTCATCGAGCACCTCGAGTCGCTGACCGGGCTGGCCCTGCCGACCGAGACCCTGCGCGAGGCGGCCCAGGTGCACCGCACGGAGGTCGACGAGCAGATCGGGCGGTCGACGGAGAACACCGCCGTCGTCGCCGCCCTGGAGCAGCAGTACGACGCGTTCACCGCGGCCCGGGAGGGCACCGACCTGCTGTCGGGCGGCGAGGTGCCCAGCGCCGAGGAGATCGGCGCGGAGTTCGAGCGCTTCCTCGCCGACCAGGACCGCAAGCCCCCGAGGGACTGACGGCAGAGCACGGTCGGCCCGAGTGGGCCGGAGGGTCCGCGCAGGGACGACGCAGCGGCTCAGCTCAGCCGGGGGACGGCACCTGGCCGCGGTGCGGTCCGGAGGACCGCGATGTCGTCGCGAAGGCGAGCGCACCGAGGGCGCCGACGGCGGCGAACAGGTAGAAGCCGCCGGGGAAGGCGTTGCCGGCGGCGAACAGGACGCCGGTGATGGTCGGTCCCACGATCGCGCCGACCCGTCCGGCGCCGGCCGACCAGCCCAGCGCCGTGGCCCGCACCTGCGGCGGGTGGTTGGCGCTCGTGAACGCGTAGACGAGCACCTGCGCGCTGAAGACGAAGCAGCCGGTCAGGAAGACCATCGCGTAGATGCCGCCGATGGGCAGCCGGATCGACAGGAGCGCGAGGAACACCGCGGCGCCGGCGAACCAGGCGATGCCCGCCGCCCGCGCGCCGATGCGGTCGGCGACGGTGCCGGCGATCAGCAGGCCGACGATCGCGCCCACGTTGAGGACGAGCAGGAAGGCCAGCGAGTCACCGAGGTCGTAGTCCGCCTCGCGCATGATCGTCGGCAGCCAGTTGTTGAGCCCGTAGACCAGCAGCAGGCCCATGAAGGACGTGACGCCGATGGCCACCGTGTTGCGCACGAAGGCCGGCGTGAACAGCGTCCTGAGCGTCGCGGCGGCGCCCTCCCCCGCCTCGTCGGCGACCGGGGCCGCGGGCGACTCCAGTGCGAGCCCGTGGCGGCGGGCCACCTCCTCGGCCTCCTCCCGCCGGCCGTGGGCGACGAGGTAGGACGCCGACTCGGGGAGGTACCGCAGCATGAGCGGGACCAGCACCAGCGCCGGCAGGGCGCCGATGACGAACATCCACTCCCAGCCGAGCTCGGGGATGACCACGATCGCCAGCGCCGCGGTCGCGACCGCCCCGACGTGGTAGCCGGTCATGATCGTCGTCGTCGCCCGGCCGCTGCGGCCGGAGCGGGTGAACTCGTTGACCATCGCGATGGCGGTGGGCAGGCAGCCGCCCAGGCCCACTCCGGCCAGGAAGCGCAGCACGCCGAAGACCGCCGCGTTGGGGGCGAACGCGCAGGCGAGCGTCAGCACGGAGAACGCGGTGACCGCGCCGATGAGCGCCTTGCGCCGGCCGACGACGTCGGTCAGCGTGCCGATCGTCAGGGCGCCGACCATCATCCCGACCAGGCCGATCGTGATGACGAACGTCGTCCCCGAGCCCGACAGGGCCCACTCCCCCGGCTCCTGGAGCGTCGGCACGACGGTGCCGACGACGACCAGGTCGAAGCCGTCCAGCAGGACGGCGAACCAGCACAGCGGCGCGACCCAGCCCGCGGCGCGGGTGACCGGGGTCGTGGTGCCGGGACTGCTCATCGCTCCTCCTCGGGCCGCGGGTGCCGCGACCCAGGGTCGCCGAGACGGCAGCCGGGGGGGGGGGGGGGGGGGGGGGGGGGGGGGGGGGGGGGGGGGGGGGGGGGGGGGGGGGCGGGGGGGGGGGGGG
>NZ_JBJGZL010000018.1:0-79480 GCF_054050495.1 Blastococcus sp. SYSU D00922
TTGGCTGTTTGACCGCGCACAGGAGCCCAAAAACCCCCACCACCCCCCCCCCACCCCCCCCCCCCCCCCCCCGGGCCCCCCCCCCCCCCCCCCCCCCCCCGGTGGCGTGCCCTCCGAAGGGCCCTTCCTCGTCGTCGGGCTCGGCAACCCCGGCCCCGGCTACGCCGGCAACCGGCACAACGTCGGCGCCATGGTCCTCGACGAGCTGGCCTCGCGGGCCGGCATCAAGCTGTCCCCGGGGAAGGGCGCCCGCTCGAGGGCCGTCTCCGGCGAGGGGCGGCTGGCCGGGCGCCGCGTCGTCCTGGCCCGGCCCCTGACCTACATGAACGAGTCCGGCGGACCCGTCCGCGGGCTGCTCGACTACCACCACCTCCCGGTCGACGACCTCGTCGTCGTGCACGACGAGCTCGACCTGCCCTTCGCCACCGTCCGGCTCAAGCGCGGCGGCGGCGAGGGGGGCCACAACGGCCTGCGGTCGATCTCCCGGTCGACCGGCACCAAGGACTACCTGCGGGTGCGCGTCGGCATCGGCCGCCCGCCCGGCCGCCAGGACCCCGCCGACTTCGTCCTGAAGGACTTCTCCGCCGTCGAGCGCAAGGAGCTCGACCTGCTCCTCGTCGAGGCCGCCGACGCGCTGGAGGCACTCCTCGTCAAGGGCCTCGAGGCGGCGCAGAACGAGGTCCACGCGCGAACCTGAGCGTGCGTCCGGGACCGGCGGCCGTTGCCTCCGAAGGGGTGAAGCCCACGCATCGATGTGTTGACGTCCCCGATAACGCTCTGTAAATGTGAGCAGGCCGTGAAGCGGCCACGTGGAGCAAACGCGCAGTTCGATGTCGTTGACGCGACGTAGCCCCTGGCCGCGTGATCACACAGCGTAAACGGGGGGCTACGATGTTGGTCAAGCCGACGGGTGTTCGCGAAGGCTTGGACCACCTCCCGCTGCCGCGCGACGGATCGATGGTCGCGGACGCCGCTCCGCCGGTGCCCGCGCCCGGGCATCGCACTCCTGGCTGGGTCCGCCGCTACGCCGTCATCCTGCTCGTCCTCGAGACCCTCGCTGCTGCGGCGGCCGGGGCGAGCGTCGTGCTCGCGGCCGGCGGGGACGTTCCCCGCTCGAGTTCCTTGTTCTGGGCCGCGGTGGGCCTCGTGCCGGCATGGCCGCTGGTCCTCTTCGCGGTGGGCGCCTACTCCGAGCGCGTGTTCGGCACCGGGAGCGACGAGTACCGCCGTGTCGGCAGGGCCGGCTTCGCCCTCCTCGCCTTCGCCGGGTTCATCTCCTACGCGGCAGCCCTCGAGCTCAGCCGCGCGCTGGTCGTCGTGGCGGTTCCCGTGCTCACCCTGGTCACCCTGGTCGGCCGCTACCTGGCGCGCATGCAGCTGCGCCGGCTGCGGGCGCGCGGTCACTGCACGCGGCGGGTCATCGTGGTCGGCCGCGGTGGTGCGGTGCTCGAGCTCGCCGCGCGGGTCGGCCGCGAGAACTACGCCGGGCTGGACGTCGTCGGGCTGTGCGTCACCCCTGGTGACCGCGACCGTGTCGCCGCGGTCTCGACCATCCCCGTGGCGGGTCTGGAGGACGTCGTCGACCTCGCCTCCCGGCTGGGGGCGGACACCATCGCCGTCACCTCGGCGAGCGAGACCGCCGCGCAGTACCTGCGGCACCTCTCGTGGGAGCTCGAGGGCACCGGGATGGAGCTCCTCGTCGCACCGGGCCTCATCGAGGTCGCCGGCCCCCGCCTGCACATCCGGCCGTTCGAGGGGCTGCCGCTCCTGGCGGTGGAACAGCCTCGTTTCGAGGGCTGGTCGCGCATGGTCAAGGGGGGCATGGACCGCTCGGTGGCGGCCCTGGCCCTCCTCGTGCTGCTGCCGGTCCTCATCGCGATCGCGGTCGCCGTGCGGATCGACAGCCGGGGACCGGTGCTCTACCGGCAGGAGAGGGTCGGCCTCAACGGGCAGCCGTTCACGATGCTGAAGTTCCGCAGCATGGTCGTGGGCGCCGACGGGCAGGTCGACAGGCTGAGGGACGGCAACATCTCCGACGGGCTGCTCTTCAAGATGCGGGAGGACCCGAGGGTCACGTCGGTCGGCCGGTGGCTGCGCCGGCTCTCCCTCGACGAGCTGCCCCAGTTGCTCAACGTGCTGGCGGGCTCCATGTCGCTGGTGGGGCCGCGGCCGCCGTTGCCCGTCGAGGTCGCGCGGTACGACTCCTCCGTCAGCCGCCGGCTGCTCGTGAAGCCCGGTCTGACCGGGCTCTGGCAGGTCTCCGGACGCAGCGATCTCCCGTGGGAGGAAGCCGTCCGGCTCGACCTCCGCTACGTCGAGAACTGGTCGCTCGCCGCCGATCTCCTCATCCTCTGCAAGACCGTCCGGGCCGTGCTGGACCGGTCCGGGGCCTACTGAGCCGCGCGGGCCTCACCCCTGGGAGCTAGCACCAGCAGCGAGGAGGTCGGTCGGCGCTCTAGCGTTCTCCGCAGGTCGGCTCCGCCGACGAGGGAACGCTGCCCCCGGGCCGCACCTCTCCGCCCGATCGAACGGATCCGACATGAACCGCATGAGCATCGCCATGGTCGGGACACGGGGTGTCCCCGCCCGGTATGGCGGCTTCGAGACGGCGGTGGAAGAGGTCGGTCGGCGTCTGGCGGACCGGGGGCACCGGGTGGTCGTCTACTGCCGCAGCACGCCGGGGGAGCGGGGGGACCGCCCCGTCGAGCACCTCGGCATGGAGCTCGTCCACCTGGGAGCCGCCCGCAGGCGGTCCCTGGAGACCTTGAGCCACACAGCACTCTCGGTGCGGCACCTCATCGCGCACCGCACCGACGCCGCCATCGTGTTCAACGCTGCCAACGCCCCCCTGCTGCCGGCGCTCCGTGCGGCGCGAATCCCCGTGGCCACCCACGTCGACGGCCTGGAGTGGAAGCGCGCCAAGTGGGGTGGGGCCGGTCGCCGGTACTACCGGATGGCCGAGTCCCTGGCCGTGCGCTGGTCGGACCTGCTCATCGCCGACGCCCAGGGGATCGCCGACTACTACGAGGCGGAGTTCGGGGCCCCGACGTCGCTGCTCTCCTACGGTGCGCCGCTCATCGACCCCGGTGCCGACCGGTTGTCCCCGCTGGGGCTCGAGCCGGGCGGCTACCACCTCGTGGTCGCCCGCTTCGAGCCCGAGAACCACGTGGACGTGATCGTCGACGGCTACCGGCGCAGCGGCGCGACCCTTCCCCTGGTCGTCGTCGGTTCGGCTCCCTACTCGGACGAGTACACCGCGCGGGTCCACGGGCTCGCCGACGAGCGGGTGCGCTTCCTCGGTGGCCTGTGGGACCAGGTCCAGCTGGACCAGCTCTACGCGAACTCCTACTCGTACCTGCACGGCCACTCGGTGGGCGGGACCAACCCGTCCCTGCTGCGGGCCATCGGTGCCGGTTCGGCCGTCATCGCCTTCGACGTCGACTTCAACCGCGAGGTCGTGCAGGAGGCGGGGCGGTACTTCCGGTCCGCCGCGGACGTCGCAGCCGCCATCGAGGCGGCGGAGGCCGACCCCGCCGCCGTGACGGCGGCCGGCGTGCGGTCCCGTCAACTGGCCGAGCGGTACGACTGGGACACCGTGGCGAGCGGCTACGAGGACCTCGTCCGCAGCCTCGTCACCCGGCAGTTCCCGGGAACCCGCCCCAGCGGGCGGCGCGGGACGACGACATCGGACCGGCCCGGTACCCGCTCCAGCGCGCCCACGGAGACCCGCGCAGCCCGGGGCCCGGTCGGCAGCGACGACAGCACGGCCGCCGTCACGGCCGGTACGGGAGAGTGACGTGACGACGACCAGCTCGCGTCCGACGACTGCGCCGACCGGGGGTCTCGGGGAGACGCTCCGACGGCTGTCGTCCGCGCAGAAGGGGACGAAGGGGGCTCCGGCCTACTCGCGGTTCGTCAACCGCAAGCTGGGTCGCGTCCTGGCGGCGCTGGCCTTCCACGCCCGGCTCACGCCGAACGCCGTGACCGGGATCAGCGCCGCGTTCACCGGGTCGGCCGTCGCGATGCTGGCGCTGGTGCCCCCATCCTGGGGGATGGGCCTCGGCGTGACCGCCTGCCTCGTGGCGGGGTACGCGTTCGACGCGGCCGACGGCCAGCTCGCCCGGCTG
Source organism: Blastococcus sp. SYSU D00922 (assembly GCF_054050495.1). Lineage (NCBI taxonomy): Bacteria > Bacillati > Actinomycetota > Actinomycetes > Geodermatophilales > Geodermatophilaceae > Blastococcus > Blastococcus sp. SYSU D00922. The sequence goes on from NZ_JBJGZL010000018.1 coordinate 4,128, forward strand.
CGCGGCGGCGGCTCCCCGGCCGGCGAGTGGCTGGACCACATGGTCGACGCGGCCAAGGTCTCGAGCCTGCACCTGGCGGTGCTCATCGGGTTCTACCGGTTCGAGACCGTCGAGCGCGGCCCGCTGCTGCTGGTGCCGATCGGCTTCTCGTTCGTCTCCGCCGTCTTCTTCTTCGGCATGATCCTCAACGACGCGCTGCGGGCGGAGCACGGTGCGGTGAAGCGGACCGAGCCGACGGCGGAGCGGCCGAGCGTGCTGCGTTCGCTGCTCGTGGCGCCGACGGACTACGGCGTGTTGTGCCTGGTCTTCGTGCTCCTCGGGGCCCCGGAGCTGTTCTACTCCGTGTACTCGCTGCTCTTCCTCGCGACAGGAGCGTTCCTCGTGCTGGCCTCGGTGAAGTGGTTCCGCGAGATGGGAGAGCTCGGACGGTGAGCGCGAAGACCCCGGACACCGCTGCCCCGCAGGACGGCGCCCGCCGGCGTCGCCTGCTGCTGCTCTCCGGGTTGGCCGCGCTGGTCGTGGCCGCCCTCGTCGTGGTGCTGGTGCTCTCCCTCGGCTCCGACGACGACGGCCCCTCCTCGTCGGCCTCGCCGACACTGGTCGGCCCGTCGACGAGCGCCTCGCCCTCCTCGACCGGGCAGGCGCTGGGGACGACGCCCGCGCCCGGCCCGACGGACCTGAACTCACCGCCGCCCGCACTGCCGCCGGTGGCCCTCGACGCGCGCGGCGAGGTGGGCAACGGGGTCGTGGCGACGCTGCCCTCGATCGAGGAGATCGAGAGCTCCGCGCAGGGCCCCGGCAACATCGCCGGCCCCGCGATCCGCGTGACCGTCAGGATCGAGAACGGGACGGCCGACGCCGTTCCCCTCGACGGCGTGTCGGTGAACATGTACTACGGCACGGACCTCACGCCGGCATCCCCGCTCGAGGACGCATCTCGCGCACCGTTCAACGGCACGCTCGCACCCGGCGACTCCGCCGAGGGGATCTACGTGTTCAGCGTCCCCGCCGACGAGCGCGACTCGGTGACCATCGAGGTCGGCTACGTGCCGGGAGCGCCGCTGCTGCTCTTCACGGGCGCGGTCTGAGTCCCGGGAAATTTCCGCTCTTCCGATTGAGGACGCCGGTCTTCGGGTATCTGCCTCGTTTTTGGCGTGAGTCTCAGCGGGCTGAGACTCCCTGATCACGCAGCGTCACGAGATTCACCCGATGTACCCGTCATTCCTCCGGATGAGCGAGGGGACAGGGCCTAGCGGGCCCGCAATCGTCACGCTTAGTATCCGCTGTCCAGTTCCGTCGTCGCTCGACGCACGGGTGCACAGACCAGCGGGGGAAACCACGATGACTGTTCGGTACACGGCCGCGTCGCAGCGAGCGGTGGCCCTCGTGATGGGCCTGCTCCTCGTGGTGGGTGTCCTCGCCCTGCTGACGCCTGGTCGGGCGCGAGCCGACTCGGCGCCGACGACCCCCGGCCCGCTGACGCCCGCCACGGTCACCGCGGACGCCCTGCCCACCGTGCAGCACAACGGCGTCGCGTGGTCGCAGGTGGTCCTCGGCGACATCGTCTACGTGGCCGGCAGGTTCAGCACGGCCCGCCCCGCGGGGGCCGCGCCCGGCACGCAGGAGGTCGCGCGCAACAACCTCCTGGCCTACAACATCAACACCGGTCAGCTGGTCACCAGCTTCGCCCCGAGCCTGAACGCGCAGGCGCTGATCATCACGGCCTCGCCCGACGGCTCCCGCCTGTACGTCGGCGGGGACTTCACCACGGTCAACGGCGTGGGCCGCAACCGGGTCGCCGCCATCGCTCCGGTCACCGGGGCGCTGATCAGCGGTTTCGCCCCCAGCGTCTCGAGCCAGGTCCGCGCCATCGCGGCGACGAACAGCACGGTGTACCTCGGTGGCAACTTCGCGTCGGTCAGCGGCAACGCCCGCAACCGGCTGGCCGCGGTCAACGCCTCGAACGGGGCGATCCTCCCGTGGGCCCCGCAGCCCGGCGACGGCCCCACCGACCAGAACTCGGCCCCTGCCCCGACGAACAACTCCACGCTCACCCACGACGTGATGGCGATGGTCGCGACCAACGGTGGCAGCCAGATCGTGGTGGCCGGCCGGTTCAACACGCTCAACGGGGCAGACGCCACGGGTGTCGGAGCGCTGGATGCCGCCACCGGCGCCACCAGGCCGTTCACGCTGGGCACGCTGATCACGAACCAGGGCATCAACTCGGCGATCAACAGCCTGTCGACCGACGGGACCAACGTCTACGGCACGGGGTACGACTTCTACGGTCCGGGCAACTTCGAGGGCTCCTTCGCGGTCACCGCCGACGGCGGCAACATCGTCTCGATGAACGACTGCCACGGCGACCACTACTCGGCCTTCGCCACCGCCTCGGTGGTCTACACCGCGGGCCACCCGCACGACTGCGGCAACATCGGCGGGTTCCCGGAGTTCAACCCCCGGATCAACAAGTTCGCCACCGCGGTGACCATCGCCCCCCAAGGCGTGGTCGGGCCGAACACCTTCGGGCCGGCGATCCGCGGCCTTCCCGCCGCGCACCTGCTGCCGTGGTTCCCCACCATGAGCCCCGGCACCTACACCAACCAGGGCCAGGCCGGCTGGAGCGTCGCCGGGAACGACAAGTACGTCGTCTTCGGCGGTGAGTTCCCGCGGGTCAACGGCGTCGCGCAGCAGGGGCTCGTCCGCTACGCGATCCCGAGCCTGGCGCCGAACAAGGTCACCCCCGACTACAACGACGCGCTCCGCGCCAACGTCGTGTCGCTCTCTGCCGGCACCGCGCGCGTCTCCTGGCAGACCACGTTCGACAACGACAACGAGAACCTGACCTACAAGGTGGTCCGCGCCGACCGGCCGAGCACGCCCGTCTACGAGACGACCGTCGCCTCCACCTTCTGGAACCGGCCGACCGTCGGCTTCGTCGACCGCGGCCTCACCGTGGGAGCCCAGTACACCTACCGCGTGTACGCCTACGACCCCTTCGGCAACTTCGCCATGCGTGGCCCGGCCACGGTGACGGTGTCGAACAACGCCGCCAGCGGTGGCCTGTACTCCGACACCGTCCTCGCCGACAACCCCGCGCACTTCTGGCGGCTCGACGAGTCGGCGGGCGCCACGACGTCCTACGACCAGGCCGGCTTCGACGACCTGGGCGTGAACGGCGGTGTCACGCTGGGCACCCCGGGCGCCCTGGCCGGCACCTCCAACACGGCGGGCACCTTCAACGGCTCCGGCGGCCTGGCCGCGACAGCCGCGGCGGTCCCCGGGCCGCAGGTGTTCAGCGTCGAGGCGTGGTTCAAGACCACGTCGACCTCCGGCGGCAAGATCGTCGGCTTCGGCAACCAGAACACCGGGACCAGCAACAACTACGACCGCCACATCTTCATGGGCGGTGACGGACGCGTGCAGTTCGGCGTCTACCCGGGCTTCACCGCGACGGTCGGCAACGGCACCCGCTACAACGACGGCCAGTGGCACCACGTCGTGGGCACCCTGGGCTCGACCGGTATGGCCATGTACATCGACGGCCAGCTCGCCGGGCAGCGGGGCGACGTCACCACCGCCCAGGACTACAGCGGTTACTGGCGCATCGGTGGCGACAACGCGTGGGCCGGTGACGTCTGGTTCGACGGCGCGGTCGACGACGTGGCCGTCTACGGCACGGCGCTGACCCAGCGCCAGGCGCAGCGGCACTTCGTCGTCGGCAGCACCGGGGAGGCCTTCAACGAGCCCCCGACGGCCGCGTTCACCTCCTCGGCCAACGGGCTGACCGCGAGCTTCGACGGCCGGGGCTCCTCGGACGTCGACGGGTCGATCTCGGCGCTGGCGTGGAACTTCGGCGACGGGACGACCGGCTCCGGGCCGACCACCACGCACGCCTATGCCGCGCCGGGCACCTACCGGGTCACGCTGACGGTGACCGACAACCGCGGCGCCACCTCCACGTACTCGCGGGCGATCAGCGTGGTGTCCTCGGGCACGACGGGGGGCGCCTACTCCTCCGCCGTCCTCGCTGACGGGGCCGCGCACTACTGGCGGCTCGGGGAGCCCTCCGGCACCGGGTACGACCTGGCCGGGGCCGACGACCTCGTCGTGCGCTCCGGGGTCACCCGAGGCAGCGACGGGGCGATCCAGGGCGACGTCGACAAGGCGGCCACGTTCAACGGCTCGCAGTCCGGGAGCGCGTCCACCGAGAACCTGACCCCGGGGCCGAACGTCTTCACCCTCGAGGCCTGGTTCAAGACCACGTCGACGTCCGGCGGCAAGATCGTCGGCTTCGGCAACCAGCAGGCCGGCAACAACAGCAGCAACTACGACCGGCACGTCTTCATGGACGAGTCCGGCCGGCTGGTCTTCGGCGTGTGGACCGGGCAGGCGAGCGTCGTCACGAGCAACCCGGGCTACAACAACGGCCAGTGGCACCACGTGGTGGCGTCGCTGAGCCCGGCCGGCGAGGCGCTGTACATCGACGGTGCCCTGGTCCAGGCGCGCAACGACATCACCGCCGGCCAGCCCTACGACGGGTACTGGCGCATCGGTGGGGACTCCAGCTGGGCCGGGGCCCCGTACTTCGCGGGCGTCATCGACGACGTGGCCGTCTACCCGGCGGCCCTCTCGGCGGCCCAGGTGCAGCAGCACTTCACGCTGGGGAGCAACGTCCCGCCGCCGAACCCGGCACCGCAGGCCGCCTTCACCTCGACGGTCAGCGGCCTGACGGTGGAGGTCGACGGCACCTCGTCGACCGACGACGGCTCCATCGCCGCCTACAGCTGGGCCTTCCAGGGTGGTGGCGTGGCCAGCGGGCCCACGGCGTCCTACACCTTCCCGGGCACGGGCACCTACGACGTGACCCTCACGGTGACCGACGACAAGGGCGCCACGAACGCGGTGACGCAGCAGGTGTCGGTGACGGCGCCGCCGCCGAACCAGGCGCCGGAGGCCGCGTTCACCTCGTCGGCCACCGGGCTGGACCTCTCGGTCAACGGCAGCTCCTCCACCGACAGCGACGGCCAGGTCACCCAGTACGCGTGGGACTTCGGTGACTCGGGCACGGCGGTCGGCGCGACGGCGACGCACAAGTACGCCAGCGCGGGCACGTACCAGGTGACCCTGACGGTGACCGACGACGACGGTGCGACCGACTCGGTCACCAACCAGGTGACCGTGACGGCGCCGCCGGCCGGACCGCCGCTCGTGGCGGCCGACGCCTTCCAGCGGACGGTGACCGGCGGCTTCGGGACGGCGGACCTCGGCGGGGCGTGGACGTCGCTCTACGCGGCGTCGCGGCAGTCGGTCAACAACGGCACGGCGGCGTTCTCCCTGGCCGCCGGAACGCAGTCGGGCACGTACCTGAACTCGGTGAGCCAGACGGCGGTCGACCTGACCAGCACCGTCACGGTCGCGCAGGCGCCGACGGGCGGTGGCGTGAACGTGCTGCTCACCGGTCGGCGGGTCGGCCTCAACCAGGAGTACCGGCTGCGGCTGCGATTCCTGGCCAACGGACAGGTGCTGGCCGGCTGGACCCGGCTGTCGGGCACGTCGTCCGACGTCCTGATCGGGACGGAGGTGGCCCTGCCGGGCACCTACGTGCCGGGGACGCCGCTCAGGGTGCGCATGAACGTGACCGGCACCGGCACGACGCAGCTGCAGGCGCGGGTCTGGAAGGCGTCGGACCCGGAACCGGCGACCTGGACGGTGGCGCGGAGCGACACGACCGCATCGCTGCAGGCCGCCGGTGGGGTCGGGGCGATGGCGTACCTCTCGGGGACGGCCACGACCGCGCCGGTCTCGGTGCAGCTGTCCGGCCTCGAGGTCCGCAAGCTGGACTGAGCGGAAGCCCTCACGACCGAACCGTCCTCACTCCAAGTGAGGACGGTTCGGTCGCGTAACGGAGATTTACGCTGGTCATCACCGCATCGTGTGACAGGTGAGCGCTGGAACCTCTGTGATCGTCACGCTTAGTATTCGAAGTCGAGGCCGGAAGGCGATGGCGTCCGGGTCTGTCACACGGGGGGAAACACCGATGAACGCACTGTGGACCGAGGGCGCCAAGCGCCTGGCGGCCGGCACCACGAGCCTGCTGCTCGCTGCGGGGGTGCTGGTCCTCGCGTCGCCCGCGGCCCGGGCCGACTCCGCGCCGCTCGACCCGGCGAACCCGGCCACGCCGGTCACCGTGACGGCCGACGCGTTGCCGACCACGCAGATCAACGGCGTCGCCTGGTCGCAGGTGATCGTGGGCGACACCGTCTACGTCGCCGGCAAGTTCTCCACGGCGCGCCCCGCCGGCGCACCCGCCGGAACGCGGGAGGTCGCGCGCAACAACCTGCTGGCCTACGACATCCGGACCGGCGCGCTGCTGGACTGGGCGCCGAGCCTGAACGCCCAGGCGATGGTCGTCGCCACGTCCCCCGACGGCAGCCGCCTCTACGTCGGCGGGGACTTCTCGACCGTCGACGGCCAGCCGCGGACCCGCATCGCCGCCTTCGACCTCGCCACCGGCTCGCTCGTCCCGGACTTCCGGCCCAGCCTGGGCGGGCAGGTCCGCGCGATCGCCGCGACCGGCGGAACCGTCTACATCGGCGGCAACTTCGCCGCCGTGGGGTCGCTGAAGCGCAACGGCCTCGCGGCGCTGTCCGCCGCCGACGGCTCGGTCCTGCCGTGGGCGCCCATGCCGGGTGTCGGCTCGACCTCCGGCAACCGCGTGCCCAACAACCCGACCCTGAACGCGACCACCAGCGACGACATCACCTCGCTCGTGCTCACCAACGGCGGCAGCCAGGTCGTCGCGGGCGGACGGTTCGACACCCTGAACGGCGTCCGGTCGACCGGTGTGGGCGCACTCGACGCCGTCACCGGCGCGACGAGGCCGTTCGCCATCGGCCAGCTGCTGACCAACCAGGGCGTGAACTCCGCCGTCACGAGTCTGAGCACCGACGGCACGCGCGTCTTCGGCACGACGTACGACTACTACGGCCCGGGCAACCTCGAGGGCTTCTTCGAGGTCACCGCCGACGGCGGCAACGTGCTCGCGATCGACGACTGCCGAGGCGACACGTACTCCAGTCACGCGATGGGCGGCGCGCTCTACGTCGCCGGCCACCCGCACGACTGCAGCAACATCGGCGGCTACCCCGAGCAGAACCCCCGGACGCACCGGTACTCGGTCGCCTACAGCATCGCTGCCGTGGGCAAGGTCGGCACGAGTGCACTGGGCAACGGCGCATTCCGCGGCGCCCCGGCCCCCGCGCTGCAGAACTGGTTCCCCGCCATGACCCCCGGCACCTACACCGGTCAGGGGCAGGCGGGCTGGAGCGTCGCCGGCACCGGCGAGTACGTCGTCTACGCGGGCGAGTTCCTCCGGGTCAACCAGGTCGGCCAGCAGGGCCTGGTCCGGTTCGCCACCAGCAGCGTCGCGCCGAACAAGATCGGCCCGGACGCCGTCACGGACCTCACGCCGACGGTGTCCGCCGTCACCGCGGGGGTGACGCGACTGTCCTGGCGGGCGACGAGCGACCGGGACAACGAGAACCTGACCTACAAGGTCTACCGCGACGGGAGCGCGACCCCGGTTGCCACGATGGTCCGGGCTTCGACGTGGTGGAACCGGCCCACGATGCAGTTCACCGACACGGGCCTGGCCGGCGGCACGCACTCCTACGTCGTGACCGCGACCGACCCGTTCGGCAACGTCGTCACCTCCGATGCCGCGAGCGTCACGGTGGCCGCGGGCAGCGGTCCGCGGACCTACGCCGCGACCGTGCGGGCCGACGGCGCGCAGAACTACTGGCCGCTGAACGAACGGCAGCGCGGCACGGCGTTCGACAACGCGGGGGCGACCGATCTCGGCGTCGGATCCGGCGTGACGGTCCAGGCCACCGGCGCTCTGCTCGGTGACGGCGACACCGCGTACACCTTCGGCGGGCGGAGCAGCGGGATCGCCTACTCGCAGACGGCCGTCGCCGCTCCGAACACCTTCACCGCTGAGGCGTGGTTCAGGACCACCGACCAGAAGGGCGGGAAGATCCTCGGCTTCGGCAACTCGAGGACGAGCCAGAGCAGCGTCTACGACCGGCACGTCTACCTGGACGGGAACGGCCGGGTGGTCTTCGGTGTGGACTCGAACCTGCGGCGGACCGTCGCCACGACGACGAGCTACGCCGATGGCAAGTGGCACCACGTCGCTGCGTCGCTGAGCCCGGCCGGGATGGCGCTGTACCTCGACGGCAAGCTGGTGGGCACCCGCACGGACACGACGACCGGCACTGCCTACAACGCGTACTTCCGCGTGGGTGGCGACCGCAGCTGGTCCGGTGACGGGTGGTTCGCCGGTCAGATCGACGACGTCGCCCTGTACCCCACGGCGCTGGCCGCCGACCGGGTGGCCAACCACCACAGCCTGGGCAGCACCGGCAAGCCGTCGAACGTGGCGCCGGAGGCGCGCTTCACGTCCTCGGCGGACTACCTGGACGTCTCGTTCGACGCCAGCGGCTCGGTCGACCGGGACGGCAGCGTGGCGGGTTACGCGTGGAACTTCGGTGACGGCACGACCGGCACGGGCGTCGCGCCGCGGCACGGCTACACCGCCGCCGGCACCTACACCGTCACGCTGACCGTCACCGACGACGCGGGGGCGAGCACCAGCACCAGCGCGCCGGTGACAGTGGTGGCGCAGCCGCCGAACGTGCCGCCGACGGCGACGGTGAACGTCACCGCCGACCCCGTGGACCCGCGGACGATCTCGGTCGACGCGGTGGGCTCCGGTGACCCGGACGGCGCGATCGTCGCCTACGCCTGGGCGTTCGGCGACGGTGTCACCGCGACCGGCCCCGCGGCCACGCACACCTACGCGGCCGACGGCACCTACCCCGTCACCCTGACGGTGACCGACAACCGCGGCGGCACGGCCACGGTCGTCGAGGACGTGACGGTCAAGGCGCCGGTCGTCGTCGCCGCCGACGCCTTCGGGCGCACGGTCACCGGTGGACTCGGGACCGCCGATGTCGGTGGGGCCTGGACGGCGGTGTACGCCGCCATCCGCCAGTCGGTGGCCGACGGCGTGGCGTCGTTCGCCCTGGAGCCGGGCAGGCAGGCCGGGTCGTACCTGACGGAGCTGGCCGAGACCAGGATCGACGTGGTCACCACCGTCAACGTTCCCCAGGCGCCGACGGGCAGCGGGGTGAACGTCCTCGTCACCGGCCGGCGCGTGGCGGCTGGTGAGGAGTACCGCGTGCGACTGCGTTTCCAGGCCAACGGAACGGTGTACGCCGGCCTCACCCGGGTCTCCGGTGGCAGCGGCGACGTGGTCCTCGGCCGCGAGGTGGTCCTGCCGGGCGGTGCCTACGTCCCCGGGACGCCGCTGCGGGTCCGCCTCGTGGTGACCGGCACGGGCGCCACGGAGCTGAGCGCGCGGATCTCCCCGGCCTCGTCGCCGGAGCCGACCGGGGCGTGGACGCTGACGGCCACCGACTCGACCGCCTCGCTGCAGGCTTCGGGCGGCATCGGCGCCATGGCCTACCTCGCCGCGAACGCGACCGGGAACGTGACGGTCCAGCTGTCGGCGCTGGAGGCGCGCAGGGTCGACTGACCTCCACAGTCACAGCGGCAGGGGGACGGCGACGCACGTCGCCGTCCCCCTGCCGCGTTCCCGGCAGACGGTGCGGGCGTCAGGTCGCCGGCGCGGTCGGTTCCCCGGAACCGGTGGGGGCCGGGGGAGTCGCCGGCGCGAGGTCGGAGACCACGTACTTCACCTTGCCGCCGGTGAACGGCAGCCCGTCGACGTACTCGGTCGTGATCGGTACCTCGTCCTGGACGCGCTGGCGGAGTGCCTCGACGGCTGTCTCGACGTGCTGCGCACTGTCCGGGCCCGCGCCCAGGACGACCCGCACGACGATCGAGTAATCGGCCCTCTGGTGGATCTGGAAGAGCCGCACGCTGTCGGGGTGGCCGCCGAACATGCCCATGAGCCGGTGACCGATCGATCTGCCGCTGGGCAGCCGGATGATGTCCGTGGACCGACCCTCCGGCTGGCTCATCAGCGGGAGGGTGACCCCGCACGGGCACGGCGTGTCCACCATGGCGCCGCGGTCACCGAGCCGGTACCGGATCAGCGGGAACACGCGATTGGTCAGGTCCGTGACGACCAGCTCGCCCACCTCACCGGGAGGAAGCCGGCGGCCGTGCTCGTCGACGACCTCGACGAAGCGGGCGTCGGCGAACGTGTGCAGGCCGTTGCGCGCGCTGCACTCACCGGCGATCCAGCCGAACTCCGAGCCCCGGTACTCGTCGTAGACCGGGGCCTGGAAGAACGTCTCCAGCCGCCGGCGCACCGACGTCGTCAGCGGGGCCGCCGTCGTGGCGACCGCGGTGAGCGGCGGCGTCTCCAGCCCGGACTCCTCGAGGAAGTCGGCGAACTCGAGCATGGAGCCGACGTAGCCCTCGAGCAGCGCCGGCCGGATCGCGCGGATCCGCTGGTGGAACGAAGCCATCGACTCGGGGCTCATGAGGCCGGCGTCGAGGTACGTCTGGCGGCTGGGCCACCACTGCACCCCGTTCTTCAGGCTGTCCATGCGGCCGAAGCCCCACCGGCCCACGCGCGCCAGGTCGTCCCAGGGCTCGATCCCCCACCAGGAGTACATCCGCCATGCCAGGGCGAGCGTCGGGACCCGGGAGTCGTGCTTGGTCTGCAGGGGTTGCCCGGTGCTGCCGCCGGTCTTGGCCGCTCTGACCGTGCGTGGCCCGGCCTCCGTGGACTCGAACGCGGCCGAGTTCTCCTTGACCACGGTGCGATCGATGGTCGGGATGGCGTCCCAGTCGTCCCAGCTGCGGATGGCGGGCACCTCGACGCCGTGGTCGGCGTAGAACTTCCGGTAGAAGCCGGTGCTCTCGGTGGCCCAGCTCAGCATGCGGGTGGCGCTTTCCCACTGCAGCTCGCGCAGCTGCTCGGGCGGCAACGTCTGCTGGTGCATGAGTTCCGCGAGGAACGCGCCGCTGCGACGCCGGAGCGTCTTCGACTTGGCCCGGAAGGCAAGCGCTGCGAACGTGGTGCGGCGGCGGGCCGCCGCCCCTCGGTCCATCTCAGTACGCAAGCCGAGCTACTCCCTCGCAGCGAAGACGGTCCGGGTGGGCGTCGCCGGAAGTCTGTCCTAGATCCCCGCGGCCCTCAATCGCATGGACCGGCGCGTGGCACGTTGGGGTGAGGCGCCGGGGGCGGCGACGGCGTCAGGCGGTGGCGGGCTCCACGGCCGACTCCTGACGTCGGACGATCGGGACCAGCAGCGACCGGCGCAAGACGTACGCCGCGACCGCAGGACCGACGGCGAGGGCCAGCGGGCTCCAGAGCGCGCCGTCCTCGATCCAGAGCGCGCACAGCACCGCGAGGACCAGGGAGCCCAGCTCCGACACCCGCATCGCCATGACTCGCCGCTGCCCGCCGTGGACCATGCCCATGCTGCCGTAGGGGAGCAGCGCGCCTGCCGTCATCGCATAGCCGGTCCACGCCACGACGGCTGCCACCGGGACGTCGTAGCTGCTGCCGGTCATCAGAGGGCCCAGCCACGGCAGCAGCAGCACGCCCGCCGCGCCCAGCACGGCCGCTCCCAGGACGAGGGCCACGACCGTCCGGTCGGCGAACCGGAGGCTCTCGGAGAGGTCGCGGTGCCGCAGGGACACGAAGTGGGGGAGCAGGAAGGATCCGACGCCGGTGACGAGGAGGAGCGTCGGAGCCGTGTACACGCGGGCGATCTCGACCGCGCCGTAGGCGGCGGCGCCCACGACTGCGATGAGCGCGATGCGCAGCAGGCTGAGGGCCGCCGGCCGGATCATCTGGGTCAGGGCCGACCAGACCCCGAAGCCCGCGACGCCGCGCAGGGCCGGACGCCGCCACGGGCCACGCGGTCGTTCGCCGGCCGGGACGCACCACCAGGCGATGATCCCCGCGCCGGTCTGCGAGACCAGGACGGCGACGACGAACGACGTCATCGTGAGCTCACCGGTCATCTCCAGCACGACCAGCGTGCCGATGGCGAGGACCACGTTGGTGATGTCCACGGTGGGCAGGGACCAGAAGCGGCGCGTGGCCATGAGCAGCCGGCGCAGCGTGTCCTCGACGATGAAGGCCGCGCACGCGAGCCCGACCAAGGGGGCGGACCACCCGGGCACGACGCCGCTCACGACGGCCGCCAGCACGCCGGCGACACCGATGACGAGCGCCACGATGACGGTCCACGCGTGCAGGCCCGCCCTGATCCGCGGCTCGTGACGGTCCAGGATCGTCAGGCTGGAACCGACCATCCCGCTGGAGACGGCTGTCGCCAGCAGCAGCGCTCCGTACCCGAGGGCGAACACCGCCAGGCCCGCAGCACCCAGCTCCCGCGCCGCCGCCACCTGGAGCGCCAGCCCGGCGACGGCGCTGGTCCCCTGGGCGACCAGGGCGCCGCCGGCCGGATGGCGCAGCAGCCCCCGTAGTCGTCCCACGGCACCGATCCTCCCCCGGACAGGCGCCGTTGCGGCCCTGGACGGCGCCGACATCACCCCACGGGGTTCGACGTCGCGCCACGGTCGGTGCCGACCGCCGGGCTCGAGTGGTCCCTTCCGGGCCCGTCGCACGCCTTTCCGGGGCCCCGTGGCAGTTACAGTTCTGCGGCCTTCCTCGTCGCGCACCTGAGCCGGCGCCCGGATGATTGGTCCCCCGTGTCCGCTACCCCTGCCCGCCTCCTCTGCGTCGGGCTGTGCCTCGTCGGCAGCACGGTGGTGTGGCGCCAGGGCGTCTACTTCTCCGGGTCGCTGGACCCCGTCGTCGTGGGCAAGGGGCTGCTCAGCCTGATCGGTCTCGTCCTCGCCATCGCCCTGGCGCAGCCGCGACCTCGACGCCCCCTCGGCACCGGCACGCTGTGGTTCGTGGCCGTCTTCCTGCTCGCGTCCACGTTCGGTGCGCTGACCGGTGGGACGGTGGCGGCCAGCGGACCCATCGTCCTGCGGGTGGCCGTCCTGACCGCGACCGTCTACTTCCTGCTGCGGGCCGCGCCGACGGCCGACGCGCTCCGGGCGCTGGTGCGGGCCTGCGCGATCGTCGCGCTGGTGGCCGCTGCCACCGGGATCCCGACCCTCGCCGACGGGCGCCTCGGCGGCGGCATCCCGCCGCTCAACCCGAACGAGCTTGCCCTCCTGTCCGGCGTCGTCGTGCTGGCCATGGCCTGGCCCAGCCTGCTGGGCCGGCCGACGTGGCTGAACAGCCTCGCCGTGGTGGGCTTCCTCGGCATCATCTGGCTGACCGGCTCCCGGACCTCGCTGATCATGGTGCTGCTCGGCCTGGCCGTGATGGTCCTGCGCGTCCGCAGGCCGCGGGTCGGCCTGGTCGTCACCATGCTGTGCACCGCCGCGGTGGCCGTCGTCGTCGTGGCCACGACCGGCGTCGTCGAGAGCTTCGTCGAGCGCGGCGGCGACGGCACGAGCACGCTGGACTCCCGCCTCATCGCTTGGCGGGCCGCCTGGTCGTGGACCGAGTCGGTCTGGCAGATCGCCTTCGGGGGTGGTCTGTCGGTGAAGTTCATCCCGGTCGCGGGCCAGTGGTGGAACACGCAGCTGCTGGACAGCAGCTGGGTGTCCGCACTGGTCCAGGCCGGCTGGGTCGGTCTCATCGTGGCCCTGGCCTGGGTGCTGTGGATCTTCCTCGGGCTGCGACGGGTCCCGCGCGAGGAAGGCATGCTGTTCCTCGGCCTCACGGTCTTCCTGGTCGGCCGCAGCCTGCTGGAGAGCGGGCTGTTCGATGCGACGCCCGGCTTCATCGTCCTGGCACTGATCTCGATGCGGGTGGAGGGCGGGACGCGCCTGCGCATGGTGGCGCCGGGGGACCGCCCTGGCGTCGGCCCGGGGCGCCCGTCGGCCGGGGTCGCAGCCGGTGCTCCCTCACCGGACCTCGTCGCACGCGGGGACTGAGCAGGGGCCGGGTCAGCTGCCCTGGAGGACCGCGTCGCTCAAGCCCGCCGAGTACGCCTCGATGGAGAAGCGGGAGCGCGCGTCCGCGAGGCCTGCGCGACCGAGCGCGTCCGCCTGCTCGGGGTGCTCGAGCAGGTGGATGACGGCGTCGGCGAGAGCTTGCGGGTCGTCGGGCTCGACCAGAACCCCGGTCTCGCCGTGCTTGATGACCTCCGGCAGGCCGCCGATGCGGGTGGCGACCACCGGCCGGCCCAGCAGGAGGGCCTCCACGGCGACCAGGCCGAACGACTCCACCCGCGAGGGCATGAGCACGACGTCGGCGTCCGCGACGTAGGGCGTCGGGTCCCGGAAGCCGGTGAACACGGTGATGTCGGCGACGCCCTCGTCGGCGGCCAGCCGGTGCAGCCCCTCCACGAGGTCCTCGTAGCCGGGGTACCCGTCCCCGACGAGCGTGAGCGTGACGTCGTACCCGGCCCGGCGGACGAGCGCCGTCGCGCGGATCGCGATGTCCTGACCCTTGATCGCGGACAGCCGGCCCACCACCACCAGGCGGTGCGGGCCGGCCTCCGGCCCGGCGGAGGACGCGGGGGTCCGCGACGGCTCGCGCACGCCGTTGTGCAGGACGCGGCTGCGGCGCGCCATGCGCTCGCCCAGGGAGGAACGGATCCACGCGAGCGTGCCCTCGCTGTTGGCCAGCACGAGGTGGGCCGCGAGCAGCGGTGCGAGCAGCAGCGCACTGCCGGTGCGCGACATCTGCGGCACGCTCTCGTGGAGGTGGCAGACCACGCGCGTCCGGCTCAGCCGGCCGGCGATGAGCCACTCCGGAGCGGCGATCGTGCTCACGTACAGGGCGGCGGGACGGCGGGCCCGCAGCCAGACGGTCAGCGTGGCGACCGACCACAGGAACTGGCCGAGGAAGACCAGCGCCTTCCACGGCGTCGTGAGCTCGACCTTGCGCAGGACCGGGAAGGGCATGATCTGGTGGTGGATGCCCCGGCGCGCCACCTCGTCGACCAGCGGGCCCTGCTTGGAGAGCACGACCAGGACGTCGGGGGCCATCGCGTCGATGCTCTCGAGGAACATGCGGTCGCTGCCGTAGAGGTCGGCGTGCGGGTGCACGGCGATGGTCGTCGGACCGGCGACGTGCGTGGTCACGGCGCCTCCTTGCAGGACGTCGATCGCGCCGGGGCGCGGGGTGTGGGCGCGTGCCCGCTCGGGCGGTGCACGGGGGTGCTGGACGAGCGCGACCGCCCCGACCCGGCGGGTCTGCCGGGCCTGGGCGGTCGGGCGCGGTGGGTCAGCGGTTCTTCGCGGTGGCGCTCCCGAACAGCTTCGTCTTGACCTTGACGGCCGTGTCGTAGTGCCGGGCGAAGGTGCGCTTCAGGGTTCCGGCGGACTCCGGCGACCACCCGGTGGTGCGCGCCTCGACGCTGCCCTCGGGCACGAGCTCGTAGGCGTAGGTGGCGATCGACTTGCGCGTGACCCCCGGCGGGAGCGTCATCTTCTTGAACCCGTGGAAGGTGCGGTCGTCGGTCACCATGATGAGGCCACGGTTGAACAGCGGCTCGATCGCCCGCGTCTCGCCGTCGGGACCGTTCTTGATCAGCAGCCGGCCGTCGTACTCGGGCTTCCAGTCCTTGTTCAGGTACAGCAGGACGTTCAGCGTCCGCAGCCAGTTCGAGTGCAGCGGGTGCATGTTGAAGTCGACGTGGGTGTCCAGGAAGCCGCCGTCACCGCTCTGGTGGAACCCGCCGCCGTGGAACGCCGGGTCGACGAAGAGGTCCTTGCCGGTCAGCGTGCTGATGAACTGCTTGAACTGGTCGCCCATGAGCGCGTCGTAGAACGCCTTGCTGGTCGGGCCCTGCTCCGCCACGCTCGACAGCTCGTGCTTGTCGCCGAACACGTAGTCACGGGACTTGGGCATGGCGTCGGGGCGGGGGAATTCCTGGAGGAGCGCCTCCGCCGTCGCGGTGTCGAGGAAGTCGTCGATCACGAGCAGCGGAAAAGGGCTCGCCGTCTGGAATTCCTTGGACAGCTCGTCCGCCCGATCGATCCATGCGTTGAACATCGTCACTCCAGTTGTCTGCTGCCTAGCGGTCGTCGTGAGCGTTTCGTCGTGAACGAGCTCCCGTGCTGCGACGCTAACGCCCTCGCTGCCGCTCATCTACGGCTCTTGCCTCCATGGGGGGATTCCCCCGGACGGCGGATGCGCAGCGATCGGGACGGGCTCAGCGGGCGGTCGCCCCGTCCGCTCCGCCGGTGCCCGCGGGGGCGCCGGGCCGGACGCCCGCGAGCAGCCGTGCCGACGCCGCCCTGGGGTCGTCCGCCGGGGTGCGGGCGGGGGGACGGCGCTTCTCGGCGGACCTGGAGCGGCCGCGCCGGCGCCGGATCACGACCACGGCCAGCGTCGTGATGCCGGCGGTGCGGAGCAGGCCTTGGAGCTCGCGCAGTTCGGCGGCGGCGACCCGACCGCTCCGGACGACCAGCACCACTCCCGTGCACTCCCGGGCGACCTCCCGCCAGGTGCGCAGCGGAGCCAGCGGGTCCCCGAGGTGGAGGCGGACCTGGGCGTTCGGGTGCGGGTCCCGGGTGGCGGCGGGCGCCGAGTACTCGGAGACCGACGAGGAGACGCGGTGCCCGTCCAGCTCCGTGGCCACCGCCGCGGCGAACTTCGCCACCGCCCGGTGTTCCGCCGCTGACGGCGACGGGGACAGCATGAGGATCCGGACCGGCCGGTTCTCCGCCATGACCTCGAGGCGCCGCGCCAGGCCCCGGGCCGGGTCCCCTGCCAGACGACTGCGGCGGGCCCGTCCCCGCGGCGCCGTCAACACGGGCACGGCGGCCGGATCGGCCGCGTCCTCGTCCCACGCCGCTCGGACGTCGGACTCGTCGTAGAGGGCTGTGCTGCTGCGCCCGCGGATCACGGCGAGAGCCAGACCGAGGAGCAGCCCCACGCAGAGCCCCAGCGCCAGGACGTAGATCGACGAGACACCCGACGGCGAGGTCGGCTCGGTGGCGGGGTCGGTGACCGTGAGGGTCACCGGCGGCGGCCCCGACTCGGTGCGCTCGAGGGTCTGCACCACCTCGGTGAACTCGTCAGCGACGGCGTTGGCCAGCGCCGCGGCCTGCTCCGGCGAGGCGGAGGTCGCGGTGATGACGATCTGGGAGGTGTCGACGGGATTGCTGGCCCTGACCTGCTCCTGGACCTCGGCGAACGGAGCATCGAGCTGCAGCTGGTCCATCACCGGGGCGAGGACCGCACGGCTGGATGCCACGTCGGGGTAGCTCTTCACCCGCTGGGCCACCAGCTGCGGACTGCCGGTCGAAGACCCGGCGACGAAGACCTCGGCCCGCGCCTCGTAGGTGGGGCTGCTCAGCTGGACCAGCGCGGCGGCCAGGGCGACCCCCAGGAGCGCGGGGACGACCCAGAAGGGCCAGTGCCGGCGTATCGCGTTCAGGTAGTCGATGAATTCCACGTCGTCCTCCGTCCGCGCCTCGGACAGAGGAGCAACCCCGCCGCCATCGGCCTGGACCGTGGACTTTAGTCGCCCGGACGCGGCCTCCCCAGGTCCCGACCGCGCCCGCTCACCCCATTCGGGGAGCTTGCGCCCCTCGTCGTCCCGCGGTCACTACGAAGGGGTGAGACGAGGGCGGAAGGTCACCTGCAGTGACGGGTGTTCCGGTAGTTTCCGGCCGGAAGGTCCTGGACGGCGCGGTTCCACATGCCGTCCGGCTACTCGGAGTGAGCGGATGGTGCCTCGCAGCCGCGGGTCCGCCCAGGAATCGACGACACGGGGAGCGGAACATGACTGTGATCGGGTACGCCCCCGGTGCCTACGACCTGTTCCACATCGGCCACCTGAACATCCTGAAGCACGCCGCGGAGAGCTGTGACCGCCTGATCGCGGGGGTCGTCTCCGACGAGATGCTCGTGCTCACCAAGGGGCGCGCGCCGGTCATCCCGCTCGCGGAGCGCATCGAGATCGTCCGCAGCCTGCGGTTCGTCGACGACGTGCACGCCGAGGTGGTCCCCGACAAGATCGACACCTGGCGCCAGGTCGGCTTCGACGTGATCTTCAAGGGTGACGACTGGCGCGGCACGGCCAAGGGTGACCGGCTCGAGCGGGACTTCGCCGCGGTCGGCGTGGAGGTGCGGTACTTCCCGTACACCGCGCACACCTCCAGCACGATCCTGCGCAAGGCGCTCGCCGCCATCGACGCCGAGGAGCCGGTGGGCCGCGTCGCGCGCGCCCTCACCTCCTGAGGACGACGGCAGGGGCCGGAACCCGGGGCTAACCTGGAGGTCCGGCCCCTGTCGCATGTCCGCGGCACGTGCGGGCCGCCTTCGATCCCCAGGAGAGAACAGCGTGACCTTGCGCGGCGTGCTCGACGTCGTCCTCGCCGACCCCGGCATGGCCCGCGTCGTCGCGTCGGCCGGCCGGGCGTCGCTGGCCGTGACCGCGCCCCCGCCCGTGCAGCCGCTCGTGGCCGCGGCCCTCGCGACGGGGGCTGGGGGGCGGGAATCGGCAGAGCCGGGCGCCGGCGTCCCGGTCCTGGTCGTCACCGCCGGGGAACGGGACGCCGACCAGACCGCCGACCTGCTGCGCTGCTTCCTGCCCGGCCGGCGCATCGAGACCTTCCCGGCCTGGGAGACGCTCCCGCACGAGCGGCTCAGCCCCCGGGCCGACACGGTCGGACGACGCCTCGCGGTGCTCCGCGACCTGACACACCCCGGCGAGAACGGCCCGGTCGACGTGCTCGTCGCCCCGGTGCGGAGCGTGCTCCAGCCGCTCGCACCCGGCCTGGGCGACCTGGTGCCGGTGGAGCTGAAGCCCGGCGACTCCGCCGACCTGGACGACGTCGCCCGTGCCCTGGCCGACGCCGCCTACACCCGCGTCGAGCTGGTCGAGAAGCGCGGCGAGTTCGCCGTCCGCGGCGGGCTGCTCGACGTGTTCCCCCCGACCGAGCCGCATCCCGTGCGCGTCGAGTTCTGGGGCGACGAGGTCGACGAGCTGCGCTACTTCTCCGCGGCCGACCAGCGCTCGCTCGACGAGCGGCCCGAACGGCTGTGGGCGCCGCCGTGCCGGGAGCTGCTGCTCTCGGGCGAGGTGCGCGAGCGCGCCGCCGCCCTGGCCGTCGAGCACCCGGAGCTGGCCGAGATCCTCGGCAAGCTCGCCGAGGGCATCGCGGTCGAGGGGATGGAGTCGCTCATCCCGGCTCTCGTCACCGGTGAGATGCAGCTGCTGACCGATCTCGTCGCCCGCGGCACCCACGTGCTCGTGTGCGACCCGGAGCGGGTGCGCAGCCGGGCGGCCGACCTCGTGCGCACCGCGGAGGAGTTCCTCGCCGCCTCGTGGTCGACCGCCGCCGAGGCCGGGCAGGCGCCGATCGACCTCGGGGCGTCGTCCTTCCGCGACCTCGCCGAGGTGGAGACCGCCGCGCGCATCCGCGGGCTGCCGTGGTGGACCACCGGCGCCTTCACCCTCCAGCCGGAGGACGACGACGACCAGGTGACCCTCGACGCGACGACCGTCGAGCGCTTCCACGGCGACCAGGGCCGCGCCATCGAGGCCATGCGCGCCTGGCACCGCGACGGGTGGCGGGTCGTCGTCACGTTCGCCGGTCCGGGGCCGGCGCAGCGCGCCGCCGACCAGTTCACCGAGGCCGACCTCGGTGTCCGCCTGGTGCCCGACATCGCCGGCGCCCCCGACGCCGGGCTGACCCACGTCACCCAGGGCAACCTGGAGTCCGGCTTCGCCTTCCCCGGCGTCGGCCTGGCGCTGCTCACCGAGCACGACCTCACCGGCCAGCGCGGCACCTCGATGCGTGACGCCGCGAAGATGCCGGCCCGCCGCCGCAACGCCGTCGACCTCGCCCAGCTGCAGCCCGGCGACCTCGTCGTCCACGAGCAGCACGGCATCGGCCGGTACATCGAGATGATCAGCCGCACCGTCAACGGCGGGCAGCGGGACTACCTGATCGTCGAGTACGCGCCGTCGCGGCGGAACCAGCCGCCGGACCGGCTGTTCGTGCCCACCGACTCCCTCGACCAGCTCACCCGCTACGTCGGCGGGGAGGCGCCCGCGCTGTCCAAGCTCGGCGGCGCCGACTGGCAGAAGACGAAGAACCAGGCGCGCAAGGCGGTCAAGCAGATCGCCGCGGAGCTCATCCGCCTCTACTCGGCGCGCATGGCGACCAAGGGGCACGCCTTCGGTCCGGACACCGTGTGGCAGCGGGAGCTCGAGGACGCCTTCCCGTTCCAGGAGACGCCCGACCAGCTCGGCGCGATCGACGAGGTCAAGGCCGACATGATGCAGCCGGTCCCGATGGACCGGATCATCTGCGGCGATGTCGGCTACGGGAAGACCGAGATCGCGGTGCGCGCGGCGTTCAAGGCTGTGCAGGACGGCAAGCAGGTCGCCGTCCTGGTGCCGACGACGCTGCTGGCCAACCAGCACTACAAGACGTTCGCCGAGCGCTTCGCGCAGTTCCCGGTCACCGTCGCCGTCCTCTCCCGGTTCCAGACCAAGGCGGAGAGCGACGAGATCATCCGCAAGCTGGCCGACGGCGAGATCGACGTGCTGGTCGGCACGCACCGGCTCCTGCAGCCGACCACCCGGTTCAAGGACCTGGGTCTGGTGATCGTCGACGAGGAGCAGCGCTTCGGCGTCGAGCACAAGGAGTACCTGAAGACGATGCGGACGGCGGTCGACGTCCTCTCGATGTCGGCCACCCCGATCCCGCGCACGCTGGAGATGAGCCTGACCGGCATCCGCGAGATGTCGACCATCCTCACGCCCCCGGAGGAGCGGCACCCGGTGCTGACCTACGTCGGCGCCTGGGACGACAAGCAGATGGCCGCCGCGATCCGGCGCGAGCTGCTGCGCGACGGGCAGGTCTTCGTGATCCACAACCGCGTGCAGTCGATCGACAAGGCGGCGGCCAAGATCCGCAACCTGGTGCCCGAGGCCCGGGTGGCGGTCGGCCACGGGCAGATGAAGGAGCACGAGCTCGAGCGCATCATGGTCGGCTTCTGGGAGAAGGAGTACGACGTCCTGGTCGCGACGACGATCGTCGAGTCCGGCCTGGACATCCCGAACGCCAACACGCTGATCGTCGACCGGGCCGACACCTTCGGCCTCTCCCAGCTGCACCAGATCCGCGGTCGGGTGGGCCGTGGCCGCGAGCGCGCCTACGCCTACTTCACCTACGACCCGACGCGGCCGCTCACCGAGACCTCGGTCGACCGGCTGACGACCATCGCGCACAACACCGACCTCGGGGCCGGCATGGCGGTCGCGATGAAGGACCTCGAGATCCGCGGGTCGGGCAACCTGCTGGGCGGCGAGCAGTCTGGGCACATCGCCGGCGTCGGGTTCGACCTCTACGTCCGCCTGGTGGGCGAGGCGGTGGCCGACTACCGGTCGCAGGTCACCGGCGAGTCCGCACCGGTCGAGCCGGTCGAGGTCCGGGTCGACCTGCCGGTCGACGCGCACCTGCCGCACGACTACGTGCCCGGGGAGCGGCTGCGGATGGAGGCCTACCGCAAGGTCGCCTCCATCCAGGACGACGAGCAGGCGCAGGCGGTGCTCGACGAGCTCACCGACCGGTACGGCGCCCCGCCGGCCCCGGTGCTCAACCTGATCGCGGTCGCCCGGTTCCGGACGGCGATGCGCGCGCTGGGGATCACCGAGGTGTCGTTGCAGGGCCGCGCGATCCGGATCAGCCCGGTCGACCTGCCCGAGTCCAAGCAGATGCGCCTGGCGCGGCTGGCCGACGGCGCGTCCTACAAGGCCGCCGTGCGGACCATCTCGCTCAAGGTGCCGGTCGGCCCCGACCGCCGGACCCCGCTGCGCGACGTGGCGCTCCTGGAGAACCTGCACGCCACGCTGTCCGCCGTCCTCGCCCAGCCGGTCGCCGCCGCCTCCTGACCGACCCCTGGGGCCGAAGTGGCCACTTTGGCCCCAGGTCCGGGCGGGGTGCGGCGGGCGTCACACCCGGTGTGGCAACCTGCCGTCGTGCTGAAGCGTCGAGTTCCCCGGGTGCTCGTCTCCGGGTTCCTCCTGACCGTCGCCGTGACCGGGCTGTCCGGCTGCCGGACCTCGCCCACCGTCGCCGCCTACGTGGGTGACACCCACATCTCGGTGGCCGAGCTCGACGACGCCGTCCAGGAGCGGCTGGCCGACCCGACCGTCGCCGCGTACGCGGAGGCGCAGGGCGACGAGTTCACCCGCCGGGTGCTCGGGCTGCTGGTCCAGGAGGAGGTCTACGCCGTCGCCGCCGAGCGCTACGGGGTGGAGGTGACCGACGCCGACGTGCGGGCGCGGATCGACGACCTGCTCGGCGAGGACGACCCCGACGCGGTCTTCGGCCAGCTCGCGGAGCAGGGGATCGGGCGCGAGGACGTCTTCGAGAACGTCCGCCAGCAGCTCGTGCGGGTGGGCATCGCCGAGGCCGAGGGCGAGGCCGACGCCCTGAGCGACGAGGCGCTGCAGGCCCGCTACGCCGAGGTCCGGGAGGACCTCGCGGAGGTCTCGTTCGGCTACGTCACCGTGCCCGACCAGGCGACCGCCGACCTCGCGGTCGCCCAGCTGACCGGCAACCCGGCGGCCTACGCGCCGCTCGCCGCCCGGTTCGCCGGCGCCGCCACGCTCCCCGAGCTGGAGTCGCGGCCGGCCGACGAGCTGCCGGCGGTGCTGGCCGAGGGCATCCAGTCGGCCGCGCCCAACACCGCCTTCGCGACGCCGGTGCCCGAGGCGGGCGGCGTCGTGGTCACCTTCGTGGGCGACGTGGTCTACCCGACCTTCGAGGAGGTCCGGCCCCAGCTGGAGAGCGAGGCCTCCGAGGGGGTCGAGACCGCGGCGAACGAGCGGGTCGAGGCGGTGCGCGAGGACCTCGGGGTGACCGTCAACCCGCGGTACGGGGTGCTGGAGGAGGGCCGGCTGGTCGCCGGGGACGGCGGCGTGGTCGACATCCTCGGCGGCGACGACGAGTCGGGGGCCGGCGCCGCCACCCCGACGCCCGCCGAGTAGGGACGACTCGGTGCCCTGGAGCCATCCGCCGAGGCCGGAGACGATCAGCGTGGCGACGGCCGTCCGCACCCGCGTGCTCGAGGCCGCTCGGGAGGACCGGGTGCGCGGCGTCGCGCTCCTCCGCGAGGAGACCGGGCTGGGCCTGCGGTTCGCGGTCGCGCTGGTCGACTCCTGGCTCGCGGAGGGGACGGGCCCGGACACCGACGACAGTGCTGCGCGGCCCGGGGAGCGACTGCTCGACGTCGTCCGCGTGATGGACCGTCTCCGCTCGCCGGGCGGATGCCCGTGGGACGCGGAGCAGACGCACTCCTCACTGCGCGGCTACCTGCTGGAGGAGGCCCACGAGGCCTACGACGCGATCGTCGACGACGACCCGGCCGCGATGCGGGAGGAGCTCGGCGACGTCCTCCTGCAGGTGGTCTTCCACGCCCGTGTGGCCGCGGAGGCATCGCCCGATCGGCGGTTCGACATCGACGACGTGGCCGGCGACCTGGTCGACAAGCTGGTCCGCCGGCACCCGCACGTGTTCGGCGACGCCGGCCCGCGCGACGTGGCGGCGGTGGAGGCCGGGTGGGAGGAGATCAAGAAGGCGGAGAAGCAGCGCCGGTCACCCACAGAGGGGGTCTCGCGCTCGCAGCCTGCCGCGTCCTGGGGCGCCGCCCTCGTGCGCCGCGCGGGCCGGGCGGGCTTCCGCACCCCGCCGCCGGCGGAGCTCTCCGCCACCAGCCCCGAGGAGCTGGGGGAGCGGCTGCTCGCCGTCGTCACGGCCGCCGAGCAGCGGGGCTGGGACGCCGAGGACGCCCTGCGCGAGGCGGTCCGCCGGTACGCCGGGGAGCTCGACGCCGAGGCGCTGGAGCGCTCCGCGGACTGACCAGGGGCGAGGCGTGGACGCGTTCCCGGAGGCGCTGGCTAGGCTGCCCCCGTGCCGAGCATCGATGCCGTAGGCGCGCGGGAGATCCTGGACTCGCGCGGAAACCCCACCGTCGAGGTCGAGGTCGCCCTCGACGACGGGACGATCGCCCGGGCCGCCGTGCCCAGCGGCGCCTCCACCGGAGCCTTCGAGGCCGTGGAGCTGCGCGACGGCGGTGACCGCTACGGCGGCAAGGGCGTGACCAAGGCGGTCGACGGCGTCCTCGACGTCATCGGGCCCGAGCTGGTCGGCTACGAGGCCAGCGAGCAGCGCCTCATCGACCAGCGGCTGATCGACCTCGACGGCACGCCGGACAAGTCGCGCCTGGGCGCCAACGCCCTCCTCGGCGTCAGCCTCGCCGTGGCCCGGGCCGCCGCCGACTCCGCCGGCCTGCCGCTGTTCCGCTACGTCGGCGGCCCCTCCGCGCACCTGCTGCCGGTGCCGATGATGAACATCCTCAACGGCGGCGCCCACGCCGACAGCAACGTCGACGTGCAGGAGTTCATGATCGCCCCGATCGGCGCGGCGACCTTCGCCGAGGCCCTGGCCGTGGGCACCGAGACGTACCACGCGCTCAAGTCGGTGCTGAAGGGCCGCGGCCTCTCGACCGGCCTCGGTGACGAGGGCGGCTTCGCGCCGGATCTGCCCACCAACCGCGCCGCCCTCGACCTCATCGCCGAGGCCGTGGAGAAGGCCGGCTACTCCGTCGGCACCGACATCGCCTTCGCGCTCGACGTCGCCGCGACCGAGTTCCACTCCGACGGCGGTTACGACTTCGAGGGCCAGACCCGCTCGGCCGAGTACCTCACCGAGTACTACACCGAACTCGTCGGGGCCTACCCGATCGTCTCGATCGAGGACCCGCTGTCCGAGGAGGACTGGGACGGCTGGATCGCGCTCACCGACGCCCTCGGCGACCGCGTGCAGCTGGTGGGCGACGACCTGTTCGTCACCAACCCCAGCCGCCTGGCCGACGGCATCGCCCGCGGCGCGGCCAACTCGCTGCTGGTCAAGGTCAACCAGATCGGCACGCTGACCGAGACCCTCGACGCGGTCAACCTGGCCCACCGCAGCGGCTACCGCTGCATGATGAGCCACCGCTCGGGCGAGACCGAGGACACCACGATCGCCGACCTCGCCGTCGCGACCGACTGCGGTCAGATCAAGACCGGCGCCCCGGCCCGGAGCGAGCGCGTGGCCAAGTACAACCAGCTGCTGCGCATCGAGGAGGAGCTCGACGACGCCGCCCGCTACGCCGGCGCCGCCGCCTTCCCGCGGCTGTCGGCAGGCTGAGCGCGGTCGGATGAGCAGCGTCCGGGGCAGGCGGAACGGGCCGGCCGGTGACGGCGCCCGCGCCGGCAGCCGCGGCGCCCGCGCCACCGGCCGGGCGCCTCGGGTGCACTCCACCCGGCCGGTGCCGTCCGGGCTGCGCAGCAGCGCGACCAGCCGGCCGGGGGAGCGGCGGTCCGCCCGTCGGGCGGTCCGCCCCACGGCGGGGACGGCGACCCGGCGCCGGCCGCTGGTCACCGGCCGGGCGGTCCTGCTCGGCGGCCTGGTGCTGCTGCTCGCCCTGACGCTGGCCGGCCCCATCCGCCAGTACCTGGCCGGGCAGGCCGAGCTCGAGCAGCTCGCCGCGGAGGGTGAGGAGCTCGACGCCCGGGCCGCCGAGCTGCGCGAGCAGCTCGAGCGGCAGGCGGACCCCGCCTACGCCGAACGGCAGGCGCGCGAGCGGCTCACCTACGTGCTGCCCGGTGACCGGCTGGTCGTCGTGGTGGACGGTGAGGCGGTGGAGGGTGACGCCGGCACCCTCGAGTCGACAGCCCCCGACGAGGAGCTGCCCTGGTACGAGGGCCTGATGCGGTCGCTGGCCGACGCCGACGGCTGACCCCCTCCGCGGACCGCGGGACGCGCTGTCGCAGACTTCTCGGGTGGACACCCCTGTCAGCGACGCCGAGCGCGAGATCGTAGCCCGCCAGCTCGGCCGGCCGCCGCGCGCCCTCGTCGCGGTGGCGCACCGCTGCCCGTGCGGCCAGCCCGACGTCGTCGAGACGTCCCCACGGCTGGAGGACGGCACGCCGTTCCCCACGCTGTACTACCTGACCTGCCCGCGGGCGACCGCCGCGGCCAGCCGGCTGGAGTCCGCCGGCCGGATGCGCGAGTGGCAGGACGAGCTGGCGACCGACCCGGAGCTGGCGGCCGGCTACCAGCGGGCGCACGAGGCGTACCTCGCCACGCGCGACGCCCGCGACGTGCTCCCCACGCGGATGACCGCCGGGGGGATGCCCGACCGCGTCAAGTGCCTGCACGCGCTGGCCGGCCACGCGCTGGCGGCCGGTCCGGGCGTGAACCCGATCGGCGACCGCGCGGTCGAGGAGATGGGCGAGTGGTGGGCCGCCGGGCCGTGCGCCCGGCCCGAGGACACCCCGTGACGCGGGTCGCCGCGATCGACTGCGGGACGAACTCCATCCGCCTGCTGGTCGCCGACGTGCCGGAGCGCGGTGCGCACACCGACCTGGCCCGTCGCATGGAGGTCGTCCGCCTGGGTCAGGGCGTCGACGCGACCGGCCAGTTGGCGCCGGAGGCCATCGAGCGCACCCGGGTCGCGCTGGCCGGGTACACCGCGATCGCGCGGGAGCTCGGCGCCACCGAGGTGCGGATGGCCGCGACCAGCGCCAGCCGCGACGCGTCGAACCGCGCCGACTTCGAGCGGATGGTGAAGGAGACGCTGGGCCGGCTGCCCGACGTCATCACCGGTCGCGAGGAGGCCGAGCTGTCGTTCCTCGGCGCCACCGCGTCCCTGGACGCCGCCGCCGGGGCGCACGGCGCGCCCCCGCCGCGCCCGCCGTTCCTCGTCGTCGACATCGGCGGTGGCTCGACGGAGTTCGTGCTCGGCGACGGGGCAGGCGTCCGTGCCGCGCGCTCGGTCGACATCGGCTGCGTGCGGCTGACCGAGCGGCACCTGCACTCCGACCCGCCCACCGCCGACGAGATCCGGCGGGCCGAGGACGACATCCGGTCCGCGCTGGCGACGGTGGCCGCCGAGGTCCCGGTGGGGGAGGCCGCGACCCTCGTCGGCGTGGCCGGCTCGGTGACCACGGTCGCCGCGATCGCGCTCGGCCTGCCGGAGTACGACCCGGACGCCATCCACGGGTCGCGGATCGCCGTGGACGACGTCCGGGCGGTGACGGCGGACCTGCTGGCGGCGACCCGCGAGAAGCGGGCGGCCATGCCGGTCATGCACCCGGGCCGGGTCGACGTCATCGGCGCGGGCGCGCTGATCCTGCGCGTGCTCATGGACGAGTTCGGGCTCGGCGAGGTCGTGGTCAGCGAGCACGACATCCTCGACGGCATCGCCCTGCGCCTCGCCCGGTCCTGATGGCGCTCGACGCCGGCGGCTACCCGGCGACCCGCAGCGCGGGCGGCGTGGTCCGCTCGGCCGCCGGCGCCCGCTCGCTGGAGCTCCTCGACCAGCGGGTCTCCGGCTGCTACGCCTGCCCCCGGCTGGTCGCCTGGCGCGAGGAGGTCGCCCGCGTCAAGCGCGCCTCGTTCCGCGACTGGGACTACTGGGCCCGGCCGGTGCCCGGTCTCGGGCCGGCCGACGCGCGGATCGCCGTCGTCGGCCTGGCGCCGGCCGCGCACGGTGGGAACCGCACCGGGCGGGTGTTCACCGGCGACCGCAGCGGTGACTGGATCTTCGCCGCCCTCTGGCGGGCGGGGCTGGCCAACCAGCCGACCTCCACGCACATCGGTGACGGGCTGGAGCTGACCGGCGTCCGGGTCGCGGCGGCCGTGCGCTGCGCCCCTCCGGACAACGCGCCCACCCCGCAGGAGCGGGACACCTGCAACCCGTGGCTGGCCCGGGAGCTGTCGCTGCTGCCGGACCTGCGCGTGGTCGTCGTCCTCGGTGGCTTCGGCTGGACGGCGCTGTGGCCGGTGCTCGCCGCGGCCGGCTACCGGATCCCGCGACCGCGGCCGGCCTTCGGGCACGGCGTGGAGGTCGACCTCGAGGGGCCGCGCGGGCCGCTCACCCTGCTGGGCAGCTACCACGTCAGCCAGCAGAACACCTTCACCGGCCGGCTGACCGAGCCCATGCTGGACGCCGTCCTGGGCCGCGCAACCGAGGTGGCCGGGCTCCGGGAGGCCTAGGCTCCCTGCATGGCTGAGGCGATCGCGCGCGAGCTGACCCACCGCCCGGTGATCCTGGTCGTCGGAGGGGGCTACGTCGGCCTCTACACGGCACTGCGGCTGCAGAAGAAGCTGTCGCGGGGCCGTGCCGAGATCGTCGTCGTCGACCCGCAGCCGCACATGACCTACCAGCCGTTCCTGCCGGAGGCCGCCGCCGGCTCGGTGGAGCCCCGGCACGTCGTCGTCCCGCTGCGGCGCACGCTGCGGCACTGCCGGGTGATCACCGGAGCCCTCGTCGGCCTCAGCCACGCCGACCGGAAGGCCCGCGTGGCGCCGGTCGAGGGGACGCCGTTCGAGGTCTCCTACGACGTGCTCGTGATGGCGGCCGGGTCCGTGGCGCGCACGCTCCCGATCCCGGGCCTGGCGGAGCACGGCATCGGCTTCAAGAACGTCGGCGAGGCCATCTACCTGCGCAACCACGTGCTGGCGCGGCTGGACGCAGCCAGTTCGACCGACGACCCGGCGGTGCGGCAGCGGGCGCTGACCTTCACCTTCGTCGGCGGCGGCTACGCGGGCGTGGAGGCGTTCGCCGAGCTCGAGGACATGGCGCGCTACGCCATCGAGCACTACTACCCGCGGCTGTCGCCGTCGGACATGCGCTGGGTGCTGGTCGAGGCGATGGGCCGCATCCTGCCCGAGGTCGACCTGGACATGGCCGCGTGGACGGTGCGCCAGCTGACCGCCCGCGGCATGGACGTGCGGCTGAACACCCGGCTGGAGTCGGTGTCCGAGGACGGCGTCGTCCGGCTCAGCGACGGCGAGGAGTTCCCGAGCGAGACGCTGGTGTGGACGGCGGGCACCAAGCCGAACCCGGTGCTCGCCGCCACCGACCTGCCGGTGGACGGCCGCGGCCGGGTGGAGTGCGAGCCCACGCTGCAGGTTCGGGGGATGCCCGGGGCCTGGGCGGCCGGCGACCTCGCGGCGGTACCGGACCTGACCAAGGACGACCCGGGCGCGACCACCGCGCCGAACGCCCAGCACGCCGTCCGGCAGGCCAAGCAGCTGGCCGACAACATCGTCGCCGTCCTCGCCGGCCGGGAACCGGTGCCCTACCGGCACGAGTACGTCGGCTCGGTCGCCAGCCTCGGGCTGCACAAGGGCGTGGCGCAGGTCTACGGCGTGAAGGTGAAGGGCTGGCCCGCCTGGTTCATGCACCGCAGCTACCACGTGAGCCGGGTGCCGACCTTCAACCGCAAGGCCCGGGTGATCGCCGACTGGACGCTGGCCTCGCTGTTCCGCCGCGAGGTGGTCTCCCTCGGGCAGCTGCAGGACCCGCGCCGGGAGTTCGTCTTCGCCGCCAACACCGGTCGGGCCGGGCAGCTGCCCCCACCCCGCCCGGACGGCGCCGAGCAGCAGCGGGCCGGCTGACCGGCGTCACGCACGCCCGAGGGCGGCGCGGGCCAGCAGGCCGATGGCGAGGGACGCGCCGAGGAGCAGCGCCAGTGCCGCCGTGAGGCCCCAGGCGTCCGCGAGCAGGCCGATGGCCGGAGGGCCGGTGAACGACCCCAGGTAGCCGACCGTCGTCACCGCCGAGAGCGCGGCGGCGGACGGCGCACCACTCACGGCTGGAGCGGCACCGAGCACGGTGGGCGTCACCGGCGCCAGGAACAGCCCCAGCACGAGCCAGCCGCACACGGCGACAGCGGTCGACGGCGCCAGCACCACGAGCGCGGCGCCGAGGGCCATGCCCGTGGCGCAGCCCTCCGTGACGCGGCGCCGCGAGAACTTCTCGACCACGCGGTCCGCCGGCAGGCGGCCGGCCACCATCGCGAGCGTGAGGCCGAGGTAGCCGGCCGCCGCGAGCCCCGGGCCCGCTCCGTGCGCGGTGCCGAGATGCACGGCCATCCAGTTCATCGCCGCGCCGTCGACCAGGAAGGCGCAGAAAGCGATCGCTCCGAGAACCAGCAGACGCCGTTGAGGGCGCACCGAACGGCGCGGGCCGCGGGGGGCGGGTTCCCGCACCGCGGCCCGAGCACCGAGCAGGCCGAGCACGAGCCCCGCACAGGCGACGACGGCCGCGTGCCACGGCAGGGGCAGGCCGGCTGCCGCGGCGACGGTCCCTGCGACGGCGCCGAGCACCAGGCCGGCGCTCTGCCCGGCGTGCAACGCGGCCAGCACGGGACGCCCGTTGCGCCGGTCGAGCTCGACACCCTGGGCGTTCAGCGCGACGTCGATGACGCTGTTCGCCGCCGCCCAGACG
Source organism: Blastococcus sp. SYSU D00922 (assembly GCF_054050495.1). Classification (NCBI taxonomy): domain Bacteria; kingdom Bacillati; phylum Actinomycetota; class Actinomycetes; order Geodermatophilales; family Geodermatophilaceae; genus Blastococcus; species Blastococcus sp. SYSU D00922. The sequence continues at coordinate 34,408 of NZ_JBJGZL010000018.1, forward strand.
GCCACCGCCGGTACCAGCACGCCCACACCCGGGGCGGCGGCCGCGGCCACCAGCCCCGGCGCGAAGAGCAGGAGTGCCGCGCGCAGTGCCGCCGGGCTGCCCACCCGCGCGACGACCGCGGCTCCCAGCGGCAGCCCGACCAGCGCGCCCCCCTCGATCCCGAGCACCACCACCGCCAGACCGGCCTCGTCCAGGTCCAGCCGGTCCTGGACGGCGGGGATGCGGGAGGCCCACGTGGCGCTCAGCAGCCCGGTGACGAGGAAGCAGAGCCATGTGCCGTTGCGCGCGCGAGCGAAGCGGTCCACGTTCGGCGGGATGCACGTCGGCAGGTATTCCCACGCATCAGGATCAGGCGAAGCGGTGCAAAGTTCTGCGCATGCTGGATCCGGTCAAGCTGGTCACGCTGCGGACGGTTGTCGCCCGCGGCTCCTTCTCCCGGGCGGCGCAGGAGCTGGCGCTGACGCAGCCGGCGGTCTCGCGGCAGGTCGGCCTCCTCGAGCAGCACCTCGGCGCCCGGCTCGTGCGCCGCACCCGGCAGGGCGTCGTCCCCACCGAGGCCGGTCGCGCCCTCCTCGCCCACGTCGACCTCGTCCTCGGCCAGCTCGACCGTGCGGAGCGCGACGTGCGGGACCTCGTCGCCCTCCGCCAGGGCGTCGTGCGGCTCGGGTCGTTCCTGTCCGCGCTCGTGCACCTCTCGGCGGAGACGGCCGCGCTGCTGGACCGCGCGCACCCGGGCATCCGGCTGGTCGACGAACTCGTGGACCGTCCGGCCGCGCTCGGCCGGCTTCGTGCCGGGACGCTGGACCTGGCCTTCGTCTTCGAGCACGACTTCGAGCCCGCCCCTGCGGTTCCCGGGGTCGAGCTGTCGCCCTTGTTCGAGGACCCGGTCGCGGTACTCCTCCCGGCCGGGCACCGGCTGGCCTCCGGTGAGGTCTCTCTCGCCGAGCTCGCAGAGGAGACCTGGATCCGGCCGCACGAAGGCTCCGCGGCCCGGCGCCTGGACCTCGTCCTCGGCCGCGCGGGACTGCGGCCGCCGCTGCTCCTGGCCGGACGCGGGGACGAGCCCTTCGAGGCGCAGGCCCTGGTGGCGGCCGGGCGCGGCGTGGCGCTCACCCACCGCCTGACGGTGCTGGTCAGCGACCACGAGCTGGTGGTCGTGCCCCTGCGCGACCGCGCGGGTCTGCGGCGGGTACAGGTCGCGGTGCCGGAGGGACCACGTCGGCCCGCGGTGGCCGCCGCGCTCGAGGCCGTGCTGGCGGTCGGCGGGAGCCGCCGGCGCCAGAGCCCCGGCGCCTGAGCGGAGCGGTGGACTCAGCCCGCGAGCGTCGACGCCCCGCCGGTCAGCCGCGCTCCGAGAGCGGCACCCATCGCGTTCACCGCGGCGGTGGAGGCGGTGACCATCCCGGCCGACGCGTGCGCGACGTGCCACAGGCCGTCGAGCCGGCGCAGGTCGACCGGCACTCCGGCGGCCCGCGCGACGCGGGCGAGCCGGACGGCGTCCTCGAGCAGGATCTCCTCGCTGCCCACGTGCACCGTGATCGGCGGCAGCCCCGTCAGGTCGGCGTCGAGCGGGGAGAGCTCGGCGGCACCTGGGTGCGTGCCGTTCCCGAAGTCCCGGGCGCACCGGCGCAGCCACGCCGGCCGGAGCATCGCGTCGCCGCGGTCGTCCGGCCACGTGCTGCCGGTGAGGTCGAGCCAGGGGGAGATCAGGCCGAGGGCGGCCGGCAGCGGGCCGTCGCCGTCGCGCAGCCGGAGGGCGGCGGCGAGGGCCAGCCAGCCGCCGGCGGAGTCGCCGGCGATGGCCGTGCGGTCGGGGGTGGCACCCCGGTCGAGCAGCTCGCGGTACGCGGCCAGGACGTCGTCCAGTGCGGCCGGGAACGGGTGCTCGGGCGCCAGCCGGTAGTCGAGCACGTGCACGGTCGCACCGCCGGCCGCGGCCAGGTGGGTGGCGAGGGCGCGGTGCGTGGCGGGGGAGCCGGTGGTGAACCCGCCGCCGTGCAGGTAGAGCACCGCCGAGCCCGGGTCGCCGGAGGCGGGGGTGAGGACCTCGGCCGGGCGGCGGCCCAGCCGGCCGGTGCCGACGGCGACGCCGTCGGCCAGCGGGGTCGGCCGGGTGACGGCCGCCAGCCAGCGCCGCTGGAGGCCGACCGGGAGGCGCGGGCCGAGCGCCGGGCGGACGAGGGCGCGCACGCCGGCGCGCATGACCCGGACGGGGACCTGGGGGCTGGGGCTCACGGGGGTCACCGTACGGGCAGCGGACGGGCGGCCCGGCTAGCGTGCGCAGAGCGCCCCCGTAGCCCAATCGGCAGAGGCAGGCCCCTTAAAAGGGTCCGAGTGTCGGTTCGATCCCGACCGGGGGCACCGCCGCCCACGGGCCCGTGGCCCGGACGGGCGAATCGCGACACGCCGGAACTACGCAGGGCCTCCAGGCGTTGACCTGACCGAGTGGAGTGCACCACCGTGGACTCCACGGACCGAACAGTCACCTCAGGGAGATGACGATGCCCAGCAGCAACCCGGCGTTCCGGGGATTCGGCGCGGCCCCCGGTGGCCAGCAGCAGTACGCCGGGTGGGGCCAGCCCCAGCCGCAGTACGGCGCGCCGACCCAGTACGACCCCTACGCCGCCCCGTCGCCGTACTCGGCGACGACGACGCGTTACCTGACGATGGACGACGTCGTCACCAAGACCGGCGTCACCTTCCTCGTCACCGTCCTGACCGCCGCGTTCACGTGGCTGGCCGTGCCGGACTCGGTGGCGGTCGCCCTCCTCTTCCCGGCTCTGCTCGTCGGTCTCGTGCTCGGCCTGGTGATCGCGTTCAAGCAGATCGCCAACCCGGCCGCCACGCTGGCCTACGCCGCGGCCGAGGGTGTCCTGGTCGGCGCGATCAGCGAGTTCTTCGCCGTCCAGTACGGGACGAGCATCGTCACGCAGGCGGTGATCGGGACCTTCGGTGTGTTCGCCGGCATGCTGGTCGTCTACAAGACCGGCGCGATCCGCGTCACCCCGAAGCTGACGCGCTGGATCGTCGGGGCCCTGATCGGTGTGCTGGTCCTGGCGCTGGCCAACCTGGTCGCCGGCTTCTTCGTCGACGGTGGGCTCGGCCTGCGTGACGGTGGCCCGCTGGCCATCGTGTTCAGCCTGGTCGTGATCGGTGTCGCGGCGTTCTCGCTGCTGCTCGACTTCGACATGGCCGACGAGGCGATCCGCCGCGGCGCCCCGGCGAAGTTCGCCTGGTACATCGCCTTCGGCCTGCTCGTCACGGTCGTCTGGCTGTACCTGGAGATCCTGCGGCTGCTCAGCTACTTCCGCGAGTAACCCGCACCCGCACCACGACGAAGGCCCGGTCCCCGAGAGGGGGCCGGGCCTTCGTCGTTCCCGAGCTCTCCGTACCGAGAGCTCGTCAGGTCGTCAGGACAGGCGCTCGATGACCATCGCCATGCCCATGCCCCCACCGACGCACATGGTCTCCAGACCGAACGTCTTGTCCTTGGTCTGCAGGCCGTTGATCAGCGTGCCGGTGATGCGCGCGCCGGTCATGCCGAACGGGTGGCCGACGGCGATGGCGCCGCCGTGCACGTTCAGCTTGTCGATGTCGATGCCCAGGTCGCGGTAGCTCGGGATGACCTGGGCGGCGAAGGCCTCGTTGATCTCGACGAGGTCGATGTCGTCGATCGTCATGCCCGCGCGCTGGAGGGCCAGCTTCGAGGCGTCGACCGGGCCGTAACCCATGATCTCCGGCGAGAGGCCGGTGACCGCGGTGGACACGATCCGCGCCAGCGGGGTGAGCCCCAGCTCGGCGGCCTTGGTGTCGCTCATGACCACCACGGCGGCCGCGCCGTCGTTGAGCGGGCAGGCGTTGCCGGCCGTCGCCCGCCCGTCGGGGCGGAACACCGGCTTGAGCTGCGAGAGCGCCTCGAGCGTGGTGCCGGCGCGCGGGCCGTCGTCCTTGCTGACGACGGTGCCGTCGGGCGTGGTGACCGGGGTGATCTCCCGCTCCCAGAAGCCGTTGTTGATGGCCTCCTCGGCGAGGTTCTGCGAGCGCACGGCGAACTCGTCCATCTCCTGCCGCGAGACGTCCTTGAGCAGGGCGAGGTTCTCGGCGGTCTGGCCCATCGCGATGTAGACGTCGGGGATCTCGCCGTTCTCCCGCGGGTCGGTCCACGAGTCGGCGCCGCTCTCGGCGACCTTGGCGCCCCGGGCCTCGGCGTCGGCGAACACCGGGTTCTTCGTGTCCGGGAGGCCGTCGCTGTTGCCCTTCACGAAGCGGGACACCATCTCGACGCCGGCGGAGATGAAGACGTCGCCCTCGCCGGCCTTGATGGCGTGCATCGCCATGCGGGTGGTCTGCAGCGAGGAGGAGCAGTAACGGGTGATCGTCGTCCCGGGCAGGTGGTCCATGCCGAGGAGCACGCTGACGACGCGGCCCATGTTGTAGCCCTGCTCGCCGCCGGGGAGGCCGCAGCCGAGCATCAGGTCGTCGATGTCGCGGGGGTCGAGCGCGGGCACCTTGTCCAGCGCCGCCTTGACGATGGTCGCGGCCAGGTCGTCGGGCCGCAGGTCCTTGAGGGACCCCTTGAACGCGCGACCGATGGGGGAGCGGGCGGTCGCGACGATGACGGCTTCGGGCATGGGTCCTCCACGATGAGGTGGGCGCCGTGCGGGGTGCGCAGGCGACGGGTCGCCCCCGAAACTACTCCGCGGTAACGGAGGTCCTCACCTCACGCCGTGGCGGGTGCCTCCGCCGACTCCTGCGCCTGCTCCGGCGTCGGCATCTCCGGGGGACGGCGACGGCGCAGCAGGGCCCAGGCGCCCCACGGCCCGGTGTCGGAACCGCCCACCTCGGCCGGCTGGACCTCGGTACCCGTGCGGCTGGCGGCGCGCGCCGCGGCCTTCTCGATCGGTCGCACGGTGCCGCGGCGGATGGGCCGCACGCCGCGGTCGGCCGACGCCGGCCAGACACCCACGGCGTCCGCGACCGACGGCAGCAGGACGGCGGCTGCCTGCGCGTAGCCGTGCGCGCTGGGGTGGAACTCGTCGACGCTGAACATCGCCCGGTCGGACGCGAAGGCCGGGCCCAGCACCGAGCCCAGCGACACGGTGCGACCGCCGGCCTCGACCACGGCGATCGTCTGGGCGGCGGCCATCTGCCGGCTCCAGCGCCGGGCGAAGGTGCGCAGCGGCTGGGCGATCGGCCGGATGGTGCCCAGGTCGGGGCAGGTCCCGACGACGACCTCGCAGCCGACCGCGGTGAGCCGGCGGACCGCCTCGCCGAGGTGCTTGACCGAGACGGTGGGGCGGGTGCGGCTGGTGACGTCGTTGGCGCCGATCATGATCAGCGCGACGGTGGGGTGCTCGGCCAGGGCCCGGTCGACCTGCTCGTCGAGGTCGGGCGAGCGGGCGCCGGACTTGGCCAGGCGGACCAGCCGGACCGGTCGCTCGGCGAGCTCGGCCAGGGCCGAGGCGATGAGGACGCCGGGGGTCTCCTCGGCCCGGTGCACGCCGAGGCCGACGGCGCTGGAGTCGCCGAGCACCGTGAACACGAGCGGCTTGCCGCGGCTGTTCCTCGACCGCTGCCCGTAGACGCCGTCGCCCGAGGGCGGATCACCCTTGCTGGTGCGGGACTCGATGTTGCGGCGGGCGGCGCGGGCCTCCTCGCGGAGCAGGGCGGCCAGGGCGACACCGCCCAGGGCGACGCTGCCCCCGCCGTACGCGGTGGCAGCGGCGAGGCGTCGCGTCGTCCCCGTCAGCGCCACGGTCCCTCCGCTCCTGTGCTCGCGTCGTCCGTTCCTGTTACGCAGGTTATCGGCCCTCTACGGTGCCTCCTGTGGCCCTATCACCCGCAGGTGTGACCCAGCCCACAGAGTCCGGCGACCGGACCCAACTGATCGTCGACGTCCTCGTCGAGGCGTTCGCCGATCTCATGGCCGCCGACGCCGAGGCGTTCCGCACCAAGTTCCGCAAGATGGCCGCCGATCCCTTCGCCTTCTACCGGGGCAGTGCCTGTCTGTTCTACGCCGACATGGCGACGGTCGAGGACCCCTGGAGCGACGAGCGGACGTCGCGCGTGTGGATCCACGGCGACCTGCACGCCGAGAACTTCGGCACCTACATGGACTCCACCGGGCGGATCGTCTTCGACGTCAACGACTTCGACGAGGCCTACCTCGGGCACGTGAGCTGGGACCTGCGGCGGTTCGCCGCGAGCTTCGCCCTGATGGCGTGGCGCAAGGCGTTCTCCGACGACGTGATCGGCGAGCTCGTCCGCGTCTACCTGGAGGCCTGGGTGGACCAGGTGGAGGCGTTCAGCCGGTCGGACTCCGACCGCGACTTCGCGCTCACCGTGCACAACACCGAGGGGGCCGTCCGCGAGCTGGTGCGGGAGACAGCGACCCGCACCCGGCTGGCACTGCTGGACCGGATGACCGTCGTGGAGCGCTACGAGCGGCGCTTCGCCGACCGCGCCCGCAACCGACGGCTGGAGGACGCCGAGCGGGACGAGGTGCTCGAGGCGCTGGAGCGGTACAAGGACACGCTGCCGCCGCGACCGTGGCGCCGCGAGGTCGCCTACGAGGTGAAGGACCTCATCGGCACCGGCGGCTTCGGCATCGGCAGCGCGGGCCTGCCCGCCTACAACGTGCTGCTCGAGGGCTACGACGAGGCGCTGGAGAACGACGTCGTCCTGTCGGTCAAGCAGGGCAACGTGGCGGCGCCCAGCCGGATCGTCACCGACGCCCGGATCCGGGACTACTTCCACCACGAGGGGCACCGCACGGTGACCAGCCAGCGGGCGCTGCAGTCGCACACCTCCCAGTTCCTCGGCTACACCGACATCCGGGGCACCGGCTTCGTCGTCGCCGAGCTGTCGCCCTACGAGCTGGACCTCGACTGGGACGACCTCACCGAGCCCGAGGAGATCCGCCCGGTGCTGGTGCAGCTCGGCCGGGCCACGGCCAAGCTGCACTGCGTCGGTGACGCCGACAGCGACCACGAGCTGGTGCCCTTCCAGACCGAGGAGGCGGTGCTGGCGATGATCGGCGACCGCCGCGAGGAGTTCGTCGCCGACCTGGTCGAGTTCGCCCACGCCTATGCGCGCCAGGCGCAGGAGGACCACCGCCTGTTCGTCGACGCCTTCCGCGCCGGGAGGATCCCCGGGATCAGCTCGAGCGGGGGGTGACCTCGATCAGCATGCCGCGGTGCGGGCCGATGCCGGGCTTGTCGTACGGCTCGGTCACCACCGTGAAGCCCATCCGCTCGTAGAAGCCGATGGCGGCGACGCGGGCGTCGCACCACAGCAGGTCGCCACCGCGCGCGGCCACCGCCTCCAGCCCCGCGACGACGAGGGCACGCCCCGCCCCGGAGCCGCGGACCGCGGCGTCGGTGGCCATCCCGCGCAGCTGCCACGGGTGCTCGGCGGAGCGCCACGGGCAGGCGGCGGGGGAAAAGCGGACCACGCCGACGACCCGGCCGTCGGCGGTGCGCGCCGCGAGGTGGAAGGTCGCGGGGTCCTCGTCGCCGGCCCAGACGACGTCGCCGCCGTCCGGGCGCAGGACCGCCTGCCGCAGGGGGTAGGTCAGGTCCGCGGCAACCTCGCCGACGGTCACGGTCACGGGGTCAGCGTGCCCGACGCCCCGCCGCGCACCCGCCGAGATCCCACGATGTCGGCGCATCAGAGGTCCTGGAGCGCCGAGATCACGGGATCTCGGCAGGGCGTGCCGACCCCTACCGGGCGCGGCGGCCCCGGCGCACCCGCAGGTAGTCGGCCACCACGTACTCGCCCAGCCGCTCGGCGTCCGGTTCGAACACCCGCCCACCGGCCCGCTGCGTGAGGTCGTGCACGAAGTGGATCAGCCCGGGGTCGGGGTCGAGCGCGAACACGTTCACCGTGGCCCCGGTCCGCGCGACCCGCTCGATCTCGGCGACGGTCCGGGCGATCGTCTCGGGCATCGGCGGCCAGCAGAAGAACGGCGTCCCGTCGTCCTCCAGGTGCGCGGTCGGCTCGCCGTCGGTCACCACCAGGACGACCGGCTCGGCGTCGCGGTGGTGGGCCAGGAACCGGCGGGCGAGCATCAGGCCGTGCTGCAGGTTGGTGCCCTGCAGCGTGTCCACCGAGAGCTCCGCGAGGGTCTCCGGCCGGAGCACCTGGGCGGTGGACGAGAACCCGATGACCTGGATGGCGTCCTGCGGGAACTTCGTCGTCACCAGCGAGTGCAGCGCCATCGCCGTCGACTTGGCCGCGCCCCAGGTGCCGCGCAGCGCCATCGAGTAGGACAGGTCGACCAGCAGCGCGACCGCGGCGCCGGTGCGCCGCTCGGTCTCGACGACCTCGAAGTCGTCCACCGCGATCCGCACGCCGCGCGCGCCGTCCGCTCGCGGCTCGTGCGCCGTCCGCAGGACGGCGTTCTTCACCGTGCGGACGACGTCGAGCGGCTGCTCGTCCCCGAACCGCCACTCCCGCGAGCTGCCGGTGAGCTCCCCGGCGGCGCCCGCGTCGGCGACGTCGTGCTCCCCGCGGCCGGTCGCGTCCAGCTTGGCGAACACCCGACGCAGGGCCGTGGCGCCCAGCCGGCGGACCGCCTTGGGGGAGAGCTCCAGCTTGCCGTCGGAGCGGTTGAGGAAGCCCTGCCGCTCCAGCTCGCGCTCGAGCTGCCGGAGGGCCGCGAGGTCGTCGACGGCCGGCCGCCCGAGAGCGCGCTCGAGCAGCTCCTCGTCGATGTCGGCCAGCGAGGCGCCGGCGTAGCCCTGCGACAGCTGGCTGGACAGGGCCTCGAGGTCGGCCAGCTCGGCGACGGCGCTCGTGGCGTCGCCCATGCCGAGGCCCTGCTCGCCGTCGGGGACCTGCCCGCGCTGACCCCACGGCAGGTCCGGCCGGGCCTGGCGCAGGGCGTCGGAGAGGTGGGCCATCTCGCTGGCCAGCCCCATGTCGGACATGGCCTGCGACATCAGGTCCGAGAGCTCGGCCCGCTGCTCCGGCGACAGGCCCGCCATCATCCGCTCCTGCGCGGCGGCACGGCGGGCCAGCGAGTCGATCAGCTCCTCGACCGACTGCGGGTCGTCGGGGAAGAACTGGCCGTGCTTGTCCATGAAGTCGCGGAAGCGCTCGTCAGTGTCCTCACCGCGGTTGTGCGCGTCGATCAGCTGCGACAGGTCGGCCACCATGTCCTTGACGGCCTGCATGTCCTGCTCGCTGGCGTTCTCCAGCGCCTGCTTCATCGAGGCGAAGGAGCTGTCGAGCACCTCCCGGCGCAGCAGGTCCTGGATCTGCTCGTAGGCCTCCCGGCCCTCCTGGGACCGCCACGGGTACTCCTTCAGCGCCCGGACGGCGCCCGCCGTGTCCTCCGGCAGCGCGTCCAGCTCGGCCTCGGCGAGGCGGGCGGAGTCGTCGGGATCCGGGAACAGCTCGCGCTTCTCCGCGGTCAGCGCCTTGTCGAGCAGCTCGCGGACCTCCTGGAGCGTGCCGTCCATGCGGCCGGCGGTCCGCGCCTTGCGCAGCCGCTCGCGCACGGACCGGCGCAGCTCGTCGAGGCCACGCCGTCCCTCCGTGCCGCGCCGCAGCAGCTCGCGCAGCGCTTCACGCACGCCGCTGCCGCCCAGCACGGAGTCGCCGATCTCGTCGACGGCGTTGCCGAGGTCGTACGGCGGGGCCAGGGGGTCGGGGCCGCCGTGCCACTTGCCGTAGCGGTAGCCGCGCCCGCGTCGTCCGGCCACGTCAGGCCCCGTACACCGTGCGGGTGCCGTCGGTGTCCTTGGCCAGCCGCCGGGTGAGGTACAGCCCCTCGAGGGCGAACTCCACGGCGGCCGCCGCCTGCTCCGCCGACTGCTCGCCCTCCGGCACGCCCAGGCGGCCGAGCAGCTCGGCGAGCCTCGGGATGGTGCCGAGCTGCCCGAGCAGCGCGGGTGCGGGCACCAGCTCGCCCGACTCGACCGTCTCGCCGCCGGTGAAGTGCTCCTGCAGGCCGGTGAGGTCCAGCCCGGCGCAGCGGGCACGGAACGTCTGCGCGGTCGCCTGGCGCAGCAGGTGCTCCAGCACCTCGAGCTCCCGCTCGTCGTCGGGGTCGGAGCCGGCGTCGGCGAACTCGACCTTGCCGCGGCTGGCCGGGACGACGCTCGGCAGGTCGACCACGCGGGCCACCGGCCGCGTCTCACCGGCGATGGCGGCGCGGCGGACGGCGGAGGCGGTCACCGTCTCCAGCCCGGCGATCGCGAACCGGGCGCTGACGCCGGAGCGCTGGTCCACGTGGCTGGACTCGCGGACCAACCGGGTGAAGCGGGCGATGATCTCGACCAGGTGCTCGGGCACGACCGGCGTCCCGAAGGTGCCGTCGCCGGTCCACGAAGTCTGCGCCTCCTGGTGCAGCAGCGCGATCTCGTCGGCCAGCTCGATCGGGTAGTGGGTGCGCACCTCGGCGCCGAAGCGGTCCTTGAGCGGCGTGATGATCCGGCCGCGGTTGGTGTAGTCCTCGGGGTTGGCGCTGGCGACCAGCAGCAGGTCCAGCGGCAGCCGGACCCGGTAGCCGCGGATCTGGATGTCGCGCTCCTCGAGCACGTTCAGGAGCGCGACCTGGATCCGCTCGGCGAGGTCGGGCAGCTCGTTGACGCTGAAGATGCCGCGGTTGGTGCGCGGGACCAGGCCGTAGTGGACCGTCTCGGGGTCGCCCAGGGTGCGTCCCTCGGCCACCTTGATCGGGTCGACGTCGCCGATCAGGTCGCCGACGCTCGTGTCCGGGGTGGCCAGCTTCTCGCCGAAGCGCTCGCTGCGGTGCAGCCAGCCCACCGGGGTGGCGTCGCCGTGCTCGGCGATCTGCCGGTGCGCCCACACCGAGATCGGGTGCAGGGGGTGCTCGTTGAGCTCGCTGCCGACGAGGACCGGCGTCCACTCGTCGAGCAGGCCGACGAGGGTGCGGATGAGGCGGGTCTTGCCCTGGCCGCGCTCGCCGAGCAGGACGAGGTCGTGGCCGGCGATGAGGGCGCGCTCGACCTCGGGGAGCACGGTGTCCTCGAAGCCGACCATGCCGGGGAGGCTCGGCTCTCCGCGGCCGAGCCGGGCGAGCAGGTTGGCGCGCAGTTCCGCCTTCACCGGGCGGAAGGCGGGCCCGCTCTCGCGGAGCTCGCCCAGGGTCGTGGGGGCGGGGGAGGGAGTGGCTGCTGTGGCCGGGTCCGTCACCTCGCCAAAGGTACGACGGTCGTGCGGGCTGGGTCACCGGTTGCCTGCGTGCGGCCTGCGAGGATCAGCGCGTGTCCACGCCCCAGGCCCCCACCGCCCGGCCGCCCCTGGTCAGCGGCGCCGACGTCGAGTCAGCGGCGGCGCTGCTCCGGGACGTCGTCCGCCACACGCCCCTGTGGCACTCCCGCGGCCTGGCCGACCGCGTCGGCGGCCCGGTGTGGCTCAAGTGCGAGAACCTGCAGCGGACCGGGTCCTTCAAGATCCGCGGTGCCTACACGCGCATCTCGCGGCTGACCGACGCCGAGCGCGCCCGCGGTGTCGTCGCCGCCAGCGCCGGCAACCACGCCCAGGGCGTCGCCCTGGCCGCCCGGCTGCTCGGCTGCACCGCCACGGTCTTCATGCCCGACTCGGCCCCGCTGCCGAAGGTCGCGGCGACCCGGTCCTACGGGGCGGAGGTGCGGCTGGGCGGCCCGACGCTGACGGAAGCGCTGCACTTCGCGTCCGAGCACGCGGAGCGGACCGGCTCGGTGTTCATCCACCCGTTCGAGCACGCCGACGTCATCGCCGGGCAGGGGACCGTGGGCCTGGAGGTCCTCGAGCAGTGCCCCGACGTCGCGACCGTCGTCGTGTGCGCCGGCGGAGGCGGGCTGGTGTCCGGGGTCGCGGCCGCGGTGAAGGCGCGGCGGCCCGACGTCCGGGTGGTGGCGGTGCAGGCCGAGATGGCCGCCGCCTTCCCCGGATCGCTGGCCGCCGGCCGGCCCGTCCCGTTGCCGGCCATGGCGACCATGGCCGACGGGATCGCGGTCGCCTCGCCCGGTGACCTGACGCTCGCGCACGTCCAGGGCCTCGTCGACGAGGTGCGGACGGTGAGCGAGGAGGACCTCTCCCGGGCCCTGCTGTTCTGCCTGGAGCGGGCCAAGCTCGTGGTGGAGCCCGCGGGCGTGGCCGCCGTCGCCGCGATCCTCGCCGACCCGGAGGCGTTCGCGCCGCCGGTCGTCGCCGTCGTCTCCGGCGGCAACATCGACCCGGTCCTGCTGCTGAAGGTGGTCCAGCACGGCATGGCGGCCGCCGGGCGCTACCTCTCGCTGCGGCTGACGGTGCCTGACCGGCCGGGCTCGCTCGCCGGGGTTCTGGCCGAGCTGGCCGCGGTGGGCGCCAACGTCCTGGAGGTCGAGCACGAGCGGACCGGCACCGGGCTGCACGTCGGGGAAGTGGAGATCTTCGTCGTCCTCGAGACGCGCGGCCCCGACCACGCCGGCGAGGTCAGCGCGGCGCTCACCCGCGCGGGCTACGCCGTCGCGCCGGGCTGAGCACGCCGATGAGTTCCGGGGATCGGCGCCGTCCTGACTCCCGTGCATGCGATAGCTGAACTGCTTGTCCGCCGACCGCGAAAAGCGGTCGGGATCTGTCACCGTCCGGCCCTAGCGTGGCCCTCATGACAGACGCGATCGTGGTCGAGGGGCTGGTGAAGCGCTACGGCGCCACCACCGCTCTCGACGGTGTGGACCTGACCGTGGCCGAGGGCTCGGTGCTCGGGCTCCTCGGCCCGAACGGTGCGGGGAAGACGACGGTGGTGCGGATCCTCACCACGTTGCTCCTCGCCGACGCGGGGCGGGCGGAGGTGATGGGGCTGGACGTGGTGCGTGACGCCGACGACGTGCGCGCGTCGATCGGGCTGACCGGCCAGTACGCCGCCGTCGACGAGTACCTGACCGGCTTCGAGAACCTCGAGATGGTGGGGCGCCTCTACCACCTGCCCAAGGCGGAGGCCCGGGCCCGCGCGGGGGAGCTGCTGGAGCGGTTCGACCTCTCCGACGCCGCCGGCCGCCCGGCCAAGACGTACTCGGGCGGCATGCGGCGCCGGCTGGACATCGCCGCCTCGCTGATCAACCGCCCGCGCGTGCTCTTCCTCGACGAGCCGACGACCGGGCTGGACCCGCGCAGCCGGTTGGCCATGTGGGAGTTCATCGCCGAGCTCGCCGACGGCGGGACGACCATCCTGCTGACCACCCAGTACCTGGAGGAGGCCGACCGGCTGGCCGACCGCATGGTCGTCATCGACCGCGGCCGGGTCATCGCCCGCGGCACGGGCGACGAGCTCAAGGCCCAGGTGGGTGGGCAGCGGCTGGAGTTCACGTTCGGCCGGCCGGTCGACGTGGCCGAGGCGGCCGAGCGGCTGCGGTCGCTCGCGGTCGACGAGCCGCACTCGGACGAGCAGAGCCGGCGGCTGAGCCTCCCGGTCCGCGGTGGCACCGAGGTGCTGGCCGAGGCGCTGCGACTGCTGGAGGGCAGGGACGTGGAGGTCCTGGACGTCGGTCTGCGCCGGCCCGACCTCGACGACGTCTTCCTCACCCTCACCGGCCACGCGGCCGAGGAGGACGCGACCGGCGAGAGCGACCGATCCGACGCCGAGCAGGAGCCGGCGACCACCGTGGGGAGCGCCCGATGACCGCGTTGACCATGGCCGTGTCCGACGGCCTGACGATCACCCGCCGCAACCTGATCAAGGTCAAGCGGGTGCCCGACCTGATCGTCTTCGCGACGCTCTCGCCGATCATGTTCGTGCTGCTGTTCCGGTACGTCTTCGGCGGCGCGATCAACGTCCCCGGCGACATCAGCTACGCGGAGTTCCTGCTGCCGGGCATCTTCGCCCAGACCGTCATCTTCGGGAGCACGATCACCGGTGCCAGCCTCGCCGAGGACCTGCAGAAGGGGCTGATCGACCGGTTCCGCTCGCTCCCGATGGCGCCCTCGGCGGTCCTGGTGGGGCGGACGGTCGCGGACCTGGCGCTCAACGCCTTGTCGATCGTCGTCATGGCGCTCACCGGTCTGCTCGTCGGCTGGCGCATCAACACCTCGTTCCTCGAGGCCGTCGGCGGCTTCCTGGTGCTCCTCGGGTTCGCCTACGCGATGTCGTGGCTGATGGCCCAGGTCGGGCTGCTGGTGCGGACGCCGGAGGTGGTGCAGAACGCGAGCTTCATCGTGATCTTCCCGATCACCTTCGTCGCGAACACGTTCGTGCCGCTGGAGACCTTCCCGTCCGTGCTGCGCACGTTCGCGGAGTGGAACCCGGTCTCGTCGGTCGTGCAGGCCGCCCGGAACCTGTTCGGCAACTCCTTCGGTGCTCCGGACGTGTGGTCGCTGCAGAACCCGGTGCTCTACTCCGCGATCTGGGGCGTGGCGATCCTGGCGGTGTTCGTGCCGCTGTCGGTGCGCACGTACCGCCGCACGGCCAGCCGCTGAGCCACGAGCCGGATCGGTTGCGGTGCGCGGGTGGGGGCCGGAGGCCTCCGCCCGCGCACCGCGCCACGGCTCATCGCTGCCCGGGACGGCACGTGGCCGCGGTGCGGCCCGGAGGGGCGCGATGTAATGACCGCGATGACTCCGCCTGCGCCCCCCGCCCTGTCCCCTGACAACCCCCTGGCGAGCGTCTCGGCGCTGCCCTTCCGGCTCCCACCGTTCGCCGACATCACGCCCGAGCACTGCCGGGAGGCGCTGCTGGCCGGGATGGCCGCGCAGCGGGCGGAGATCGCCGCGATCGTCGGTGCCACCGAGGAGCCGACGTTCGAGAACACCGTCGTCGCCATGGAGCGGTCGGGCGAGCTGCTGGTCCGCGCCTGGAGCGTGTTCGGGAACCTCACGTCGTCGGTCTCGACGCCCCGGCTGCGGGAGATCGAGCGGGAGATCGCGCCGCTGGAGGCCGCGCACGACGACGCGATCCGGCTGGACCCCGCGCTGTTCGCCCGCATCCACGCCGTCCACGAGGCCCGCCACGACAGCGGCCTGGACGACGAGGGCGTCCGGCTGGTCGAGCGCTACCACCTCGACTTCGTGCTGGCCGGCGCCCAGCTCGACGAGTCGGGCCGGGCCCGGCTGACCGAGCTGAACCAGGAGCTCTCCACCCTGTCGACGACGTTCGGCCAGAACCTGCAGCTGGCCACGGAGGCCGCCGCCGTGCGGGTGGCCGACCGGGCCGAGCTCGACGGGCTGTCCGAGCAGGAGATCGCCGCTGCCGCCACGGCCGCCGCCGACCGCGGGCTCGACGGCCACCTCCTCCCGCTGCTCCTGCCGTCCGGCCAGCCGGTCCTCGCGAAGCTGCGGAACCGGGAGCTGCGGCGTCGGGTGCTCGAGGCGTCGCTGGCCCGCGCGTCGGCGGGCGAGCACGACAACGGTCCGGTGGCCGTGCGGATCGCGCTCCTGCGGGCCGAGCGCGCCCGCCTGCTCGGCTTCGACACCCACGCCGACCTCGTCCTCGCCGACTCCACCGCCCGCACCACCACCGCGGTCGACGCCATGCTGGCGTCCATGGTCCCGGCGTCGGTGGCCAACGCCGAGGCCGAGGCGGAGGTGCTCCGGGAGGTCGCGGCCCGCGACGGCGTGGAGCTGGCGGCGTGGGACTGGGCGTTCTACAGCGAGCAGGTGCGGGCCGAGCGGTACGCCGTCGACACCGCCGCGCTGCGGCCCTGGTTCGAGCTGGACCGGGTGCTGGTCGACGGCGTCTTCCACGCCGCCGAGCTGCTCTACGGCTACCGGTTCACGCCGCGGCCGGACCTGCGCGGCTACCACCCCGACGTCCGGGTGTGGGAGGTGACCGACGCCGCCGGTGGTTCCGTGGGCCTCTACCTGGGCGACTTCTTCGCGCGCGAGGGCAAGCGCGGCGGCGCCTGGATGAGCTCGTTCGTCCGGCAGTCCCGGTTGCTCGGCACGTCACCGGTGGTCGTCAACAACCTCAACGTGTCCCGCGCACCGGAGGGCCGGCCGACGCTGCTCAGCCTGGACGAGGTGAACACGCTGTTCCACGAGTTCGGCCACGCGCTGCACGGGCTCAGCTCGGCGGTCACCTACCCGCGGTTCTCGGGCACCGCCGTCCCGCGCGACTTCGTCGAGTTCCCCAGCCAGGTGAACGAGATGTGGGCGCTCTGGCCCGAGGTGCTGGGCAACTACGCCCGCCACGTCGAGACGGGCGAGCCCCTTCCTCGCGCCGCCGTCGAGGCCATCGACGCCGCCCGGCTGTGGGGCGAGGGTTTCGCGACGCTGGAGTACCTTGCCGCGACGCTGCTCGACCAGGCATGGCACCGCATCGCGCCGGGCGCGGAGATCGCCGACCCGATCGCGTTCGAGCAGCGGGCGCTGGCCGACGCCGGGGTCGCGTCCGCCCTCGTGCCGCCGCGCTACCGGACGACCTACTTCCAGCACGTCTTCGCCGGGGGCTACGCGGCCGGCTACTACTCCTACATCTGGTCGGAAATCCTCGACGCCGACACCGTGGAGTGGTTCAAGGAGAACGGCGGCCTGCGCCGCGAGAACGGCGACGTGTTCCGCGCCGAGCTGCTGGCGGTGGGCGGCTCGGTCGACCCGCTCGCGGCCTTCCGCGCCGTCCGCGGCCGGGACGCCGACCCGCAGCCCCTGCTCCGCCGCCGCGGGCTCGCCACGGCCTGACCCCGCTCCTGGACCGTTCCTCCCGCTCCCGGACTTCTGCAGGAGTCCAGGAGCGGGAGGACGACTCCAGGAGCGGGGCTCACAACCAGGGCAGCGAGAGCACCAGGTCCAGGTCGTCGGGGCTCGCGCCGTCGCGCACCAGGCGGTTGGGCTGGCGGTGGCCGCACGCCGTGCAGCGGTGCACCACCTGCCAGCCCTTGCCCGACTTCTCGACCAGCCCGATCGGCTCCATGGGCTGCCGGCACTCGCTGGCCCGGTCGCCCGGGAACTCGTCGACGTGCAGCGACCACAGGCAGAACGGGCAGTGGTTGCGGTAGTGCCCGTCGGTGTTGGCCGGCACCTGCGCGGCGCAGTGCACGCAGGCGAAACCGGTGTTCTCCGCCTGACGGGAGCGCGCCCCCATCGCCGGACTCAGGGGACGAACGGCTCGACGGCGACGACCTCGACGCTGATGTCGCGACCGTTCGGCGCCTGGTAGGTCACGGTGGCGCCGGGAGCGGCACCCATGATGGCCGCGCCGAGGGCCGACTCCGGCGAGTAGACGGTGAGGTTCGTCGTCCCGGCGATCTCGCGGGAGCCGAGCAGGAACTTCTCGGTGTCGTCGTCGCCGGCGAACTTGACCGTGATGACCGTGCCCAGGGCGGCGTTCGTGGCCGTCTTCGGGGCGTCGCCCACGCGCGCCTTGCGGAGCAGGTCGGTGAGCTGGCGGATCCGGCCCTCCTGCTTGCCCTGCTCCTCCTTGGCGGCGTGGTAGCCGCCGTTCTCCTTGAGGTCGCCCTCCTCGCGGCGGGCGTTGATCTCGGCGGCCATGGCCGGGCGGTTCGCCACCAGCTGGTCGAGCTCGGCCTTCAGCCGGTCGTGGGCCTCCTGGGTCAGCCAGATGCCCTGTTCCTGCTCGTCAGTGGGGGTGGACACGTGAGGTACTCCTGAGACTCGGGAGGCCGCCCCCGATCGGGAGCGGCCGCTGGTCAATCTCGCCAAGCTAACACCGGCGTCGACGGCTGTGCACGGACGTGCGGTCCCGCGCGCACCGCCGTCGCGAGATGCGGAACCGTACCGGGCCGCCTCGTGATCAGCGGCACACTTCCCCCGACCGGGTGCACGAGCAGGGCTTTCCCCGGCGACCGGCTCCGGGGCTGCACCGGACGTCGCCGGGGACGGGTGACAATGGTCGGGTGACCGCACCAGATCAGTTGCGCCTGCTCGCCGTCCACGCGCACCCGGACGACGAGTCGAGCAAGGGCGCCGCGACCATGGCCAAGTACGTCGCGGAAGGAGCCCGCGTCCTGGTCGCGACCTGCACCGGGGGCGAGCGCGGCTCCGTCCTGAACCCGGCGATGGACCGCCCGGAGGTCTGGGAGCGGCTGCCCCAGATCCGGGTCGAGGAGATGGCCAGGGCGCGCGAGATCCTCGGCATCGAGCAGGAGTTCCTCGGTTTCGTCGACTCCGGCCTGCCCGAGGGCGACCCGCTGCCCCCGCTGCCGGAGGGCTGCTTCGCGCTCGTGCCGATCGAGGAGGCGGCCGCTCCGCTGGTCGCCCTCATCCGCCGGTTCAAGCCGCAGGTCATCACCACGTACGACGAGCGCGGCGGGTACCCGCACCCCGACCACATCAAGACGCACGAGATCTCCGTGCACGCGTTCGAGGCCGCCGGCGACCCGGACCGCTACCCCGAGCTCGGTGAGCCCTGGCAGCCGAGCAAGCTCTACTACCACATGAGCTTCACGCTGCCCCGGACCAAGGCGCTGCACGAGGCGATCCTGGAGAGCGGCGCGGAGTCCCCGTACGCCGAGTGGCTGGCGAACTGGGATCCCGCCCACGACATCTCCCACCGGGTCACCACGCGCGTGCCCTGCGCGGAGTACTTCCCGGTCCGGGACGCGGCGCTGATCGCGCACGCCACCCAGATCGACCCGGAGGGCCGCTGGTTCGCCTGCCCGATCGACACCCAGCAGCGGGTGTGGCCGACCGAGGACTACGAGCTGGCCCGCAGCCTGGTCGAGTCGGCCGTCCCGGAGGACGATCTGTTCGCCGGGATCCGCAGCGAGGTGGGGGTCCGATGACCGAGCTGGCCGGCCTGCTGGCCGAGCAGGCACCCGAGGACGTCGGGAAGTCCGGCCCGCTCGGGCTGCTGCTCACCGTCGTCCTGCTGATCGCCGTCTTCCTGCTGGTGCGGTCGATGACCAAGCACCTCAAGCGGATCCCGCCGAGCTTCGACCCCGCCGACCCGGCGCGTCAGGTGCCCGACAGCCCCGCGGAGCTGTTCGAGCCGCAGCCGGGCGAGCAGGTGCTCGACGCCCTGCGGAAGCAGCCCCGTGCGATCGAGGCCCCCCGGCCCGGCGAGGGCGAGGGGCCCGCGGCCCGCTGAGCCGACGGGGACGCCGTCCGGTGCCGACGGCGTCCCCGCCCGCGTTCACCAGGCGTGCGCCACGTCGACGACGAGCCGCGGGCCGTCGTCGGACTGCGCCGTGCCGGGGAGGACGAACACCCGGAACGGCAGGCGCGCCCGGATGCCGAGCGCCATCGTGGTCGAGCCCTCGTAGGAGCCCGCCCACGCGACCTGGCGGAAGGTCGTCCAGCCCGAGACGTCCACGACCTCGCGGGGGTTCGCCGGCTCGTACGTCGGCTCGCCGTACTGGTCGTACGCAGGAGCGCGGAGCACGATCTCGAGGTCGGCCGCGCCGCGGACGGGGACGGGATAGCCCGAGCCGTCCTCGTGGACCAGCGGGACGTAGCGGAC
This sequence comes from Blastococcus sp. SYSU D00922, assembly GCF_054050495.1. NCBI lineage: Bacteria > Bacillati > Actinomycetota > Actinomycetes > Geodermatophilales > Geodermatophilaceae > Blastococcus > Blastococcus sp. SYSU D00922. The sequence continues at coordinate 53,750 of NZ_JBJGZL010000018.1, forward strand.
CTCGTACGCCCCGAACGTCGTGTCCTGGCCGCCGAGGTCCACCACCAGCCGGTCGAAGCAGGCGTGCCGGCCGGCGCGCACCCCGTTGACCACGTCGGTGTCCGAGGCGCTCGTCGACGCCTTCGGGAGCGAGCCCCACGTGATGCCGCAGTACGGGGCGGCCTGAGCGGGGGCGGGTGCCACGACCGCCGCGGTGGCGACCGCGGCGGTGACGGCGAGCAGACGGAGAAGCTTTCTGGTCATGGCGGGTGCCTCCTGACTGGCTGGGCGCCGGCTGGCGCTGGTGCCGAGAGTCCGCCGACACGCCGCTTAGCAGAAGACCTCGTGACCGTCCAGTTCCTCCGAAGATCGGCGTGTCTGCTAGCGGATCCTGCCCATGATCGGCTCTCGTCGGGCGGCTCGACGCTGTCAGGTATCGCCGACCGAGGCCGTCCATCACCGAGGGTGAGACGGTGGCCCTCCGACCCCCGCGGAGGGTCGCGACCGGACATGATCACCGGATGCCGACGAAGCAGCGGAGCGACGACCCCGAGGACCAGGTCCGGCCGCCCGGCTTCAGCCGGGTCGGGACGCGCGTGCTCGAGATCGCCGAGAACCTGATCTACGGAGGCATCGCGATCTTCCTCGTGGGATCGGCGTTCGTCCTCCTCGCCGTCGCGGCCAAGACGTCGTGGGGTCTGGTGAGCGACTTCTCCCAGAAGCCCGTGCTCGAGGTGCTCGACATCCTGCTGCTGGTCTTCATCGTGGTCGAACTGCTGTTCGCCGTCCGGGCGACTGTGGAGAAGCGCGAGCTGGTCGCCGAGCCCTTCCTGCTGGTCGGGATCATCGCCTCGATCAAGGAGATCGTCGTGCTGTCGGTCGAGGCGGCCAGTGCGCTCGGCACGGGTGCGGAGTTCGACGACCGCATCGTCGAGATCGGGCTGCTCGGCGTGCTGGTGGTGCTCCTGGGCGCCACCTCGTGGCTGCTCCGGCGGAAGGAACGCGAGCCCGACGAGGGCGACGCCGCGCCTGATCGCTCCGCGGCCTGAGGTCGCGCCCCGATTCGCTCAGGGCGTAGCCGGAGACCTCCCGCGGCCGTGCCTCCCGGCTTACGGTGCAACTGTGTAATCACCACTGGCCGCGGGAGGTCGCCATGCACGCTCACCGATTCGCCGATGCCGCCTTCGGGCCGGGCTTCCGCCGAGGTCGCGGCCGCGGCCCCGGGGGTCGTGGAGCCGACGCCCCGCCGCCGGTGGAACGGGCCGAGGTCGCCGGCTGGTTCGCCGGGCGCCTGCCCGACGCCTGGTTCACCGGCGCGGTGGACCTGCAGATCGACCGCGACGAGATCACCGTCGTGGGCACCCTCCCCGAGCCCGATGCCGGCGAGGGCGACGCCGCGGCGGCCCGTGCCGGCCGCATCGCGCGGTTCCGCGAGGAGACGCGCCAGCAGCGCATGGCGATCGCCGACGCCGCCCAGGAGCGCTACGGCCGCTCGGTTGCGTGGGGTGCCGCGTGCGGGGACGAGCGGGAGGTGTTCACCAACCTCTCGATGCCGGTCATGACCAGGCTGCGCCAGCGGGAGCGGCTCGTCCTGGACACCCTCGTCGACGCCGGCGTGGCGCGGTCCCGCTCCGAGGCCTTGGTGTGGGCGGTCCGCCTGGTCGGCCAGCACACCGAGGAGTGGCTCACCGAGCTGCGCGAGGCGATGGCGTCGGTGGAGGAGGTCCGCGGCCGGGGTCCGGTCGTCGGCTGACATCTGCGAGGCTCGCGCCCGTGCCCGAGCCCACCGACCTCCTGCGCACCGCGTACGGCGACCTGTCGACGACCCTGGCGAGCCTGACCGTCGAGGAGGGCTGGCAGCCGACCGGCTGCGCCGGGTGGACCCCGGTCGACCTGGGATTCCACCTGCTCAGCGACGCACGGCGCGCCCTGGTCGCCCTCAACACCCCGGCACCGGGGCCGGCCGACCGGACCGCCGTCGACTACTGGTCGGCGTGGCGTCCGCCGGCACCCGGGGACGACGAGGAGCTGTGGAGCACGCGGATCGCGGCTTCCGTGCACGGCGGGCTGACCGGGATCGGCCGCCGCTACGCCGAGACCTCGGCGGCGGTGCTGGTCGCCGTCGGTCGGGTCGACGCCGGTGACCTGGTCGCCACCCAGGGGCACGTGCTGACCGTCGCCGACCTCTGCTCCACGCTGGTCGTCGAGGCAGCCGTCCACCACCTGGACCTGGTGGCGCACCTGACGCGGCCGGGACCGGCGCCCGGCCCGCTGGCGGAGGTCCGCCGCGTCCTCGAGGGCCTGCTCGGCCGGCCCCTGCCGCAGGGCTGGGACGACGTCACGGCCGCCCGCCGCGGCACCGGGCGGGAGCCGCTGACGGCCGCCGACCGCGCCGAGCTGGGGGCAGCGGCCGCGGACTTCCCGCTGTTCGGCTGACCGCCCCGCACCACCTGGGAGACTGGACAGCGTGCCCCTCGACGCCCACCCCGCAGCGACCGACGTCCTCGTGGTCGGCGCCGGGCCCGCGGGATCGGGCGCGGCGGCGTGGGCGGCCCGCGCCGGGCACGACGTCGTCCTCGCGGACGCGGCGGTCTTCCCGCGGGACAAGACCTGCGGCGACGGCCTCACCCCGCGGGCGATCGCCGAGCTCGACCTCCTCGGCCTGGGCGACTGGGTGCGCGGCCACGCCCGCAACCGCGGCCTGCGCGCCGCCGGTTTCGGCCGGCAGTGGGAGCTGCCCTGGCCGGGCGGGGAGTTCCCCGACCACGGCAGCGCCGTCCCGCGCACCGAGCTCGACGCGCGCATCCGCCAGGTCGCCCTGGACTCCGGCGCCGTGGCCTTCGACGGCGCCCGCGCGGTCGACGTCGAACGGGACGGCGACCGCGTCTCCGCCGTCGTCTTCGAGCTCGACGACGACAGCCGGGTGAGCGTGGCCTGCCGCCGGCTCGTCGTCGCCGACGGCGTGCGCTCGCCGCTCGGCCGCGTGCTCGGCCGGGAGTGGCACCGCGACACCGCCTACGGGGTCGCCGCCCGCAGCTACGTCCGGTCCGGCCGCAGCGACGACGAGTGGATCTCCTCCCACCTCGAGCTGCGCGGCACCGAGGGCGAGCTGCTCTCCGGGTACGGGTGGGTCTTCCCCCTGGGCGCCGCGGCCGGCGAGGTGAACCTGGGCGTCGGGACGCTGGCGACCTCCCGCCGTCCGGCCGGGGTGCAGCTCAAGTCGCTGCTCGAGTACTACGCGGAGGCGCGCCGCGACGAGTGGCAGCTCGACGGGCCGGTCCGCGACGTCGCGTCGGCGCTGCTGCCGATGGGCGGGGCGGTGTCGGGCGTGGCCGGGCGGAACTGGGCCCTGATCGGCGACGCCGCCGGCTGCGTGAACCCGCTCAACGGGGAGGGCATCGACTACGGCCTCGAGACCGGTCGGGCCGTCGTCGACCTGCTGGGGGAGGACGACTGGTCGCTCGCCTGGCCGGCCACCCTGCGCCGTCACTACGGGGAGGCGTTCTCGATCGCCCGGCGGCTGGCCGGCCTCCTCACGGTGCCGCGGTTCCTGCCCACCGCGGGGCCGGTCGGCATGCGCTCGCGGTCGTTGATGACCGTCGCGCTGCGCGTCATGGGCAACCTGGTCACCGAGCGCGACCGGGACGTCGTGGCCCGGGCCTGGCGGGCGGCGGGGCGCGCGTCGACGCGGTGGGACGAGCGGCCGCCGTTCAGCTGACCTGAGGAGTGGGGGCCGGAGGCTCCCGCGATCGAAGGGAAAGTGGGCTCAGCGCGGGTCGGGGGCGCTACCTGGCCGCGGTGTCCGACGGATCAGACGAAGGGGGAGTTGTACATCGCGAAGTAGACGGCGATGTAGTGGCAGATGGCGGCCACGATCGTCATCGCGTGGAACACCTCGTGGTAGCCGAAGGTGCCCGGCCACGGGTTCGGCTTCTTGATCGCGTAGGCGACGCCGCCCACCGTGTAGAGCACGCCGCCCACGGCCAGGAGCACCATCGAGGTGACGCCGGCGAAGTGGAGGATGTCGGTCAGCACGAAGACGGCGACCCAGCCCAGCCCGATGTAGAGCGGGACGCCCACCCACCGGGGCGCCGTCGGCCAGCTGAGCTTGAGCGTGACCCCCGCCAGCGCGCCGGCCCAGACGCCGGCCAGCACCCAGAACCCGGTGGGCTGGTCGACCGCCATGAGGGCGAACGGCGTGTAGGTGCCGGCGATGAACAGGAAGATCATCGAGTGGTCGAGCCGCTTCATGATCTTCCAGCCGCGGGGTGACCAGCGGCGCCGGTGGTAGAGCGCGCTGACGCCGAAGAGCCCGAGGATGGTCAGGCAGTAGAGGGCCACCGAGAAGCCGGCCCGCGCGCCGAGCACCGAGGCGAGGGGGATGAGCACCGCCCCCGCGACGATCGCGCCGAAGAACGCGAACAGGTGCAGCCACCCGCGCATGCGGGGCCGGGTGTCGGGGTGCTCCCAGTCGCCGTCGGCGAAGTCGTCGGCGGTCCACGCCTGCTCGACGCGCTCGCCCTCCTGCAGGACGGTGGCGACGGCCTCCCCCCGGGGGGCCTCGAGCTCGGCGGAGTCGGCCTGGACCCGGACCTGCTCGCGATCGTGGGGCGCAAGGCTCATGTCCCGAGGTTACGGTCGCGTAGGTAGGGCGTCATCCGGAAGGACCTGTGACTTTCCTGGGACCGGCCCCGGCGCGCGGCGGCGACGCGGCGGCCGTGCGCGGCCGCCCCGGTCGCCGGGGCCTAGGGTGGCCGCGTGGGGGTGCGTGCGAGGGTTCGCGAGGCGCTCACCCAGGTCTACGAACGGCGCCTGGCCCGGGCGCTGGTGGGCGCGGACGTCCCCCGCCACGTCGGCGTGATCATGGACGGCAACCGGCGCTGGGCCCGCGCGATCGGTCTGGAGGACGTCGCCCACGGCCACCGCCGGGGCGCCGACAAGATCGTCGACCTGCTCGGCTGGTGCGACGACGCCGGCGTCTCCGTCGTCACCCTGTTCATGCTCTCCACCGACAACCTCCGCCGGCCCGAACCGGAGCTGGGGGCGCTGCTGCAGATCATCGAGGACGTCGCCGTCGACCTGTCGCGTCCCGGCCGCCGCTGGAAGGTGCGCCAGATGGGCGCCCCCGAAGTGCTGCCCCCGGAGACGGTCGCCGTCCTGAAGCAGGCGGAGGAGGACACCTGCGAACGGCCGGGGGCGACGGTGAACCTCGCCGTCGGTTACGGCGGGCGCCAGGAGATCGCCGACGCCGTCCGCTCGCTGCTGGCCGAGCACGCGGAGCGCGGCACGTCGCTGGAGGAGCTGGTCGAGGCGCTCGAGGTCGAGCACATCGCCGAGCACCTGTACACGCGCGGCCAGCCCGACCCCGACCTGGTCATCCGCACCAGCGGGGAGCAGCGGCTGTCGGGCTTCCTGCTCTGGCAGACGGCGAACACCGAGTTCCACTTCACCGACGTGTACTGGCCGGACTTCCGCCGGGTCGACTTCCTGCGGGCCCTGCGCGACTACTCCGCCCGGCACCGCCGGTTCGGCGGCTGACCGCGGCTGCGAAACTGCGGATCATGTCGGCACCCCCTCTCGACCTCCCGCTCGAGTACGTGCGGCTGGGCCTGCGCTTCGACCGGCTGGAGCCCGGCTTCGTCGACGCCTTCACCGGCGACCCCACCCTCCGCGCCCAGGTGGCCGACGAGGCCGCGCCGACCCCGGCGGGCCTGCGCGACCAGGCCCGCACGCTGCTGCGCGAGCTCGACTCCGCGGGGCTGGCGGCCGACCGCACCGATTACCTCCGGGGCCAGCTGACCGGCCTGGAGTGCACGGCCCGGAAGATGAGCGGCGAGCCGGTCGGCTTCGTCGACGAGGTCGCCGCCTACTTCCAGGTCGACGTCGCCCTCGGCGACCCGGCGGAGTACGCCGCCGCGCACGCCGAGCTCGACGCACTGCTGCCCGGCAGCGGCTCCCTCGCCGAGCGCTACGCCGACCACCGCCGGCGCGAGGAGTGCCCGCCGGACCGGCTCGAGGCCGCGGTGCACGCCCTCTCCAGCGCGCTCCGCGACGAGGTCCGCGGGCAGTACGGGCTGCCCGAGGTCGAGACGGTGCGGTACGAGGTGGTCACCGACAAGCCGTGGTCGGGCTTCAACTACTACGAGGGCGGCTACCGGTCGCGGGTCGCGATCAACGCCGACCTCCCGCACCGGCTCTCGCAGCTCGCGCACCTGGTCGCGCACGAGTCCTACCCCGGCCACCACACCGAGCACTGCCGCAAGGAACAGGGCCTGGTGGAGCGCGCCGACCGCACCGAGCACACCGTGTTCCTGGTCAACACCCCCGAGTGCCTCATGGCCGAGGGCCTGGCGGACCTGGGCGTGCAGGCGTCGGTCGGGGCGGGCTGGGGGCCGTGGGCGGCGGAGATCCTCGGGGACCTCGGCCTGCGGTTCGACGGCCACCTGGCCGAGCGCATCGCGGCGGCCGCCGCGCCGCTGAACCGGGTCCGCCAGGACGCCGCCGTCCTGCTGCACGACCGCGGCGCCGACGCGGACGAGGTGCGCGCCTACCTGCAGCGGTGGTCGCTGGTCAGCTCCGAGCGCGCGGCGCAGCAGATCCGGTTCCTCACCGACCCGCTGTGGCGCGCCTACATCTCCACCTACGTCGAGGGGTTCGACCTGCTCTCGCGGTGGCTCGACGCCCGTCCGGCGGGGCAGTCGGTGGCCGACCGGTTCGTCCGGCTGCTCGACGAGCCGCTGACCCCGGCGGCCGTGACCGGCGAGCTCCAGGCCGCCTGACCCGTGTCCCGCCACGACGCCCGCGAGGCCCGGATGCTCGGGTTGTGGACGGCCTCGTGGCTGTTCGTGCTGCTGCTGGCCGGGCTGCTCCGGGTGGGCGACCTGTCGGTGCAGTGGCCGGTGCTGCTGGTCCCGGTGCTGTGGGCGCTGGTCGCGGTCCGGCCGCGGCGGAGCGACCGGCCGCCGGACGCCTGGGACCCGATTCCGCCGCCGACCCGGACCGACACCGTCGAGCGGCCGGCGCTCCGGCCGCGGGACCGCGACCGCTACTGACGGCTGCGGCGTGGGCGGCGTGCCGGTCGTCGCAGGTGTGGCGACTGGGACGGCTGGTACCCCGTCGGGTGAACTTCGGGTTGCACGGCGTGGTGTGACCGCGCCTTTGTCGGTGGGCGGGCCTAGCGTCCGCAGTGGACGACGAGCTGCCCTCGCCGTCCACGGGAGGCCCGGTTGGTGCTGACGAGTTCGTCGACCAGGGGGGCCGGTACCCGGCCTCTGCGCCGGGGCCCGGCCACCAACGAGTCGGGGTGCGCCCTGCGCCCCACGGGAGTCGAACCGTGACCACTCGCCGTACGTACGTCCTCGACACCTCCGTCCTGCTGTCCGACCCGGGCGCCCTGATGCGCTTCGGCGACTCGGACGTCGTCCTCCCGCTCGTGGTGATCGGGGAGCTCGAGGACAAGCGCAACCACCCGGAACTGGGCTGGTTCGCGCGGCAGGCGCTGCGGATGCTCGACGACCTGCGGGTGACCCACGGCCGGCTCGACGCCCCGGTGCCGATCGGCGAGGACGGCGGCACGCTGCACGTCGAGCTGAACCACAGCGACCCGTCGGCGCTGCCGGCCGGCTTCCGCAACGACAGCAACGACAGCCGGATCATGGTGGTCGCGCTGAACCTGCGGTCCGAGGGCCGCGACGTCTGCCTGATCACGAAGGACGTGCCGCTCCGGGTGAAGGCGGCCGCCGTGGGCCTGGACACGGACGAGTACCGGGTCATGGACGCCGTCGACGCGGGCTGGACCGGCATGGCCGAGGTCTCCCTCGACGACGCCGAGCTGGACGAGCTCTACGACTCGGGCGAGACGTTCGTGCCGGCCGCGGCCGAGATGCCGCCGCACACCGGGCTGGTGCTGCTGTCCTCCCGCGGCTCCGCGCTCGGCCGCGTGACGCCCGACAAGCAGGTCAAGCTCGTGCGCGGCGACCGCGAGGCCTTCGGGCTGCACGGGCGCTCGGCGGAGCAGCGGATCGCCCTGGACCTGCTGCTCGACCCCGAGATCGGGATCGTCTCCCTCGGCGGGCGGGCCGGCACCGGCAAGTCGGCGCTTGCGCTGTGCGCCGGGCTCGAGTCGGTGATGGAGCGGCGCGCGCACAAGAAGGTCGTGATCTTCCGGCCGCTGTACGCCGTCGGCGGCCAGGAGCTCGGGTACCTGCCCGGCGGCGAGAACGAGAAGATGTCGCCGTGGGCCCAGGCGGTCTACGACACCCTCGGTGCGCTGGTGTCGCCGGCGGTCATCGACGAGATCGACTCTCGCGGTCTGATCGAGGTGCTGCCGCTGACCCACATCCGCGGCCGGTCGCTGCACGACTCGTTCGTGATCGTCGACGAGGCGCAGTCCCTCGAGCGCGGCGTGCTGCTGACCGTGCTCTCGCGGCTGGGCACCGGCTCGCGCGTCGTCCTCACCCACGACGTGGCGCAGCGGGACAACCTCCGCGTCGGCCGGCACGACGGCGTCACCGCGGTGATCGAGGCGCTGAAGGGGCACCCGCTGTTCGCGCACGTGACCCTGACCCGCTCGGAGCGCTCGCCGATCGCCGCGCTGGTCACCGAGATGCTGGAGGACCTCCCGCTCTGACCCGCCGCCCGCTCGTCGGCCGTTCGCGCCCGCACGGTTCGGCTTCTGGAGCGTTGTTCCCGCTCCCGGAGTGCTGCAGCACTCCAGCACCGGGAACAACGCTCCAGAAGCGGGTCAACGGATGCGGTGCCGGACACGCGCTGCGAGGCGGTCACCCCGCTGGAGGTCCCCCCACGTCCAGCGGACGACGCCCCATCCCTCGTCGCGGATCTCGTCCTCGCGGAGCTTCTCCTGGAAGACGGCATCACCCGCCTCGTGGCCGGGCCGCAGGAGACGCCCGTACTTGACGCGCCCGTCGAACTCGCCGACGAGCCGGTGCTCCTCCCAGGCGAAGTCGGTGCGCCCGATCAGCCGGCCCTGCCTGCTGAGCACCTCGAACTGCAGAGCGGACGGCGCGAGCTTCCAGCGCGCCAGAACGACCCGGCTCCGCGACTCGCCCACGCTCTCGCTCCGGCCGTCGGCGAACGACACCGCCCGCGCCGCGCTGCGGCTCCCCGGCGCTCCGGCGACGTCCAGGAGTCGCAGGCGTAGCTCCTCGTGCGAGAGCAGGCCCATGCGGAGCGCGGCGTCGAGCGCCACCACGGCCGCCTCGTGCGGCAGCGACCGCGCGAGGTCCAGCGCCGTCCGGACCGGACCCGTCACGAGCACGCCGTCGACCTCGACGACCTCCCTGTCGTCGAGCCGCGCCACGTGGCAGCACAGCAGCCGTGCCGAGCTGTTCCACGCCGGTGGGCAGCGGGTGACGTGCACCCGGTCCAGCGGGACGTCCCACAGGGGCAGTCCGAGGAGCACCGCCGCTGACTGGTGGCTGACCACGGCGGGCCGGCGCAGGCCCGCGAGCGTGGCCCGCACGAGCAGCCGGTGGTTCGCCGCGGCGTCCGGCGGGAGCGTGCTGTCGACGTACGCGCCGCGTCGCAGCCTCGCGAGCTCCCCGGCGCGGACCAGGCGGCCGAGTTCGTCGTCCGAGAAGCCGCTCCGGACGGCGTCGCGCCGCAGCCGCAGGAGGGGGACCGGTTCGGGAGCAGGCATCCGGTCACGATGGGAGGAACTAGCGAGCGCTCACCGGCTCGGGGGGGATCCGTGGACGAGCGGGTGGCCTGTGGACGGCGCTGCTCCGGGAGCGTTCCTCGCGCTACAGGACTCCTGCAGCACCCCGGGAGCGAGAGGAACGTTCCAGGAGCTGGGAGGCCGGCGAGGTCAGACGGCGGGGGAGGGCTCCCCGGGCTCAGGGGCGTCGGCCACGGGCTCCGCCGCGGCCGTCTTCTTCGGCTTGGCCGCGCCCGCCGGGGTCGCCATCGCCAGCCGGAGCAGCGAGACCACCGCCCAGCCGGCACCCAGGCACCAGAGGACGCGCGTCATCATCTCCTCGGGCGACAGGTCACCCCGCAGCCCGAGCGCGAACACGGGCACGGCCAGCACGAACCCGACGAGGAGGACGTCCCAGCGGAACGGGCTCATGCCGTCGTGCTCTCCAGCCGCTCGCAGAGCAGCGAGGCCCAGCGGTGCGGGGTGGCGCGGACGCCGTCGATGACGGCCACCGGGGCGTCGACCCGGCGCAGCACCGCGGCGGGGTCAGCGCTCAGGTCGGCGTCCTGGACGATCAGCGCGTCCACCCGGGGCAGCCCGTCGAGCCACGGCTCGAGGTCCTCGGGCTTGCGGGTCGCCTCGACGACGGCCCACACCGCGACCGGCGACCACACGCTGACCATCTGCGCCATCCAGTAGGCGTCGGTCCGCAGCGGTGCGTCGACCGCGACGATCGTGACCGTGCCCGTGGCGATCGACTCGTTGCGGCGGTCGATGGCCGACTCCACCGAGGTGATCCGGCTGCTGCGCGGGGCGAGGCCGGCCAGGTCACCGCGGGTCGCCCACTGCACGCAGTCGGGGTCGAGGTGCTGCGACGCGGCCAGCGACCGGGCGGCGCGCAGCGCGTCGGCACCCGGACCGACCACGAACACCACCTCGCCGGCACCGCGCGGGAGCTCCGGGGCCTTCGGCAGCTGCAGCCCGAGGGTCCGGGTCAGGGCGGCGTACGTGCCGAGCTGGGCGACGTCCGCGCGGAACGTGCTGCCGAGCAGCTCCGCCGGGAGGCCGAGCTGCACGAGGCTGCCCGCGACGTCGCCCGGGACGACCGCCACGGGGACCGGCTCGACCGGCGTCGCGGCCGGCTCGGGCGCGCCCACGAGCTCCTGGGCGCACAGCTGGTCGAAGTCCTCCGGCAGCTCGGGCACGTCGGCGCCGGCCATGATCGGGGCCACCGGCAGGCGGGTCACCGTGGCGAGCGACGGGGTGGAGACGGGTGCCTCGTCGGCTGCGGCGTCGGCCGCGACGGCCTCCGGCACCTCCTCCGCGGGCACCTCGGGAGCCGGGGCGGCGGGCGCGGGGACGGACGGGCGCGAGGCCGAGCGCGGCGCCGCCGGCGGGACCGGCGGGCGGCCACGGCCGCGGGACGACGGCAGCGGCGGGAGCAGCGACAGCGGCGGCATCACCGTCGTCGCGTCCAGCGACATCATCGGCGCGGGGTCGCTGGCCGTGCGGGCCAGCACGGGCGCGAGCTCGGCGGCCGTCTCCTCGACGGTCTCCTCCTCGACGGCGGGAGCCGCGGTCTCCTCGGCGACGACGGCGTCCACGACCTCGTCCTCGACCTCGACGACGTCCTCGACGACCGCTTCGCCGAGCGACTCGACCTGCGGCTCCACGGCCGGCTCGTCGAACAGGGACGCGCTCACCGGCTGCTGGGCGACCTCCGCCCAGATCGGGGCGTCGTCGGGCCGCGCGACCGCGACGGGCTCGCCCCACAGCGACGCGGACGACGTCTCGCCCCACATCGACCCCGACGAGGTCGTGTACGGGACGGGCGCCGCAGCGACCTCGGCGACCGCGGGGAGGACGGGCGAGGCGACGACCGGCTCGGCCACGACGGGCTCGACCAGGGGCTCGACCACCGGGGCGACCTCGGCCGGGACCGGCTCTGGTGCGAGCGCCACCGGCGCGACCTCGGCCGGCACCTCGACGACCGGCACCTCGACGACCGGCGCCGCCACGACCGGCACCTCGACGACGGGCACCTCGACGACGGCCGGCGCGCGGACCGGCAGGTCGAGCACGGGCTCGGCCACGGGCGAGAGGTCCATGGAGGGGACGGGGAGGGTCGGCGCGGTGAACACCGGCTCGGGCGTCGTCACCGGCTCGGTCAGAGCCGTCTGCGGCGATGCGCCGGCGAGCACCTTGCGGAGGATGCCGGCCAGCGCCTCGTCCGAGTGGCCCTGGGCCAGGGCGCCGCGGAGCAGGTCGGCGATCGCCTCCTCGCGCTGCGACGTCGAGGGGGTGGTGACCTCGGGCGCGGCGGCCCAGGTCGGCACGTCGACCGAGCGCTCCGTCGGAGCCGGCGGCGCCATGACCTGATTTCCCACCGTGTCCTCCTCCTGGCGCGCCGTGGGCGACGGCACCGATGTGTCTGCTGTGCGGGTGGGCTCGGACCGGACCGGCCACGGCTCGGCATCGGGTTCCTGCGCCGGCGGCGTCTCCGGCTTCTGCACCAGGGCCTCCTGCACCGCCTGCCGCACGTCCTGGTCGCCGGCGACCATCCGCGCGAGCGCGGCGGTGAAGGGCGAGGGGGCGGCCGGGGCGGACACCCGCGAGCCGGCGGAGCGGGACGGCGCCGGGGGCTCCTCGTCGTCGACGGTGGAGTCACCGCGGCTGATCGCCCCCGCGCGCGGGAAAGAGGCGCGCGGGAACGACGTCCGCGAGTAGGACGGTGCCGACGGCTCGGACTGCTGGGCGGACAGCAGCCCGACGAGCTCGCTCACCTTCTCCTCGTCCGCGGACCGGGCCGGGACCGACGCGGCCGGCCGGTCGCCGGTGCGGGCGGGGGCGGCGGGACGCGGGGCCGTTGCGGGACGGGAGGCAGCAGCCGTGCGGGCGGCGCGGGCGGCGGCGGCCGCCGCCCGGACCTCCTCGGGGATGTCGTCGTCGATGGAGCGCGCCGCCGCTTCCGCGGCCCAGGCGGCCGCGCCGTTCCGGGCAGGGGCGGCCGACCGGGCGCGGGCCGGGGCGGCCGAGGCCAGGGGCGAGGAGAAGTCGGCGGGCAGCTCGTCGTCCAGGCTGGCGCGCGGCGGGACGGCGGGACGGATGGCGGTCTCGGGCGCGAGCTCCGCCACCTCGGCGACGTAGCGCTCGGTCGCGAAGAACCCGAGCACGCCGCCGGAGCGGACGCGCCGCACCCCGACGACGCGGGCCTGGGGACCGAACTGCTCGCGCGCCGCGGCGATCGCGTCGTCGCGCGAGGCGGCCTCAACGGATCGCAACGGCACCGCTCACAACTCCCAGCGACTCGATCTGCGCTGTCCGGGAGACCTCCGAGTAGGAGATCACCGGAAGCCGGGGAAGGACCTGGCGCATCAGGCGCGCGAGGGCGGCGCGCACCTGGGGCGAGCACACCAGGACGGGGGACAGGCCCTGCCGCTCGGCGTCCTCGAGGAGGCCGCTGCAGCCGTGGACCAGGGCGTCGATGCCGGCCGCGTCCAGGGCCAGCACCAGTCCGGCGTCGCTCTGCCGGATGGACTCCAGGAGCCGCTGCTCGAAGCCGGGCTCGAGGGTGAAGACGTGGAGACGCTCGTCGGGTGTCACGTACGGGTGGCTGATCGCCGAGCCCAGCGCCGCCCGGGCCGCCTCGACGAGACCGTCGAGTTCGGTGGACGTCTTCGCACGCACAGAGAGTGCCTCGAAGATGCGGACCAGGTCCCGGATCGACACACCCTCTTCGAGCAACGCGTGCAACACACGTTGCACCTCTCCCAGGGTGAGCAGGGCGGGCGTCAGTTCCTCGACGACGACGGGGTGCGTGCGGCGCACCATCTCCACGAGGAGGCGGACGTCCTCCCGGCCGAGCAGGTCCGCGGCGTTCTGCCGGACGACCTCGGCCAGGTGGGTCGTGATGACCGAGGAGCGGTCGACGACGGTGGCGCCGGCCATCTCGGCCTGCCGCTGCAGCTCGATCGGCACCCACTTCGCGGCGAGCCCGAACACCGGCTCGCGCGTCGCCTTGCCGGGGATGCCGTCGAGGTTGTCGCCGATCGCGAGGATCGTGCCCGCGGGGGAGATGCCCTTCGCCGCGGGGACGCCGTTGAGCCAGATGACGTACTGGGAACCGGGCAGGTCGAGGTTGTCGCGGGTGCGCACCAGCGGGATCACCAGGCCGGTGTCCATCGCGACCTTCCGGCGCAGCGCCTTGACCCGGTCGAGCAGGTCGCCGCCGCGCGAGGGGTCGACCAGGTCGACGAGGTCGAAGGCCACCTCGAGCTCCAGCGGGTCGACCCGCATCTTCTCGGCGATCGCCTCCGGCGAGTCCGGCTTCGGCTCCAGCTCGGCGGCGGCCGCGGCGGCCTCGGCCTCCTCGTCGACCTCGGGCGCCTCCACCATGCGGCTGGCGAGGAAGAAGCACAGCGCGCCGATGACGACGAACGGCAGCTTGGGCAGGCCGGGGATGAGGCACAGCGCGAAGAACGCACCGCCGGTGATCTGGACCGGCTGCTTGAAGCGGCCCAGCTGGGCGAGCAGGTCCGTGCCCATGTCGCCCTCGGTGGCCGACCGGGTCACGATGATGCCGGTCGCGGTCGACATGAGCAGCGCCGGGATCATCGAGACCAGGCCGTCGCCCACGGTGAGCAGCGAGTAGGAGGAGACGGCCTCGGCGGGCGCCATCCCCTTCTGCATCACGCCGATCGCGAAGCCGCCGATCAGGTTCACCAGCGTGACGATGATGCCGGCGATGGCGTCGCCCTTGACGAACTTCGAGGCACCGTCCATCGAGCCGTAGAAGTCGGCCTCGGCGGTGACCTCCTGGCGCCGCTTGCGGGCCTGGGTCTCGTTGATGAGGCCGGCGTTCAGGTCGGCGTCGATGGCCATCTGCTTGCCGGGCATGGCGTCGAGGGTGAAGCGCGCGCCGACCTCCGCCACGCGGCCGGCACCGTTCGTGATCACGACGAACTGGACGATCACGAGGATCAGGAAGATGACCAGACCGACGATCAGCGAGCCGCTGATGACGATGTGCCCGAACGCCTCGATGACCTTGCCGGCGTAGCCGTCGGTCAGGACCAGGCGCGTCGAGGAGACGTTGAGCGCCAGCCGGAAGAGCGTCGCGATCAGCAGCAGCGAGGGGAAGACGGCGAAGTCCAGCGGCTTCTTGATCTGCATCGCCACGAGCAGGATCAGCAGCGAGACCGCGAGGTTCAGCCCGATCAGCATGTCCATCAGGGCCGCCGGCAGCGGGACGACCAGCATCAGGACGATCGACACGACCCCGACGGGGACGGCGGCCTTGCCGAAGCCCTTCACGCGCCCGCTCCGGGGACCACGCAGGAGGGCAGCTGGCTCACGGACTCCTCATCGGCAGCCCCGAGGCGACCCGGTACCTCTCAGGCCGCGACGCGGCGGCGCACCTTCTCCGGGAGGCCCTCGAGCTCCGGCGGCTCGAAGCCCGGCCGGTGGAAGCCGCCCTTCACGCCGCGGGCGCCGAGGTGCATGACGAACGCGAGGACCCGGGCGACGGCGGTGAACAGCTGGGCCGGCACCTCCTGGCCGAGGTCGCAGGACGCGTGCAGCGCGCGGGCCAGCGGGACGTCCTGCACCATCGGCACCCGGCTCTCCTCGGCGATGGCGCGCAGCTTGGCGGCGACCTCGCCGGCGCCCTTGGCCACCACCCGCGGCGCGCCCTTCGACGGGTCGTACTTCAGCGCGACGGCGACGTGGGTCGGGTTGACCAGCAGGACGTCGGCCTCCCGGGCCTCGCTCATCATCCGGTTCCGCGACATCGACATCTGGACCCCGCGGCGGTGCGCCTTCATGTGCGGGTCGCCCTCGGACTGCTTGTGCTCCTGCTGGATCTCGTACTTGCTCATCTTGAGCTTCTTCATCGTCTTCATCCGGACGACGACGTAGTCGGCGACGGCGATGACCAGGCCGGTGACCGCGACGACGCGGAACATGAGGATGGCGGCGTCGGTGAAGGTCGCCGCGACGGCCGACAGCGGCAGGGCGCCGGAGGAGGACACCAGGGTCTGCGCGCGGTCGCTGGTCACGATCACGACGGTGGCGAGCGCCGCGGTCTTGATCAGCGCCTTGGCCGACTCCCACAGCCCCTGCGTCCCGAACATCCGCTTGATGCCGGGGAACGGGTTGAGCTTCTTGAGGGTCGGCTTCATCGACTTGGTGGCGAAGGTGACGCCGCCCTGCGCCGCGGAGGCGACGGTGCCGACGACCATCATCCCGAGCGCCATCGGCAGCAGCGTCGTCATGAACGCGGTCAGCGCCTCGCCGAGGAGGATCGACAGCGCCTCCGGCTCGGGGTTGTCGGCCACCGAGCCGATCTGCACGAACAGCTCGCGCACCGAGTCGAACGCGTTCTCCACCATCATCGGCAGCAGGACGCTCGCCGCCGCCACCCCGAGCCACGTCCCCAGCTCCTGGGTACGCGGGATCTGGCCTTCCTTGCGCGCCTTCTTCAGGCGCTGGGGAGTCGGCTTCTCTGTCTTCTCTCCACCGGGACCGTCCTTGGCCACGGGTCACCCGCTCCGCAGCGAGACCATGGCGCGCGCCGCGTGGTCGAGCAGCGCGTCGAGCGCCGGCGGCAGGAGCGGGAACGTCAGACCCAGCATGGTCAGGGTCAGCAGGATCTTCACCGGGAAGCCGAACGCGAAGATGTTGAGCGACGGGGCGGCGCGGCTCAGCAGCGCCAGGGCGACGTCGGCGAGCAGCAGCACGGCGACCATCGGCCCGGCGATCTGCAGCGCGGCCAGGAACATCATCGAGAAGGCCTTGGCCACCACCGCCGCGATCTGGTCGGTCGGCACCTCGCCGCCGACCGGCATCCCCTCGTACGACGTCGCGAAGCCCTTGACCATGAGCAGGTGGCCGCCGCTGGTGAACAGCAGCGTGCTGGCGAGCAGGTAGTGCAGCCGGCCGACCGACGAGTTCTGCGTCATCGCGAGCGGGTCGTAGGCCGGCTGCAGCGAGAAGCCGCCGGTGACGTCGATCAGGTCGCCGGCCATCTGCACGGCGGTGAACAGCACCTGGACGACGAAGCCCAGAGCCGCCCCGATGACCACCTCGGTGACCGCGGCGACGACGAGGAACCCGGCGGTCGGCTCGGGCAGGGACGGCGCGATCTGCGTCGACAGCAGCACCGACAGGGCCAGCGCGAGGGCGGCCTTGACCGGACCCGGGATCGTGCGGGAGTTGAACGGCGGGGCCAGCAGCACGAAGCCGGTGGCCCGGGCCGTCCCGAGGAGGAGCGCCGCCAGCGTGACTGCCGGGACCGAGAGGTCCATCGCGGCCTCAGGTCCGGTCGAGCAGCGCCGGCAACTGGTCGAACAGGCTCTGGGTGAAGCTGACCAGCTCGGCGAGCACCCAGTTGCCCGTGACCAGCAGCGCGATGGCGACCGCGATGATCTTCGGGACGAAGGAGAGGGTCTGCTCCTGGATCTGGGTGGCCGCCTGGAACAGCGAGATCAGGAAGCCCACGAGCAGCGCGGTCAGGAGGATGGGGGCGGCGACCTTGGCCGCGACCATCATCGTCTGCGCGGCGATCTGGGTGACGTCGGCGTCGGTCATCCCGAGCCCCCGTACGAACCCACCAGCGCCGTGGTGATCAGCGCCCAGCCGTCGACGACGACGAAGAGCAGCAGCTTGAAGGGCAGCGACACGATGGTCGGCGGCACCATCATCATGCCCATCGCCATCAGCGCGGCGCTGACCAGCATGTCGAGCACCAGGAACGGGATGAAGACGACCAGCCCGATGATGAACGCGCTCTTGAGCTCGGACAGGACGAAGGCCGGGATGAGGGTGGTCATGCTGACCTCCTCCGCCGCGGCGGGGGCCTCCTCGCCGGAGAGCCCGATCATGAGCTGGAGCTCGTCCTCGCGGGTGTTGCTGAGCAGGAACTCCCGCAGCGGCACGACGCCGGCGTCGTAGGCCTGCGAGACGGTGACCGTGCCGTCCATGTACGGCTGGACGGCCACCTCGTTGATGTCGGAGAAGACCGGGCCCATCACGAACAGGGTCAGGAACAGCGCGATGCCGGTCAGCACCTGGTTGGGCGGGGACGACGGCAGTCCGAGCGCGTTCCGGGTCAGCCCGAGGACGACGATGATCTTGGTGAACGAGGTCGCCAGCAGCAGCACCGACGGCGCGATCGAGAGCACCGTGATCGCGAGGATCAGCGTGATGGAGCTGCTCGGGGACCCGTCGCCGATCGAGATGTCGACGTTGCCGTCGCCGGGGACGACCGGCGCGGTGGGGGCCGTCGGCGCCACCGGGTCGTCCGGGGCAGCGGAGGCCGGACCGGCCAGGAGCACCGCCGCGACCGTGCAGAGCAGGGCGACGAGGAGGACCACGGCCGCCCGGCGCCGCGTCGGGACGGTCCCGGGCGCCACGAGCGGGCGCACGGACGACGTCATGACTTGCGGACCGTGCGCTCGCGCAGCTGGTTGACGAAGGTGCCCCAGCCGTTGCGGTCGAAGACGGAGCCGGCCAGCGCGGGGCTGGTCGTGCGGGCCGCGAACGCGTGGACCTCGGCGTCCTCGTCGTCGGCGCGCGCACCGACCGCGACGGGCGCGCGGCGCTCGCGGAGAGCCGCGTCCACGGCGTCGGCGTCCACCTCGGCCAGCAGGGTGACCTGCTCCTCGGTGGCGCCCACGACGAGGACGACGTCGGCGATGCGGACGACGTTGACCGTGCTCGCCCGGCCCATGCGCTGGCGGGCGACGACCTCGATCAGGCCGTTGCCCTGGCCCAGCCCCTTCTTCTTCGCCAGCCGCGCGGCGAAGAAGAGGACCGCGGCGACGAACGCCAGCGAGAGGATCAGCCGGATGATCATCCACGTCATCGGGCCGACTCGCTCTCGCTCGTCGGAGCGACCGGTGAAGCGGCCCCTGGACGTGGCATGGAGGGGTCGCTCATGCGACACCCAGTTCCTGGGCGGCCGCGTCGGTCACGATCTCGCTGATGCGCAGGCCGAAGTCCTCGTCGACGACGACCACCTCGCCGCGGGCGATCAGCGTGCCGTTGACCAGCAGGTCCGCCGGTGCGCTGGCGGCGCGGTCGAGCTCCACGACCTCGCCGGGGTGCAGCGACAGCAGCTCCTGCACGGTCATGCGGGTGCGGCCGATCTCGACCGTCACCTCCATGGCGACGTGCCGGAGGAGGTCCAGGCTGCCCCGCTGCTGCGGCTGCGCCGTCGGCAGGGTGACCTGGAGGGCGAAGGTCGCCTGGTGCTCGGCGCCGGCCATCAGCGGCACCGCCACGAACATGCCCTTGTCGCGCATGCCGTCCAGCGCCGCGACGGGCTCCTCGACCCGCTCGGAAGCGATGCGGACGCGGCCCAGCGTGGCGGCCGCGGCCTCAAGGGCCGGGCGCAGCGCGGTGGCGACGTCCATGCGGCCGACGGGGGAGTTGCTCAGCGCCTCGACGACGTCCGGGGAGACGACCAGGACGATGTCGCCGCTGACCTCGCCGGACAGACCGGCCGAGACCGCCGAGGCGGCACCGGGCGGCAGGGGGACGCTGTCGGGGTCGTTGACCGGCGTGCCGGGGACCAGCTCCACCGTGGCCGGGACCAGCGCGGCGGCGGCGCGGGCCGCCGCGGTGACGACCGCGGAGACGGTCTGGAAGTCCTGGGACGTGTCGGTGCTCATGCGGTGTCCTTCACGGCGGCTTGCGGGGTGGGGACGATCGCGGCGGCCAATCGGCGCCGGTGGTTGCTGGCGATCGCGTAGGCGAACGTCACGTCGTTGGTCGTGACCTCGAGCGGCGCGTCCGGGGGGTGGCGCAGCAGCAGGACGTCGCCGACGGCGAGGGAGAGCAGGTCGGCCGACGAGACGGTCAGCGGGGCGAACCGCACGCTCACGTCGACCGGCACGAGGTTGAGCCGGGCGATCAGCGCCTCGGTGGCCCGCTTGCGCTTGGCCAGCGCCGACTCCGACAGCTGCGGGGAGGCCGCGTTGTTCAGCGCCTGCGCGAACGAGGAGAACGGCAGCACGAGGGTGGCCTCGCCCTCCCGGGAGCCGACCGCCATCGAGTACGAGGCCACCATGACGGTGTCCGACCCGGCGGCCGCCTGCGCGAGCTGCGGGTTGTACTCGTGGCCGAGCAGGTCCGGCTGGATCTCGGTGATCGTCGAGAACGAGGACGCGAGCTCGTCCAGCAACCGGCCCAGCAGGTGGTTGCTGATCGTCGTCTCCATCGCCGTCATCGGCCGGTTCGGCTGCTCGGCGGTCCCCGAGCCGCCCAGCATGTGGTCGACGATGGCCATGGCGATGTCGAGCGGGTAGGCGATCATGCCCTTGCCGGCCAGGGGCTCGAGCGAGAACGTCGAGATGAAGACCGGGTCGGGCAGCGTCGCGATGTAGTCGTCGTAGGAGAACTGCTCGATCCCGTTGAGCTCGAGCCGGGCCCCGGCGCGCAGGAACGTGGTGAGGGTCGTGGTCGCCTGGCGGGCGAAGGCCTCCTGCGCGATCTGCAGGACCCGGACGTGTTCACGGGAGAGCTTCGTCGGCCGGCGGAAGTCGTAGGTCCGCGGCTGGCGGCGCCGGCTGCGGGCGCCGGCCTGGGCGGCCGGGCCGGTGCCGGCGGGGGCGGCGGGAGCGGCTGCCTGGGCAGGGGCGGCGGGGGCCTCCGGTGACTCCTCCGGGGACTGGGGGCCCGCCTCGCTCGGGGCCGGTCCGGTCTCGGGTGTGGTCACGTTCCACGTCATCGGCGGAGCCGGACCCGACCCTGACCGAGGGGTGGGGAGGTGTGTGACGGGTGGTGCGGGGCGTGCCCGCTGCGTGACGTCGCCCGGCCCACGGGGTGGGCCGGGCGACCTCGGGCGTCGGCTACTGCGTGACGTACTCGGTGTAGTAGATGTGCATGACCATCGGCACCTCGTCCTCGGTGTAGGCCTCGATGATCTTCTGCTCGAGGGCTTCCTTGAGGGCGTCCCGGGCGGTGGTCACGTCGGTCGGCGACGCCTGCGAGAAGGTCGAGATGATCTGGTCGTAGGCCTTCGCGCCGTCGACGGCGGCACCGCCGTGCCCACCGCCGGCGGCCTCCGCGGTGATCTCCAGGGTGAGGCCGATCTTGAGGTAACCGCCCCCGGCCAGGTTGACCGCGATCGGCTCCAGGGCGACGTACCCGCCGTGCTCCGGCTCGGCGGCCGCCTCGGCCTCCCCGGAACCGGAGAACAGGAAGAAGTACGCGGCGCCGGCCGCGGCCACGAGGAGGACGGCGAGCACCAGGACGAGCTTCTTCTTGCCGCCGCCCTTCTCCGCGCCCTCCTCGGTCTCGGCCTTGTCCTTGCTGCTCATGGCGTTGCCTCCTGCTTCGTTGCGTCGATGCCGGGCAGGAGCGCGTTGGCCTCCGCCGAGGCGTTGGACAGGACGACGATGTCGACCCGTCGGTTCACGGTGATCGCGTCGGGATCGGTCTCGGGGACGAGCGGACGGGTCGAGCCGTAGGCGTCCGCGGACATCCGGTTCTGCGGGACGCCGTCACCGGCGAGGTACCGCACGACGGTGGTGGCCCGGAACGCCGACAGCTCCCAGTTCGACGGCCACGGCCCGCCGGCGGTGACCGGCAGGTGGTTGGCGTGGCCCTCGACCGCCAGCTGGTTCGGCAGCCCGAGCAGGGTGGGCGCGACCGCGTCCAGGATCGCCCCGCCCTCCGGGCGCAGGATCGCCTCCTCGGCGTCGAAGAGGATGTCGTCGGCGACGATGTGCACGACCAGTCCGCGCTCGTCGATCTCGAACTGCGCCGCGCCGTCGTAGCCGGCCGCCTTCAGCGCCGCGTCGATGGCGTCGCGTGCGGCGGCCAGCTCGTCGTAGGCCGCAGCCGCCTCGGCGGCGACGTTCTTGGCGCGCTCGGCGGCGGCGGCCGCGGCCGCCTTGTCGATCTGCGCGTCGGTGACGGTGGGGTCCGGCGGGATCGCCGAGGCGATGTCGATGGCGCCGGGCAGTCCGTCGAGGGGCGAGCCCTCGGGCGTGGCGCTGGTCATCACGCTGACGGGGGTGCCGAAGGCCTCGGACATGCCCTTGGCCAGGGCGGCGAACTTCTGCTCGTCCACCTTGCTCATCGCGAAGAGCACGACGAAGAGCACGAACAGCAGCGTCATCATGTCGAAGCCCGACACCAGCCACCGCTCGTGGTTCTCGTGCTCCTCGTGCTCCTCGTGCTTCTTGCGGCGGCGGCCGTGACCGGTGCTCACGGGGTCACGCCGCTTCCTTGGCCAGGGAGCTCGGCGGCACGAGCGAGGTCAGCTTGAGCCGGACGGCCCGGGGGCTGGTGCCGGCCTGGATCTCGGTGATGCCCTCGACGAGCAGCTCCATCTGCGCGGCCTGCAGCTCGCTGACCCGGAGGATCTTGGCGCCCATCGGCAGGAACCAGAAGTTGGCCGCCATGACGCCCCACAGCGTGGCGATGAACGCCGCGGAGACCATCGGGCCGAGCGTCGCCGGGTTGTCGAGGTTCCCCATGACGTTCATCAGGCCGACGATGCAGCCCAGGATGCCGATGGTCGGCGCGTAGCCGCCCATGGCGTTCATGAACTTGGCGGCGACCTTGTCCTCGGCCTTCTTGGCCGCGATCTCGCTCTCGAGGACCGTGCGCAGCTCCTCGGGATCGGTGCCGTCGATGCCCATCTGCAGCCCGCGCTTGAGGAAGGGGTCCTGGATCTCCTTGACCTGGGCCTCCAGTGCCAGCAGACCCTCCTTGCGGGCCTTCTCGGCGAGGGTCACCAGCGTCTGGATCTGCTCGGTCGGTGCAGGCACCTTCGCCGGCAGCACGGCCATCTTGAACCAGCTCCCGACCTTCTTCAGGTCATCCAGGGTCTGGCTGGCGGCGGCCGCGCCGAAGGTGGCGATGACGACCAGGACGATCGCCGGCAGGAAGATCAGCGCCGTCGGGGCGACCCCCTCGAGGGTCATGAAGACGAAGAGGGCGACGATCGAGACGGCGAACCCGATCAGGGTGGCGGGATCCACGGGTCAGCGCTCCTCGCGGCTCGGGAACGGGACGATCGACGACTCCGCTACCTCGGCGTCCCGGCGGGTGGGAGCCCGGTACTCGCCGCGGTCCATCTCGTAGGACGTGGCGAGGATGCCGGCGCGGTACTCGCGGATCTCGTCGAGCACCTCCTCGACGGTCTCCTTCACCACGTACTTGGTGCCGTCCACCAGGAAGGCGACCGTGTCGGGGTGCGCCTCCACCCGCTCGATCAGATCGGGGTTGAGCGCGAACTGCTCACCGTTCAGGCGCGTCACACGGATCACGGTTCGGTCCTTGTCTGTGGGGTGCCCGGAGGGCGGGCGGGTGCACTGTTCTCATCGGCTCACCAGGGCGTTCCCTTGAGCCGAACGTCCCCCGGGGGCGGGCCGGGAGCCCCGGGATCCCGGGGGAATCGCGGCGGCCCGGTCACCCCCGAGGAGTGACCGGGCCGTCATCGGGGCGAGCGCTGCTAGCGCTTGAGGTTGACCAGGTCCTGGAGGATCTCGTCGGAGCTGGTGATCACGCGGCTGTTGGCCTGGAAGCCGCGCTGGGCCACGATCAGGCCGGTGAACTCCTCGGCGAGGTCCACGTTCGACATCTCCAGGGCGCCGGACATCAGGGCGCCCCGGCCGCCCTCGGCGGCGGTGCCGATCTGGGCCACGCCGGAGTTCACGCCGACGCGGAAGGAGCTGTTGCCGGCCTTCTCCAGACCGCCGGGGTTGTTGAAGGAGGCCAGGGCCAGGCGGCCGATGGGCTGGCGCAGCTCGTTGGAGTAGACGCCCATGATCGTGCCGTCGGCGCCGAGCTGGAACGACTGCAGGGAGCCCAGCGCGTAGCCGTCCTGCTCCGGAGCGCCGAGCGTGTTCGTCGAGCCGTACTGGGTGAGCCCGGACAGGTCGATTCGCACGTCGTTGTTCCAGCTCGGGTAGCTGCCGGCGTGCACGGTGTTCGGGTTGAACGCCGGGAGCAGCCCGGGTGCGGCCGGGTTCAGCAGCTTCCCGTTCACGTCGAACGTCACGCCGGTGACGGTCTGCATGACGTCGCCGTTCTCGTGCCGCACCTCGACGGTCCAGGTGTTCGCCGCCGTGCGCGTCAGGTTGTAGAACATCTTCTGCGCGACGCCCTGGCTGTCGTACATCGTGATGCCGGTCTGCAGGGGCGTCGGCGGCGCGGTGATCGGGGCGTCCGACGGGATGTTGCCCGTGATGACGCCCGACGTGGTGGCGGACGGGGCGACGAGCTGGCCGTAGGGCACCGACAGCGGCTCGATCTGGCCGTTGGTGTTGACGACGCCGTTCTCGTCGGCCATCCAGCCCTGCAGGACCGCGCCGTCGGGCGTGACGAGCTTGCCGGCACCGTCGAAGTCGAAGGACCCGGCGCGGGTGAACAGCTGCTCGCCGCCGGCGCCCCGGGTCACGAAGAAGCCGTCGCCCTCGATCATGAAGTCGGTGGACCGGCCCGTGGACTGGGTCGCCCCCTGGGTCCAGTTGGTGGTGATCGCGGCGACCTTGGCGCCGAGACCCACCTGCGCCGGGTTCGTGCCACCACGGTCCGCGGCCGGCGCACCACCGGCGCGGATGACCTGGGACAGCGTGTCCTGGAACACCGTCTGGCTCCCCTTGAAGCCGACGGTGTTGACGTTGGCGATGTTGTTGCCGGTGACGTCCATCTTGGTCTGGTGGGCGCGCAGGCCGGAGATGGCCGAGAACATGGAACGAAGCACGGGGAGGGTCTCCTCAGGTGTGGGGCCGGGGGTGCGGGCGTTCGGGCGGAGGGGTGACGCCTACTTGGTCACGGAGATCTCGGTGAGCCGGCCCACCTGGACCTTGACGCCGTCGATGATGGCGACGGCCTCGCTCTGCTTGCTGGCGAGCTGCACGGCGGTGACGACCCCGGTCCTGGAGGCGCCGGTGGTGTCGGTGTAGGTCGCCGTCCGGCCGACCAGGGCCCCGGCGGTGGCCGACTCCTGCAGGACGAGCATCGAGGCGTTCTGGTTGACCAGCTGCTCGAGCTTCTCGACCTGGCTGAAGGTCGCCGTCTGGGCCATCATCTGCGAGGAGTCGACCGGGTTGCCCGGGTCCTGGTAGCGCATCTGCGCGACCAGCAGCTTCATGAAGACGTCCTTGCCCATCTGGTCCGGTCGGTCGACCGTCGAGGAGGCGGGCGTGTAGGCAGTCCCGCCGGGTCCGGTCACGGGTGCCGTCATCGGTCGGTCACTCCTTCTCTCAGGCGAGCACGTCCACGCCGGAGGCCGACGTGGCTCGGTTGCGGGGCGGGATCGGGCCGCTCACTGGGGTATCGGCAGGGGCGCCCCAGGGTCGTGACCTGTCGCCGCCCTGGTCCTGCTGGCCGCGCTGGGCGAAGCCCTGCTGGTCGGCCTGCTGCTGCGCCGCGTGGCGGGCCAGCCAGGAGCCACCGGTGTCCCGGTCCACCTCGAGCCGCGAGGGGGTCAGGCCGGCGGACTCCAGGTCGCGGCGCAGGTCGGGCAGGCCGTCGAGCAGCGCGGCGCGGCCCTGCTCGTGCGCACCGCGCAGGTGCAGGTCGACGGAGCCCTTGCTGACGGTCACCGACACCTCGACCGGACCCAGGTTCTCGGGGTTGAGGACGAGGGTCATGGTGTGCGCGCCGTCCGGTCCGCGGCCGAGCACGGCCACCTGCCGGGCCACCTGGGAACCGACCGGCAGGGCCGCGGCGTCGCCGGTCGCGGCGGGCGCCGCGGGAGCCGTGACGGGCGCGGTCGTCACCGGTGCGGGGGCCGCACCGATGGGCGTCTGGTCCGGGGCGCTGTCGGTCACGGGCGCCGCGGGCGACCCGGAGCCGCTGCCCGGGTTGCCGGCCCCGCCGGACGACGTGCCTCCGGTGCCGGCGGACGGGACGGCGGCGACGGCGGCGACCGGAGCAGCGACGGCGGCGTCGGTGCCGCCGGTCGTGGGCGACGGGGCGGGGACGGTGGTGGCCGGTGGGGCCGCGGCCGCGGGCCCCCCCCCCCCCCCCGCCCCCCCCCCCTCGCGCACGCGCGGGTCGGCAAGTTGGCCGTCCGGGCGCCATGTCGACAACGCGGAGACGGTCGCCGGGCTATTTCCTGCGACCTTTCCGACACG